>CAYWYX010000179.1:0-3663 GCA_964462735.1 uncultured Acidobacteriota bacterium | reverse complement strand
GAGCGCCGGTCTCCAAAACCGGATGTTGGGGGTTCGAATCCCTCCTGGCCTGCCAATGTTTGTGAGGGTTTAATTTGATAGGGAGTTTACTAAGTGTTAAAGGGACTAGGCCTATCCAAGATTAATCAGTTTTTCAGTGATGTAAAGTTAGAACTAAAAAAGGTCTCATGGCCAGGTCGAAAAGAAGTCTATGGGACTACTATTGTTGTTTTGTGTACGGTTTTCTTTTTTGGAATATTTTTGGGCTTAGTCGATACAATTATGCAGTTTTGGGTTCAGGGGCTTTATAGCTGGTTAGCTGGCCAATGAGATGACTTAATTCCTATGAAGTTGCTTTAATGCAGTCAAAGGGAGAGTTAGAATGGATAAACAGTGGTATGTTATTCATACATACTCCGGGTATGAACGTAAGGTAGCAGAGAGTCTGAAGAGTAGAGTTAAGGCTTTTAACATGGAGGTTGAGGTTGGAGAAATCCTAGTTCCTACCGAAGACGTTCTTGAAATGAAAGATGGGAAGCGGGTAACTAGTTCTAAAATGACGTTTCCTGGGTACTTACTGATTGAGATGCAGATGACCGATCAGGCATGGCATGTAGTGAAAAATACTCCTCGTGTAACAGGTTTTGTAAAGTATGGGACAACACCTGTTCCATTAAGCCAAAAAGAAGTTGATGAAATTATATATCATGCTGAAGCAACGGCGGAAAAACCAAAATTGGAATTTACCTTCCAGAATGGAGAAACCGTTAAGATTATTGACGGTCCTTTCAGTAATTTTACGGGGACTGTTGAAGAACTTAATGAAGAACGTAATACCCTAAAAGTTATGGTGACAATCTTTGGACGTCAAACTCCCGTGGAATTGGATTACCTACAGGTTGAAAAATCCTGAATCCCAAAATGTCCTTTTATTTTTTTCTGAGTTTAAATAAATTTTAGTAACTAAAACTTGGATTTGCATGGAGATGCTTGATGGCAAAAAAGATCATTGGATATATCAAACTTCAAATTCCTGCAGCGAAAGCAACGCCTGCTCCTCCTGTGGGTCCTGCTTTGGGTCAACAGGGTGTAAATATTATGGATTTTTGCAAAGCTTTCAATGCCAAGACCTCTGCCAAGGACCAAGAGGGGTTGATTATTCCGGTTGTTATAACAGTTTATGCCGATCGGTCATATTCTTTCATTACCAAAACTCCACCAGCGGCTGTACTTCTCAAACGAATAGCTGGTATTGCTAAAGGGTCTGGAACTCCGAATAGAGACAAAGTAGGTACAGTGACGGAAAAACAAGTGGAGGACATAGCTAAACAAAAAATGCCGGATTTGAATGCTAATGATCTAAAAAATGCTATGGCTATTGTTAAGGGCACAGCACGCAGTATGGGAATAGAAGTGATTAACTAAGGAGGCCAAAATATGGCTAAGTCTAGTAAACGTATGATTCAGGCGAAAAAGGAACTTCAGAATGATGCTTGGCCTCTACAAGAAGCTCTTCCCCTAGTACAGAAGCTAGCTTCTGCTAAATTTGATGAAACTGTCGAAATTGCTATGCGTCTTGGTGTGGATCCGAAGCATGCTGATCAGATGGTACGTGGAACGGTGGTTCTTCCTCATGGTTTGGGTAAAAGTAGAAAAGTATGCGTGATTGCTTCCGGAGATAAACAAAAAGAAGCTGAAGATGCAGGTGCAGATCATATTGGGGGAGATGAACTAGTTGGTAAAATTCAGGGAGGATGGTTAGATTTTGAGGCTCTTGTCGCCACACCAGATATGATGAAATTATTAGGAAAATTGGGAAAAATTTTAGGTCCAAAGGGTTTGATGCCTAACCCTAAAACAGGGACTGTTACTTTTGAGGTTGGTAAAGCTGTAAAGGAAATTAAGGCTGGAAAAGTTGAATTTAGGGTTGATAAAACGGCAATTATCCATACGCCCATTGGAAAGGTTTCTTTTGATACTGAAAAGCTTCTAGAAAATTCTAGAACATTAATTGATTCTGTAATTAAGGCTAGGCCGTCTGCAGTTAAAGGAAAGTATCTAAAAAGTGTATTTCTCAGTTCAACTATGGGGCCAGGAATTTCTATAGAAATAGCGTCTTTAGAAAAGTGATATTGGGGGAAGTGTAGGAATGAATCGTAACGATAAAGAAAAACAAATTAAATATCTCCAGGAAGAATTCAATTCTGCCAAGAACCTGTTTTTGACGGGGTTTGAGGGTTTAACAGTTAGTGAGGACCTAGAACTGCGAAGAAGTATTCGTGCTTCTGGATCAAAATACAGAGTGATTAGAAATCGACTAGCTAAACGTGCTGCCCAAGGAACTCCTGTGGAAGCTTTTGAGCAGGAATTGAAGGGTGCTAACAGCTTGGCATATAACGATCAGGATGCCGTTGCTTTAGCTAAAGCAATTTCAACCTATGCTAAGGATCATCCACGTCTGGTTTTTAAGGTAGGTATTGTTGAAGGACGTGTAATTGAACTAGAAGATCTAAATCATATAGCTAGCCTTCCCACTAAAGAGGAACTGATTTCCAAGATAATGTTTTTGTTAAATGCTGGAGCCCAAAGGATAGCAAGTGTTGTGCAAGCTGTGCCTAGAGGATTAGCTGTAGTTTTAGATCAAGCTAGTAAAGAGAAGAAGTTTTCAGAGTAGCTTTTTGATTAAAGTTTAGGAGGTATTTCGATGTCAGAGAAAGTTGAAAAATTGCTTGAGGGTATCCAAGAGTTGACCTTATTGGAAGCCTCTGAGTTAGTCAAGGAATTAGAAGATAAATTTGGAGTTTCTGCAGCTGCAGCTGCTGTTGCCGTTGCAGGCCCAGCTGGTTCTGCAGAGGAAGAGACTGAAGAACAAACAGAATTTAACGTTGTTTTGACAGCTATTGGTTCTAATAAAATAAGTACCATTAAAGTTGTTCGCGAGGTGACTAGCCTAGGTCTCAAAGAAGCCAAAGATTTGGTTGATGGTGCACCTCAACCTGTCAAGGAAGGTATTGCCAAAGATGAGGCAGAGGAAATCAAAAAGAAGTTTGAAGATGCAGGAGCCACTGTCGAGTTAAAATAGTTCAGGTATACCGGTCCTGAATAATTGAAAACTTTTGTCGTCATATAATATGGCAAGTAGTAAATCTCTTATGATTTAGGGTACTTATCCTAATAATGTAGTATTTCCCTTTCAGTGAAGACCAAGGTCTTTTTTAAAGAATCGAAGGAGTATATTGGAAATGGGTGTTGCCTCAAATGGACGGTTAAAAGAGCGGGTAAAGTTCTCAAAAATTGAAACTTCTATTCAAATCCCCAACTTAATTGAAATTCAAAAGAAGTCTTATGCATATTTTCTTCAAATGGGGCTACTACCACAAGAACGCCAAGACACTGGCCTTCAGGCTGTGTTTAATTCTGTTTTCCCCATTAGTGATTTTCGAGGAGTTTCTTCTCTCGAATTTGTAGATTATTCAATTGGTAATTGGGAGTGTAAATGTGGTTCCCTTAAGGGTCTCTCCCATTTGAGAACAGATTGTAAATCATGTGGGTCGGTGATTGTTACAAATCCATTCTCTATGGAAGAAGTAGTTTGTTCTGCCTGCGGTGCCAATAACAAGAATGTAGCTAGTTTTTGTGAACACTGTGGTGATCCAGTTAGCCTCAAGCGAAAGTTTGATGTTG
>CAYWYX010000178.1:0-3690 GCA_964462735.1 uncultured Acidobacteriota bacterium | reverse complement strand
GAACCCCTTGCTTGAACAACAAAAAAACGCAAGGCTGAACATTCGTTTTCAATCACGGAGGAACAGATATGGGCGATAAGGGAAGTAAAGATAAAGGCAAAAGGGAAACGCAGAAAAAGGCTCAGCATAGTCCAAAGGAAAAACGAAAATTGAAAAGAGAAAAGAAGAAAAAATAAAAGGGGCATACCCACCATCCAAGAGAGAGTAAACAAGATGGCACGCTGGATGGCATCTCAGGTGGTTATGCTGTGCTGTGCTTACTATGGTGCCCTCCCTAGAGATGCAAAAAAAATGGCTGTTTTGATGGCTGTTTTAATTGTATAAGCAGAGTTCTTCATACTGTCCTCTGCTGAGGATGAGAGAGAGTTGGTAGATGTAAAGCCTTTGCTGGTAAGTGGTTATGCTGTGCTGTGCTTACTGAGGAATATATCTGCTACAATGCCTCAATGAGTTCTTATCACTAATTGTGACCATTCCATTACTATAAACGTTTGAACTCTGCGATCATAGCCTGGATACTATTTTTCGCATCTCCAAATAGCATTCGGGAATTATGCCTGTGGAATAATGGATTATCAATTCCAGCAAACCCTTTAGCCATTGATCTTTTCAAAATAATTACTACTTTAGAACGATCTACTTCAATAATAGGCATTCCATAAATAGGACTTAAACTATCATCACGAGCCGCTGGATTTACCACATCATTCGCTCCAATCACTATACAAACATCTACCATTTCCATTTTAGGATTAACGTCCTCTATTTCAACAAACTGATCGTAAGGTACGTTAGCTTCTGCTAATAAAACATTCATATGACCTGGCATCCGCCCTGCTACAGGGTGAATCGCATAACGAACTTCGCAACCATTACTTTCTAAAAGTTCGCCCAGCTCTCTAACCCCATGTTGAGCCTGTGCAACAGCCAATCCATAACCTGGCACAAAAATTACTGACTGGGCTGCTTCTATCACTAGATACGCGTCAGCAGCTGAGATCGGACGAATCTCGCCTTGTGTTAGTTTTGATTCCTTAACAACAATAGAACCAAAACCACTAAATAAAACATTGGATAGGGATCTATTCATGGCTTTACACATGGTATTTGTAAGAATAAGTCCGCTTGCTCCTACCAGAGCACCAGCAACAATTAAAATATTATTCAGCATCACAAAACCTACTGTACAAGCAGCTAATCCTGAATAGCTATTTAACAGAGAAATCACTATTGGCATATCAGCACCTCCAATTGGCATAACAACAGTCACACCAAGTAATAGCGCACCGCCAATCAAGCCTAGTAATAACCACTGATTCCCCTGAGGTTCAAAGCAGAAGCTTATGCCTAAGAATAAAATTCCTATTAAAAACAAAACATTTAATATTTGTTGTCCTGAGAAACGCAATGGTCGACTAAATTCAAAACCTCTAACTTTGACACCCTTTAATTTTGCCCAGGCCAGCATACTGCCGCTAAAAGTGAGTCCCCCAATCAAAATTGTTAAGGAAATCGTTGAGGCCAAAAACCAACTTAGCTGAAGTTGTTGCTGATTATGGGCTTCCCATCCAACCAACAAACTAGCAAGTCCACCAAGTCCATTAAATACCGCAACAAGCTCAGGCATACTAGTCAGTGGGACTCTTAGTCCTGCAGTAGTTCCTAGAACTAGACCCAAAACCATTCCCATCAAAATCCACTGGTACTGCACAATTTCTTGATGCAAAAGAGTGACAATAATAGTTAGTAACATACCAAGAGCCGAAAAAAAATTTCCTCTTCGCGCTGTCGAAGGGGAACTCATCATCTTTAAGCCAAAGGCAAAGAAGAATGCAGCAATCAAATAGGCTACTTGAATAATTGTACTCACAACTATTTTTCTCTTTTCTTGAACATTGTTAACATTCTTTGTGTAACGAAATAACCCCCAACTACGTTGATCGTAGCTAAAGTAACGGCAGCAACTCCTATAATTGTGCTAAGAACAGAGTTGTTTCCGGTGCCAGCAACAAGCAGTGCTCCAACTAACGCTATTCCTGAAATGGCATTAGACCCTGACATCAAGGGGGTGTGCAAAGTGGCTGGAACTTTGGAAATTAATTCAACACCCAAAAAAATAGCAAGCATAAAAATAAACATTAAAAAGACAATTTCATTAGCCATGATCACTCCTTTTCTCGCCCATTGCTTCACGGATTCTATCAACTAAAATTTGGTGTCGGTGAGTAATCAAACAATCTTGGAGAATTTCATCATTTAGACTTAACTTTAAGACAGGTTTTTCCTCATCCAAATATTCACTAATTATATTAAATAGGTTACTAGAATACATTTGACTAGCGTGATTGGAAACACGTGCAGGAAGATTCGATAGACCAATAATTTTTACACCTTCCAATATGATGGTCTCATCTTTCTTGGAACCCTCAATATTACCTCCACTCTCCACAGCTAAATCTACTACCACACTTCCAATTTTCATACGTCTTAGCATCTCTACACTTATTATCTTTGGTGCAGAACGGCCGAACACCTGAGCACATGAAATTACAACATCGGCTTGCGAACAAACATTCATAATTACCTTTTGTTGGATACCTAGCTGCTCTGGGGTTAAAGCTTTTGCATATCCCTGCTTAGTTTCTTGAGTTTTTCCCAAATCAATCTTTAAAAAGCGAGCTCCTAGAGATTTCACCTGCTCTTCCACAACCTCCCTTGTATCGTAGGCTTCAACCCGAGCTCCCATTCTCTTTGCTGTAGCGATAGACTGTAATCCAGCTACCCCTGCACCAATTATAAACACTCTTGCTGGGTATATTGTTCCAGCAGGAGTAGTCATCATAGGAAAAACCTTGTTTAAAGCTTCCGAAGCCAGAATTACTGCAACATAACCAGCTAAGCTTGATTGGGAACTCAGTGCATCCATTTTTTGAGCCTTAGTTATCCGAGGAATTAAATCCATACTAATAGTACTTATTCCTTTATTATTTAATTTTTTGATTAAACTGTATTCCTTAAATGTATCCAGAAAACTAATGTGCAAACAATTTTCTTTTAGAAAATTGACTTCCTCTAACGGAGAGCTCCGAACACGTAAAACCACATCTGCCATAGGGAGCATTTTCTTGGATTCCTTAAAGATTGAAGCACCACTTTTAACATAGTCATCATCTATATAACCAGATTCAACACCAGCATTACTTGCAATTTTGATTTCCAAACCTTTTTTAGTCAGTTGTTTTACATGCTCAGGGACTAAAGCAACTCTTGCTTCTCCGGGGCAGGTTTCTTTCATTACAGCTATCTTCATCAAAAACGCTCCTAGTTCAGTTGATTCTCTTATCTAGCCTTTTAATTTTAAAATACACATTTCCATATGTAGGCTATAACTATTGTCATAATGCAATTAAACTTTTGTTTTTGGAAAAATTTCATGAAAATTAAACGTCGATTGAATAAAGGACACGTACATAAATAATACGGATTAAAATCGAAGATCAAAAAACCTATTTACCTTCTGTTCTAGTAAACTAATAATTCCTAGGGAAAACGTAGATTTTTACCATTTTCTGGCTCCAGATAGATAGGGAAAAATGGAATCCTTAAGATTTATTGCAGGTTAAGAACAATCTCAGTTTACAAAGTAAAGACATCTGACATTAGATTTTTTCTGAATCCAGTGCTAAACTT
>CAYWYX010000177.1:0-3692 GCA_964462735.1 uncultured Acidobacteriota bacterium | reverse complement strand
TGGAGGTTATTATTGATTCAGTTGTCTAATTTCCCGAAAAATAACAAAAACTCTATCCGGAAATTATTCTTTGGGATTTTATTCATTAGTTGTTACTTAAGTGTAGATCCGAATAATTGGTTAAGTGCCAGGCGATCTAATTTATCCTCCAAAATAGAAACAACAGATTCTCTTTTTCGAGTTACTTTTGGATTAAAAGATAAGGAACCAAGGGCTTGGGATGGATCATTGAAGATTATTCCAAACCAGAAGCTCCAAGTTGAGATCGATGCCTTTCGGGTCCATGATTTTCGTGCAACAGGCTTTGGGGAAAAGGGAATTATATCTAAGAACATTAAATTAATAGAAATCAAAGGAGAAAATAGCCATGGCTAAGATAGAAATTTTGGATTCTGGAATCATTGACAATCGAGATTCAGCTTTTCCTACCCTTGTTAGATTAGACAATGGAGATATTCTGGCTGGCTTTACTGTTGGTGGAGGACCTTATGTTCATGGAGGAACTGATTTGGCACGTTCTACGGATAATGGAAAAACTTGGCAGTGGAAATCAACGATTCTAAGTCCAGGAGAATCTCCTCCAACTACCAACTCCCTTCGTTTGAGCCGGACCCCTGAAGAAATGATTATTGCCTACGGCACACGTGCTTATAAGCCAGAAGAAAAAACAGAGTGGGGAAGTGGAATAAGAAAAGAACCAATCTTTTGTACTTCTAGGGACCAGGGTAGGACATGGAGTGAACCGCAGCTTATTGAAACTACGATTCAGGGTCCTTTTGAAATTGCTAGTCCCATGATAGTTACAAAAAATGGCCGATGGTTGGCTCCTGGAGCTACACTATCTGATCAACAACGTCTTGGAGAGCAACTGGTCGTTTTTATTTCAGAAGATAAGGGAAAGACGTGGTCAGATTCTGCAGTAGTAATGAAAGATCCTGAAGGTATAAAAGGCTTTTTTGAACAAAAATTGACTCGACTTGATGCTGATCGTGTAATGGCTGTTTCTTGGACTCTTCGCATGGGGGATTACTCAGATTTCGAGGATCATTTCGTCATTTCTAATGATGGCGGATGTACCTGGGGTCCTTTACAATCTACTGGAATTAGAGGACAAACCATGACGCCAGTTTGGATTGGTGAAGACAGGTTACTAGTCTTATACAACAGGAGATATGGAAAACAAGGTGTAATTGGGTGTTTGGTTAGATTTGCCGATGATGCTTGGTTAGTTGAATCCGAAGAAATTTTGTGGGATGCAAAATCCTCGAGAGAAACTGTATCTGGAGTTTCAGGGATTGATGAGTTAGACAGTTTTTCTTTTGGTTTGCCATCCGCTATTCCTTTGAATGTAATATATCGAGATGAACGGGATTTACTTTGTGTGCACTGGTGCAAGGAACAAGGGACACATGTTATTCGTTGGACTAGAATTCGAGTTCTATTTAAATAGATGATTGACAAGAATTTGAAATCAAAGGAGTACGTTTCATGAAAGACTCGTTACTTAAGTCCCTTGCTATTCAATCGGAAAGAGGTGTACCCCTGCGTGTTGGAGTTGTTGGAGCAGGAAAATTTTCTACTATGTTTCTTAGTCAGGCTCGATTCCTTTCAGGACTTCATATTGTAGGGATTGTAGATCTTTATAGAAAAAAAGCATTAACTGCTGTTCAACGAGCTCGTTGGCCTGCTGAGCAGTATTGCGCCAAGAATTTTTCTGAAGCCTTTAAAAAGGGCTCTACTTGTTTGTCAGAGGATAGGGAGGGCCTAATTTCTTTGCAGGGTCTTGACGTTATTGTAGAAGCTACTGGGGATCCAGTAGCAGGTATCACCTGCGCTTTAAAAGCGATTGAGCAGGGTAAGAATTTAGTAATGGTAAATGTAGAGGCTGATGCAGTTGCCGGTCCTCTTTTAGCTGTTCGTGCTAAACGAGCTGGAGTTGTTTATAGCTTAGCCTATGGCGATCAGCCAGCATTAATTTGTGAAATGGTGGATTGGGCAAGATCAATTGGATTAGAGATTGTTTGTGCTGGGAAAGGAACAAAGTATTTGCCCAAGTATCATTTTTCTACTCCAGAAACAGTATGGAAGTATTATGGACTGAAAGAAGAAGAGGTTGTTAGGGGTGGACTCAACCCCCGAATGTTCAATTCTTTTTTGGATGGGACTAAATCTGCCATTGAAATGGCTGCTGTAGCTAATGCAACTGAGCTGCATCCGCAGCCAGAGGGACTTAATTTTCCTAGTTGTGGGGTTGAAAATCTAGCTGAGATATGCCGTCCAAGAAGCTGTGGAGGACAGTTGTCTCATTCAGGAACAGTTGAAGTTGTTTCCAGTTTAGAAAGAAATGGTCAACCCATCTTAGATGATTTACGTTGGGGAGTTTATGTTACTTTTGTTGCCTCAAATGATTATGTGAAAGATTGTTTCAATGAGTATGGTTTAAAGACTGATGTAAGTGGTAAATATTCATCGCTTTATCGTCCTTATCACCTAGTTGGTTTAGAACTTCCCATCAGTGTTCTCAAAGTAGGATTAAACAGAGAAGCAACTGGAACACCAGTTGCTTTTTATGGAGACGTTGTTGCAACGGCTAAACGAGATCTTTCAGTTAAAGAAGTATTAGATGGCGAAGGAGGCTATACAGTTTATGGGAAATTAATGCCTGCTAAGAATTCCTTGAAAAGTAATGCACTACCTATTGGTCTAGCTCGTGATGTAGTTCTACGAAAAGATGTTCCTGTTGGTCAAACCATTTGTTGGTCTGACGTAGATTATGATAGAGCTGATCCTATAATTTGTTTCCGAAGGGAGATGGAAGATACTTTTGTTTCGAAGATATAATGTTTAGAAAGAAAGGGGTAAATCAATTATTTAAAAAAACTGGAACAATAACTGAAACCTTAACAAAGGTGATTAAGTTTCTTAAAGCAATTTTAATCTTAAAACTTAGGATCTAGCATCTTGGTTAAGAAAGTAAAATCCTTCTCAACTGACATTTTTGGAGGGATATATTTAGCTTTGTCCCAAAAAAAGTCCAGTAGAAACATCGACAAATATAGTACGTTTGCTAGAGCCAACAGTTTCTCCCCAAATTACTCTCCAAACAGGGTTGGTAAATCTAGCCGTAGATTCCAGCAAGAAGTGAACAGGGAGATCTGGATTCTTTTTCAAAAAAGTTTCACTTTTTTCTCTAGCCGTGACATAAGCCTTGTCCGAGTCTATCCTAAAGAATTGATGAATAAAGGGCTTTTGCCTTCCTCTGCCGGACCAGGATTCTTCGAGTCCTATTCGCACACCTTTACGAATGCTCCTCCCAGCTTTAATGACTGAGTAAGTATAGCTTCGAGATTTTCTTTTTGTCCTAGATACAAAAATTGCTTGCCATACAGCACATTTACCAGAGTTGCTAGGAAGTTCTTTCAAATTAAAGCTTGAAATCTTAAGAAGTTGTGAATCCGCTGACCAAGATTTAGATAGCACAAATACTCTGTGGAAAGCTATTTGTGCAGTCACTGGTGACGGAGACTCAATCAGGGTTTTTGATGTTACTTTTGGTGTGACTGGTTTGGAGCAACTGACTGAAATCAAAATAAGAACTAGACTGATTGACAAGTTTTGTCCTGACATTAGAGCTGATTTTTTTTTCATGATTAATTCCTAAATTTGGTTTTAGTACACTTAAAAACTAATTC
>CAYWYX010000176.1:0-3716 GCA_964462735.1 uncultured Acidobacteriota bacterium | reverse complement strand
GCTTCTTTAACTTCTACTTGTTCTAATCCATCAAATACATAAAGTCCAGTTACAGAAGCTTTAGTCTGGGACCCATTCAAGTGACATAATGTCACGTTTTCTTGGTTATGAATGGTTCCCTGCATAATTCGTCCAACGGCAAGAGGGCCAAGATAGGAATTAAACTGAACGTTAGTAACCAAAATTTGAAGTGTGTCATCTGTTTCCCCTGGAGGAGATGGAATTTCATTACAGATCATTTCGAATAATGGTCTTAAGTCGGATAGAGGTTCATCAATATTTAGTTTACATTGCCCTAGTGTTGCAATTGAGTAGGCAACTGGAAACTCAATTTGATTTTCGGAGGCATCTAAATCAATGAAAAGATCATAAATTTCATTTAGAACTTCTCGAGGCCTAGCATCATGTCTGTCAATTTTATTGATAACGACGATTGCTGGAAGACTGAGGTCTAAAGCTTTAGAAAGTACAAAACGGGTTTGAGGAAGAGGTCCCTCAGCAGCATCTACTAGTAGCATGATCCCATCAACCATCCGAAGTGTTCGCTCGACCTCTCCACCAAAATCAGCGTGACCAGGAGTATCGACAATATTGATCTTAACTTCTCCATAGTTAACAGCAATATTTTTTGCCATAATCGTGATCCCTTTTTCTCTTTCAAGATCCATCGAATCTAGGACTCGCTCATTAACCTCCTGATTGTCACGAAAAGTTCCACTTTGCCATAACATAGCATCGACAAGGGTAGTTTTACCGTGGTCAACATGGGCTACAATGGCGATATTACGTATTCTGGAATCGGTCATTATCAAAGAACTATATTTCGTTCCCTTAAAATAGGTAGTAATTATTAAACTGTGACTATTTTATATTGTATTCCCTACTCTCGAGGAAGAATCCTAACAACTTTGAGTAAATCTAGTACTGATTAGTTCTTTAACAAGATTGGGGATGTTTTTTGATAACCTTAATAAATTGTGTTTTATTTTTTTCTCCCATAAGGCTTTTTTATTAAGGCCTGTTTTACATCTTCAGCTGTCTTGGCACTTCGCATTCGTTTCATAGTAGTTTCTTCTTCCTTTTGTAAGGCTCGAACATTAGTGACTACAGCTTCGAGATGCTCAGCTGGAAACTTACAAGCTCCATTTTCATCCATGTGGATAATTTCTCCAGGAGCAACATCCATCCCAGCTATATGCACTGGAACATTAATAGCCCTGATAGCCATTTCTCCATGTCCTGGTGTAATTCCACTCAATAGGTATTGAAATTTCATGGAACGAATCTCATCAATATCCCTAGAGGGCCCGTTAGAAATTGCTCCCACACAGCCAACCGACTGAATTGTTGTTGTCATTATGCCTCCAGCCAGTCCAACCTTATTCGCGAGACCAGGTGGAAATTTTTGCTGGAATGCCATAATTGTAGGTTTTTTAGAACGATCCAGAGCATCGATTAAATTAACGAAGTTCAAGCGATCAAAGTGAGGATCCGGCATGCCAAAGACACAGGTAACAGCATAACCAACAGTTCGACCTAACTCTGGATACATGCACTGAATTGAAGAATCGGTATACCAGTTTTCTTGCCAGGGATTATATAACCCCAAACAAAGAGGATGATTAGGATAAGTTGCTACAACATTGGTAATTGATGGAGTATCAAATGATTTTAACTCTGTTAATAGTTCCTCTTGGCTTTTATTTGTCATGCGTAATCTCCTGGATATTATTTTTCTTCATCTATTAGATTGAATGTTTAATGTCTTATCCTGATTAATTATTAAGTTATCCTCGTCCTATGTATGGCATTTTAGTTGCCATAATTGTCATGAACTGAACGTTGGCATCTAGTGGTAGACCAGCCATGTATGTAACAGCTTGTGCTACATTTTGAGCATCCATCGTTGGCTCAACAACAATGGATCCATTAGGTTGGGGTATGCCGTTCTCCGATTTTGCTGTCATTTCGGTTGCAGCGTTTCCAATATCAATTTGACCGCAGGCTATATTGTATTTTCGACCATCTAAAGCGGTTGATTTAGTGAGACCAGTCATTGCATGTTTAGTAGCTGCATAGGGTGCTGTGTTAGGTCGTGGAACGTGAGCTGAAATTGATCCATTATTGATAATTCTTCCCCCTTTTGGGCATTGATTCTTCATGAGGTTAAAAGCTTCCTGTGTACAGAGAAAAGCGCCAGTTAGATTGATATTTACAACGGTCTGCCATTCCTCATAGGAAATTTCTTCTAGAAGACAAGAGGGAGCACTAATCCCAGCATTATTGAATAGCAAATCGAGTCTGCCAAATTTTTCTTGAGTTTTAGTGAATAAGTTTCGAACAGAATTAGGTTTGCTGACGTCAGTTGGCAATATAAGTGTTTGGGACTCAGGGAGTCCTGATTCCTTAGCGACAGCCTCGAGAGGTTCCTGACGGCGTCCTGCTAGTGTTACAAAGTACCCCTCACTGAGTAATGCAAGTGAAGAGTATTTTCCAATGCCTGAGCCAGCTCCTGTGACGATAGCGATTTTACGCTGATTAGGAAGGGAATGATCAGTCGTTTTTAATATCTTCATCAAGTGGTACTCCCAAAATTAAGAAGGTCTAGGTTGATCCTTAAAAACAATTACTCTTAAATCCAGAACAAAAAATAAGGATTCGTGAGTTTGTTTGTAGTCTTAGTATTCTAATAACTATCTCAACATATTTTTATTGGAACCCTAAGGGCTTAGTGTTGAAAAAATACTGAATCAAAAACAAGTTTTAAAGTTTGGTAAAAGCTAGACTTTAGAATACAGGTGTTTCTCTATAGGTGCCCCAAACAGTTTTGAGAGTTTCTACAATATCTCCCATAGATGCACCTGCTTTCACTAATTCAATAGTGATAGGTAGAATATTTTTTGATTCATCAAGAGCGATTGTTTTGAGCTGTTCTAATAAAGTCTGTAATATTTTAGGATCCCGTGTCTCTCGAACTTTATTAAGCCTCTCGATTTGAAATTCCATGGATTGTAAACTATAGGGATGAACCTCGAGATCAAATTCTTCTTCTGTTTCAACGAATTTATTAATACCAATAACTGTTTTTTCACCAGATTGCTTGGCTAGTGCAGTTTCATAAGCATCATCAGCAATTTTCTTTTGGAACCAGCCCTCTTCGATTAGCTTAATTGTTCCTCCATTAGCGTCTATTTCATCTAGGATCTCAAAGATAGCTTTCTCATACTGATTGGTCAACTTTTCCACATAGTATGAACCCCCTAAGGGGTCAACTACATTAGCTATATTCGTTTCTTCGCCAATAATCTGCTGAGTTCGCAAAGCAATTTTCATTGCTTCCTCAGTTGGAATAGAGAAAGCTTCGTCCATACCATTAGTATGAAGACTCTGGGCACCTCCTAGAACTGCAGCTAAAGCCTGAAAAGCAGTTCGAACAATATTAATTTTATATTGAGGTTTAGTAAGAGTTGCAGCAGCAGTCTGGCAGTGAAATCGTAATCGCATAGATGCTGGGTTTTTTGCGCCAAATCGGTTTTTCATGATCTTTGCAAAAGCTTGGCGCACTGCACGAAAACGTGCAACCTCTTCAATAAAATCAGATCCACAGGCAAAGAAAAAAGAGAGACGGGGAGCAAATTTATCTACGTCCATCCCGGTTTTCACAACTTCTTCAACATATGTAATAGTATTTGCCAAAGTAAAAGCTGCTTCATGAA
>CAYWYX010000175.1:1737-3735 GCA_964462735.1 uncultured Acidobacteriota bacterium | reverse complement strand
CAGTAATTATTTTTGGTGGGAAGCAAAAACCTTCAAAAGTAGAACTTCAAAATATACATGATCTCGCCCATCGTCAATGTTTCATAGCAAACTCGGTAAAAACTAAAGTTACAATTGACTATAGCCTAGATAGTATTAATTGAAATCCAAAGAAACTTTTTGGTTTTCTCCATCCAAAATTTCATTTAGTACTTAAATTGGCATTCTAAATTATGATCTTTTAAAGGCCAGTTCTTTAAATGTAACTACCAAGGATTCCCTAACCCAAAAACCTTTAAAAAATACCTACGAAAGTCTTTACTACTTAACAGTCACTAAACATTCTGCCACTGGTCCTTGGGAGATTCCTTCAATACAAACCTCAGCTGTTATTAATCGCCGAACACCATCTGCAACATCAGGTGCAATAGCCAAGATTCTAAGTTCTCCTTTACCTCCTTTTGGGATAGAAATACTAGAAAATTCACTATCTGTCTGCCACCCAATGGGGGCCATAAGCTTAGCTTGATAGGTTACCTTCTTTTCAAAATTATTTCTGAGCAATAATTTAAATTCTATCTTCTGTTCTGGTTTAACTTGAGTTAAGTAAGGCAGCATCCGAACCCAAAAAAGATCAATATGTTGGTCACTGGGATTTTGTACAAGCTTACGAAAGACTTTTTCCTTACGGTTAATAAAATCAGAATAATCTCTCAGTGAAGATTGATCAACCTTCCACACACCCATATGCCCTGGACAAATCAGATCTGGTACAACCTGGTTCATGACTTCGACACAACGATGATGCATGCCTAACTGAAAACTGTTCCGCAATACGGTTGTTTGGTAGGGTCTATTTTTAATTTGACCACTAGTCAATACTTCATGCATGAAATAGTTATCGCCAGTAAAAGCAACTTTTTGACCATCAATTTCAGTGGCAACCACAGAGTGAAATTCGGTTTGACCTGGAGCAAAAAAAATCTTAAAGTCATATTCCTCCCACTGAAACTGCTCCCCGTCAGACAGAACACGATCAATGTTAATTGGTTTGTGAAAAGTACAGGGTGTTGAAGCCCAAGCATTTGGGTCACTCAAAATTTGGGCTACAGAGTCAAGAGCCCAACATTTTGTGTCGTAAAACCTTTGTAAGTGAGGAATTCCACAGGTATGATCATCGTGAATATGAGTAGGAATGACAAGGTCAAATTTTTCTATGCCGTAGTCCTTGCGTAATTCCTTTAAGTGGTGTTCTATAAAGCGCATTACTTCAAGTCCATTATGATCTGCAAAAGTATGCATATGGGGATGAAACGCATGACCATAGTCAATAAATAGAGCTTTCCCAGAGCGTGACAGAAGTACATAGAAAAATGAACAAGTCCAAGATCCACCCCACAATAGATGCTCTGAAAGTTCAACGAACTTTGGTTTTGGCAAATAGAGCATTTCTGGAATACTTTCCCGTCCCCCAATACGTAAACCACGTCCGAGCGATGCTAACTGAATTAATGAATTTTCTAAAATTTCAATGTCACCCAGAGGATCTTCTATGATAGATCCATGGGAAGGAAGAGCCAGCACTTTCCCATTAATTTGAAAAGTATGACCCCCAACAACCTCCCCTGTTAAAATATCTCTCAAAGCCTGGATTGATTGCAGAGTAAAAAGAACCCCAGCCATGTCTCCATAGGTATATTCCATCGCATGCAATTGATAAAGCTTACCTCCTGAGACCATTAAGTCTCCTGTGAATGAGACAAATCTTCCATCAATATGCGTTATTAGAACTACTGACCCTTGCGTATGTCCCTTTGCAGGTAATACAAAGAATTGATACCCATTCCAAACAAAGTTTTCATAATCTTTGAGTATTTCATGGACTGGAAGGTCCTGAGCTACAGTAAAAAAATTATTTCTGTCATCGTAATTATCAAAAACACGTCGTGTCTGCCAAAATAACTCTGCTTGTTCAAACAAGTGTCTTTCATATTGAGGCACAGCCAATTTAGCTCCAGC
>CAYWYX010000175.1:0-1637 GCA_964462735.1 uncultured Acidobacteriota bacterium | reverse complement strand
TCGGGTTGATCACCCAATTGTTTTATATGTATAGGCACTACGATAAATGTAATTCCCTAGCTTGATCTTCAATAGCAGCAAAAAGATGAGCTTTTTCTGATTCTCTAGTGGATTTTCGATAAGCATTAAGGAGTTCTTTCATCATTGCTAACTCCTTATAAAGGCCTGCATTGTCGATGGGCGGAGTCAAGTAAGAGACAAGTTCAGCACTGGTTCTGCGCTTAGCAATAGTTCCTTCTGATGGATTATTAACACTATATAAATAAAGATGAGGCATTTCACCGATCAAGCGGTCTGGCCAACACTGGGAAGAAAGTCCAGCCTGCTTCCCAGGCATAAATTCCGCAGCACCATGAGTACCTACGTGAACAATGACATCAGCACGATAAACCTTCTCTAGGTAAGAATATAGTGCCATAAAACCATGGTGAGGAGTCCCTCCCTTCTCAGCCAGCAATCTCATTGGATCTCCTTCATATCCAAAAGTTGGCTGAACACCAATGAAAACATTTCCTAAAGCCTCACCTAGAATCATTATTTCATTATTGAAAACATCTATTTTCCCAGGAGCTCTACCCCACTCCTGTTCAATTTCCGCAACGTAGGGGCAGAGTTTTCTATATTCATCCACTGGCATCTGGTAATGAACGTTGGCCACTGTTCCCCATTGCTGTGAATTACCCTCAAGCACTAACTTTCTCAAAAGATCTGAATTTTCAGGCACATTAACGTTATAACCATCTGACTTGAGACTCTGCAAAATCTCCATTAAACTAGGAAAAACATCCAAATCTGCTGCTGTTCCAAGATTACCTTTATTAGGAGGAAAACAAAAAACAAGGAGAGCCAGCCGTAAATCATGCCTTTTAGTTATCTGTAAACGATTCCACCTCGATAATCGACGAGCAATAAGAGAACATCGGTCAGGTAGTGCTTCTGGTTGACGATTTTTCTGACGAACTCCGCCATAAAGTCGAGATTCTGTGGCCCCATCTAATTCTGGAATAGCAACCTGCATAGCGGTCTGTACAGGATTTAAACCGATACGACTCTCTTGCCAGTTCTCAATAGTTTGAAGATCAAGTGAAACTATAGAACGGAAGGGAACATTCATTCCCTTTAGAAACTCAATTGCAGCCTCACTATCGTTCATCACAGGTCCACCGACAAAACTGAACCCCGTTAAAGATACAATCTGACTTACCCGTGATTTAAGATCCTTTACTGAATTTTTAGACGAGGTTCTATCTTCGATAGAGCCATCTAAGAAAAAAGTCCTACAAGCCTGCCGATTGTCCATAAAAGTCGAGATTGCGGCAATGACTCCGAGGCCTTCAGCTTCAATTGTTTCAATCAATTGATCATAATGACCATGTGCTTCACTGACAATCTGTGGACGCATCAACAATAAGCCAATCGTACGTTCTGGAATTAGGGCTTGTTTTTTTACTTTTTCATACCATATCTGGTAGGTCTCAAAATTTTCAAATAACTGAGGGGCTTCTGGATGATAAATTCCTGTGGTGGGTCGGATTTCTGGAGGATCAGTTGGTGCCAAAGAAGAGTATCCCGGGACATAGTATTTGATAATATGGAGAAGCATTGAACAAATATTCTTTGGTGTTGGCTGGAGAAAA
>CAYWYX010000174.1:0-3751 GCA_964462735.1 uncultured Acidobacteriota bacterium | reverse complement strand
CAGTGAGAACTTTTTCTCATGGTGTTTTAATTTAATCTGAAAGGCATGTTGAAATACTACGTACTAGCAATAAGGATCTCTTAACATTGTGAAATATTAGATCAAGGAGTACGGTTATGAATTTGTCCCAACGTGAGTACTTTAATAATCGCGTTGGAGAATTTGATGTTTCTCAACCTGCTGCTGTTTTAAATAGATTGAAGAATATTGTCTCCAGTGCAGGGTTAAAGGGTGGTGAGGTTGTAGTTGACATTGGAGCTGGGGTAGGTGTCTTAATACCACTCATACAAGCCTATAGTCCTTCAAAGATTTTTGCCTGTGACTTAGCGGAGAAAATGTTAGAACGGCTGAAGACTAAGTATCCTAAAGTTAATATTTTTCATTGTGATGTTGCGATGCTACCACTTGAGAATAGTTCTGTTGATGCTATTTTTCTGAATGCCATGTACGGTAACATTTCTGACAAGACACTTGCTTGTCAGAACGTGACTCGAATGCTCAAGATAGGAGGTCGCATGATAGTCAGCCACCCAGAAGGGAGTAACTTCGTTGATAAGCTTCGCTATACAAGTCCTCTTCAAATCGAATCACTGCCAAGCCATCAACAGTTCCAATCAATACTTAACCCCTTAGGTCTTGAAGTAATATTTTTTAAGGATAAGCCCAAAACTTACATAATGGTTGCTCGTAAATATCAAAGAGTTTTTGAGTCCAGGTGAACAATCCCTAAAGACTTAATCAGAGAAGCGGATAATGTTCGGGTTACGGAAGTGTCTGTGCCATAACGCCACCATCAACTACTAGAGTGGAACCAGTAATATAACTTCCAGCGTCACTAGCTAATAGAAGAGCAGATCCTGCCAATTCCTCTGGTTTTCCCCAACGACCTAAAGCTGTTCTGTCAGCAAACTGTTTTTTCTGGTCAGAATTTAGCAAACCAGCAGGTAAATCAGTAAGGAAAGGACCAGGGGCAATACAGTTGACTGTAATTCCATAGGATCCTAAATCTAGACTGCTGGCTTTAGCCATCCCAATCAGACCATGCTTGGTAGCAGAATATGCATTGCGAGCTGCCTTTGAGCCTAACCCCATGATTGAGGAGATATGGATTATCCGGCCCCAGCTGCGTTCCTTCATTTGTGGGACTAATGCTCTAGTTAGCACCATGCATGAATTGAGATTTAATTCAATTATCCTATCCCAGTCTGAGTCTTTGATCTCATCGATAGCAGAAGGGATGTTTGCTCCTGCATTATTGATAAGAATATCGACATGTCCCATCATTTTCAGGGTAGCCTGTGCAATTCGTTCAGCTTCAGTTCTTTGAGCTAAGTCACCTACAATAAACTCGCCCCGTATGCCGGTACTATTAGTAATTTCAGAAAGCGTTGATTTAAGCTCTTCCTCATGGCGACTAGTTATCACAATGTTAGCACCAGCCTCAGCGAGAATCTGAGCCATCGATTTTCCTAGTCCTTTACTGCCTCCAGTGATTAATGCGGTGCGCCCTGAAAGATTAAATAAAGAATTTATTGGCATAAAAATCCCTTTCAATTTATACAGTTAGAAGTTTGTTTTAACATCATATTAAACTATTTCAAGAATTAGTTAGTTGATATGAAAAAAAACTATTTTTTTATTTCTAAATAAGGTCAGCAAAGACAAAAGAAAATTAAATTTTAATAATCTTTAAATAAACATAGTTTCTTATCTAGCGGTAACTATTCCAACTTGAGAGAAGGCAATAATTTTGCCCGAGTTACTGAAAATGTAGCGATTAGAGAGGCCACTAGGCCCGTCAGTAAAACTCCTCCTAATAAAGCAACTATGGTTAAGAAGGGAAAATCTCCTCCTCTTGTTTGAAATACAGGAGCAATAGAAAGTAATGCAGAAACGAGACCATTGATTAAACCAAAGCTAAGAAGAAAAAAGTTTTCTGCAATTATGATCCAAGTCAATTGGTACCAGTTGTAACCGACTGCTGAAAGAAGTGCGAGTTCTTTCCTTCTCTCCAAAACATTTCTCAACAAAACAATGGCCAAACCGATAGTCCCCAGCAGAAGTCCTAATCCACCTAGGGCTTGAAAGGTTGACAGATAGGTGTTTTCCACCCTGTGGAAGTTGGCCATCCGAACACTAGTTGGCATTATATCCATGCCGTAATCGGACAATCGGTCCTCCAAAATATTAGTGACAATTTCTCTTTTTTCGGCTGAGGTTTCTAATAAGAAGAAACGAAATCCAGCAATATTTGAAAATGCTTGTAAAAAATTTTTTTCAGACATTATGAATTCTGATTGAAATAAACTGTTTTTTAGCGCACCAACTAATTTAAGTTTTATAGGAGATGAACTGTGAGGGTTAAGAACGAATTCGTCTCCCAAATTCATATGGAGGACATACTGCATAGAGTTGGCATCAGTAATGACAGGAATAACATCACCATTAATTTTACGATTAAGTAGATCCCAAGGATTATTAGAGTTATTAGAATTTTCTAAAGCTGAGTGAAATTGAAATCGTTCACTTTTCAAAAACTCATTGGAGGCTCCTAGGATTCTGGGACTAGTAGGTTGGTATAAGTTTAAACAGCTAGTGTCATCACCAGGTTTTAGACGAAAAGCACTATAATGGACTCCAGCTAAGGATGGGTTATCAGCTAACAAAAGGTTTAATGATTCTTGACCATGTTTTGAATTTAAATCGTGATGAATAGGTAACAGAGATTCAGCTATTAACGAAAATCCACCAGTACTGGAAGTCTTGGAGATTCCCAAGTCCTGTTGATCTCGACGAAATGCTTCAACTGTAACTATGATAAATGTAGCAGATGCAATTAAGGCAATACAGAGAAGGCTTCTCCCAGGACGGATTATGACGTTTCGAAAACCAAGTCGAGAAATTCGCCAATTGTCTGTTATCTGGGCAGTTGGATATTGTCCACCTAACCAGACGGATTGAAAATACAATAAGACAAGTAGTACTAATGTCCCAGCCACAAAAAATCCTAAGGTTTGATTAATGATGTTAAAAATACTGCCGAGCAAAATTGCTACTGCTAAGAAACTAAGAATTATTAAGTTGCGGAGTGTTTTAGACTCAATAGGACAATAGGAAAACCAAACACACCTCTTTTTAGAAATCTTTGTTGTGATTTTGGATTCATTGGGCTGATTTTGTCGGTTTTGTAACCAAGAACCCTTCAAAAGACTTAAAATAGTAGCTTTTCTTAAACTTCTTAGAGTTAAGGCAATACAAATAAGAGCTGTTAAAAGACCTGCTGAACCTCCTACAATCAGCGAGAAAGTTGAGAGATGGGTTCTTAGTAAGTTAGTACCGACTGCATCTATCCACCAGGTTTGTAAGGCTGTAAGAATTAAGTTTGTATAGGCGACAGCTCCTCCTAGTCCAATTACAGTTCCAATAATTGCTAAGATAGCTCCTTCAGAAAGAAAGAGGAGGTTGATGTCACTTGCGCTATAACCTAATGTGCGAAATATGCCGAGTTCTTGGATGCGTTGTTCAAGGCCTAGTTTGAAGAAAAGTATAGTCAGGAGCAATGCAGAGCTCATTAAGAAAAAACTAAAATAGATGAAGTACTGTCCAAAATCAGTAGCGCCTTGAGAAGCTAGCAGTGCTTCCTGACTAACAGGACGAACAGAAAATCCAATTTGTTTTGGGGTTAAAGAATCTAAAAGACTTGTTTTATATTGCAGCAGGAACTTTCTTAGAACATTAGAAGTCGGTTTAG
>CAYWYX010000173.1:0-3767 GCA_964462735.1 uncultured Acidobacteriota bacterium | reverse complement strand
AGAGGTTTGCGTCTTTCAATGTGATTTTTTCTTTTGAGGACCCGATGAAAATAATTCCAAAATTGTTCGTGTTCCTTAAATGTAAATTTCTCATAGTTTTGATCAACCTTAATTGCTTTTCTTAAGTCCTTAATGGTTAAGCGTTTTAGTTTGTTTACATTTGGATCACTAGTTTTTAGTTTCTTTAGCAACGGTTCACAGAATTTTTCAAATGCTGTTTGAGTTACTTTTAATCGTTCTTCGAATTCAAGTCTCTCACGATCGAGACGACGTTTTTGAGTTGGTTTGAAAAATGAGGCTGGTTGGGGTCCTCCCAATTGCTGAATATCACCAGCACGTGGGGGATCAATTTGTACTGTTGCAAAAAAAGCTTTCAGTCGATAAAAATCCCGGATAGGGAAAAGATCATATTTATGATCATGGCATTGGGCGCAGCCTACGGTTAGGCCAAGAAAAACAGAACCTACTGTTGAAGTCATTTCACTTAATAGGATATGTCGATCTTCTTCACCACGAGGTTCTGTAAAAGGGGCTAATCTGAGGAGAGACAGAGCAACTACTTTTTCCGGTTCTGGCGGTGGTAATGATCCAGCATTCATCATTTCAAAAAATTCATCCCCCGCAAGCTGCTCTTTTATGAATAAATCATAAGGTTTGTCATCGTTGAAAGCATCAATTACATAATCTCGATAACGCCACGTGTGAAAGTATTCTGGATCCCCTTCATATCCATTGGTGTCGGCATACCGTGCGAGATCTAACCAATACCGTCCCCAATGTTCTCCATACCGAGGATCTGACAGTAGTTGGTCTACCAACTCTTCGTAGGCTGACAAAGAGGAATTATTAACAAAAAAATTGACTTCTTCTGGATCTGGAGGAATACCTAGTAGATCAAAGAATACCCGACGAATTAGAGTCCTTCGATGAGCCTGAGGTGCAGGAGACAACGCTTTTTTTTCTAATTCTCGTAAGATAAAATTATCGATTTCATTGTAGGTCCAGGCAGTGTCCTTTACAGCTGGTGGTTGGTGGGAGTCAGGTTTGACATATGCCCAATATTTGCCTTGATTTTTAAGTTGTTTCATCTTAGGTGAAAGTGAGAGAATCCACGTTTCAACCAGTTTAAGTTCGTCTGCTGTTAATGACTTTCCCATTGGCATTTGGGGTTTAATCTCCCCACGTAAGAGTTTTAATAAGGGACTCTCTTTTGGTTTTCCAGGATTAACCGACCTGCCATGCTGGGCTCCTCCGGCAAGGACTGTTTCTATATTTTCCACTGAAAAACCACTTGTTCTGGTCTGTGTGTCGTGACAAGGAAAGCATCTATTTTGAAGTAGTGGTAAAACTTGATCATTGAAATCAACGGCGGAACATATTGGGGTAAATATCAAAAATAAGAGAGTTAATTTTTTACAGATTCCTAGACCGATTGTTGCTATCTTTCTATAGCTGTTTGAAATCACACACCCTTTTTTCATTCAGACTCCTGAAGGAACTTAATTTTATTAGAATGAGTTATTTGAATTGTCAATCTAAATGGTAAACGAAAATATACAAGTCTTCGCGATTGATGTCACCTTATTTTCCAAAAAATAGGACGTATTATCTGTAAACGCTCACCCAGTAGCTACTAATGTCAAACCTATAAAAAGAATGAGCAGACCAGTTGCTTTTGGAAAAGGAAAGGAGTCTTTAAGTACTAAAACTCCTATTAATGCTCCAAGAGGAAGATTAACCTGACGAAAGGCGATCACATAGGCGACATTTTGACTGTAGGTCATGGCAGTAAGAGTCAGGAGGTAACCTAAGTTAATCCCCAAACCAAGGAAAATACTAGTTTTTTTCTTGGTTTGGACGATTTCAAGAAAAACCCTCCGTTCTGCCTTTCTAATAATTATACCTATACCTTGCCAGAGACAGGAGGAAATCCCCCATAAAGAGGAGTAGATCAGGGAGACTTCACCGTTAGAAAGGGATCCATATTTTCCAGAATTTAACAGGCGTAGCGAATGATCATCAGAAATGGAGTATATGGCTGTAGCCGTTGCAGCAACTAAGGCTGCTAAAAAGGTACGGCTGATATAGTTGCTTTTCCTAAAATCCCTAAAGTTACTCATAGGGAGAAAAAAACAACCTATTATTACTAGCATAATTCCTACTAAACACTGCCAACTTATCTCATGACCTTTTCCTAACAAGAACATAATACCTACGATAAAGATAGGAGATGAGCGTAAAAGGGGATAAGCCATTGAAAGATTGCTAGCATTGTAAGCAGTTGCCAGGCTGCGGTAGTAAAAAATCGTTGCAAATCCACTAATTAAAAGAAAAATCCATAAATCTGCCAGAATCATAGGTACTTTTTGGAGATGGTAAATTAGAATTGGAAGAGGACAGAGGCTTCCCACTAGGGCTCCAGCTAAAAACAGTGGTGCACTGGGTTGGTTCTTTTTTGCAAGAACATTCCATCCTACGTGAATGACTGAAGATAAAAATGTAAGTATTAATGAAATTGGCGGCATGATTGTAGTTTAATCTTTTGTTACTTTAATTTCGGGTATAAAGACTATCAGATAGATAGAATAACAAATAGAAAAACACAAGGATTTACAAATGCTGTTTTAATTTTCATAGATGATAAAAATCGGATAAAATCCGCTGACTTTAGAGAATATTTTCTGTAAATAATTGCAGTACTCAAACATAAATTTTCAATGAAAATGATTCGCATTGGACTAATAGGCTACGGTAACTGGGCGCGACAGGCGTATCTGCCAGTTTTAAGGGAAGACAAAGAGAATGAAATTGCTGCTGCTGCAGCCCTTAGCCAATCAACTAGGTCTCGTATCAAAATTGATTTAGGCTCTGGCATTGATGTTTTCCCGAACTTTCAAACCCTCGTGGCAAGGACCAAGTGCGATGCTATATTAATTAGCCTGCCAGATATGGTTCACGGGGAAGCTATTGAAGCTGTGATTGACTCTGGGATTCCTTTTTTCTACGAACCTCCCTTATCAGATCTACCTCATCGAATGAGACTACTGATCAACAATCTATTAAAAACACAACAGTTAGCTCATGCTGATTTAGAACTAAGGTATATCCCAGTGGTTGCAAGGATTAAGGAAATATTGGCAAAAGGTATCATTGGTGAAGTCCAGTCAACTTTGATTAAAATGAATGGCAATTGGGATCCTCAATCAGGTCGAGACACAAGTTTGCCATATTCATTAATTCCTTGGTATGTTGATGTTTTAAATACTATTTTAGGAAAAAATCCACGGAGAGTGATTGTTCAAAATGGACGATTGTTGAATAATAGAATGCAGGCTTCTGCCATTACTCAATTAGACTATGGTAAAGTGTGGGGCACATTTGATGCTAATATCTCAAGATTTCATGCCCCTGAAACTTGGGTTGAAGTTAATGGGTGTGATGGAAACTTGCATGGAGATCTTTTTACTGGAGAAATTAGACTTCGAAACAGAGATAAGCCAGCTTGGAAGATTGACCAAGTGATTCCTGCCCAACGACCCTTTGCTGGTTGGCCAGGCCTACGTGAGTGTCTTAGCGACTTTTTAAATGGAGTA
This sequence comes from uncultured Acidobacteriota bacterium, assembly GCA_964462735.1. Taxonomy (GTDB): domain Bacteria; phylum Acidobacteriota; class Terriglobia; order Versatilivoradales; family Versatilivoraceae; genus JAKUNG01. The sequence goes on along the minus strand of CAYWYX010000173.1, from coordinate 174 downwards.
AAGGGACAGGTTTATACTGGCGTGTCAGTGAAAGATATGATTAGGTTACAGATATTAGGCTGCTCTGCGGAAGAATCTATTGATAATGAAGCTTGGGTCACCGTTCCGAGTATTAAGAACTTTCTAGATAAATCTTAAAAGATTGGTTAGAAAAATATTTAAATAATAATCTTC
>CAYWYX010000172.1:0-3778 GCA_964462735.1 uncultured Acidobacteriota bacterium | reverse complement strand
AACGAATGAAGCGTCCTTTTTTTCCTTTAGATCGTCAGATTAAAAACCTAAAACCAACTGTTCTAGAATCAATTAATAATGATCTCAACCCATAATAAACGTACCGTTTCCATTAAAAAATCAGTAAATTGTTGTTGTTTCATTTCCAAAGTTAACTCAACTCAATCAGTTAAAAAAATAAAATAGTTGAAGTCAATCTTTGTGTAGCGTATCGTTTCTAATTCACCTTAATTAATATTTATTTAGCCTAGAGGCTAGACTTGGAGTTACTACATATTTTCTTCTAAATAGATTAAATGGAGAAATCAAGCCATGAACCCAAATCAAGAACAAATTCAAAACATGTACCGGACCATGGTGTCGATTCGACACTTTGAAGAAACTGTCAAACGAGAATTTGGCAAAGGAATCATTCCAGGGTTTGTTCATCTTTATGTGGGAGAAGAAGCGATTGCCACAGGGGTTTGTACTGCACTCAGACCCACTGACAAGATCACCAGTACGCACCGAGGACACGGACACTGCATTGCAAAGGGTTGTGATCTAAAATTAATGATGGCGGAAATCTATGGGAAGGCAACAGGATTGTGCAAGGGCAAGGGAGGCTCAATGCACATTGCAGACGTAGAAAAAGGAATGTTAGGAGCAAATGGCATCGTAGGAGGAGGGCCGCCCTTAGCTTGTGGTGCTGGGCTAACTTCATTAGTCACGAAGAGCAAAGATGTCTGTGTTTGTTTCTTTGGTGACGGGGCATGCGAACAAGGAAGCTTTCACGAGAGCGCTAATCTAGCAGCTATTTGGAACCTCCCAGTAATTTTTGTAGCTGAAAATAATGGATATGCTCAAAGTACACCTGCTAGTTATCACTGCGCTATTGAAGACATAGCTGAACGTGCGGCTAGTTATGGTATCCCTGGAGCTGTAGTTGATGGAACAAACGTTTTGGCTATTTATGAGGCTACAGTAGAAGCAATTGATCGAGCCCGTAGGGGACAAGGGCCAAGCCTTTTAGAATGTAAGACTTTTCGACATCACGGTCATTTTGAGGGAGACCTGCAAACCTATAAAGATGATGCTTACAAGATTAGCTCTCAAGGAAAAGATCCAATCAGGGAATTTCGAGCAGAAATAGATGCACAAGGCTGGCTAACCTCTGAGGAACTTGATGCTATCGACCAAAGTGCTTTAAAACAAGTCGAAGAAGCTCTTGCTTTTGCTGAATCTAGCCCATTACCTAAAGTTGAAGATGTCACAACTGATGTCTATGTTAATTATAGGTAACTAATTATTTATCATGACATGAATTGGTAGGTCGATTGAGGAGGACAGAGATGCCCGTAACAACAGCTCTTAGAACAATCACAATTGCCGAAGCCCTAAATGAAGCTATCCGGCTTGAGATGCGTGCCGATCCTAAAATCATTATTATGGGTGAAGATATAGCTGGTGGTGCTGACGTTACCCATTTAGAAGATGATGAGGCGTGGGGTGGCGTCATGTCTGTTACTAAAGGGTTAGTTCATGAATTTGGTCGTGAGCGAGTATTGGATACTCCAATCTCAGAAGCAGCTTTTGTTGGAGCTGCTGTTGGTGCTGCAGCTACAGGTTTGAGACCTATTGCTGAATTAATGTTTTGTGGATTTTTAGGTAGTTGTCTAGATTCTCTTCTCAACCAAGGTTCCAAGTTGCGATACATGTTTGGAGGAAAAGCCACAGTTCCAGTTACAATCAGAACAATGATTGGCGGAGGATTTAGGGCAGCAGCTCAACATGCCCAGACACTCTACCCTATGTTTGCCAGCATTCCCGGCTTAAAAGTAGTAGCTCCATCTAATGCCGCCGATGCGAAAGGTCTGCTCACTGCCTCTCTTCGTGATGATGACCCAGTAATATTCTGCGAACATATCATTATGTACACAATGAAAGGAGAAGTTCCACCTGGTGATCATTGTGTACCAATCGGCAAAGCTGCCATCACAAAAAAGGGCAAGGATGTGACACTTTTGGGTGTAAGCATGACTGCTGTCCATGCACTAACAGCTGCCCAAACACTAAAAAAACAAAATATTGATGCCGAGGTGATTGACTTGCGTACGATATCTCCTTTGGACGAAGAAACTATTTTAGAATCCGTAAAAAAGACTGGCAGGTTAGTAATTGCAGACGAGTCAAATCCTCTATGTGGTCTTGCATCACATATTGGTGGGGTTGTAGCTAGTCAAGGCTTTCAGTATCTTAGAGCACCTGTTGGCATGGTAACCGCTCCTCATTCACCAGTACCCTTCAGTCCTGTTTTAGAAGATGCCTATTTACCAAACCCTGAAAAGATTGTCGCATCTGTAAAAAAGGTTTGTAGTTACTAATTTTGATTTCTTAGTCTCCAGGATAATTCAATGTTAATTGATGTAATAATGCCTAAAATGGGTATGGGCATGAGCGAAGGAAAAGTAATACGCTGGCATGCCCACGATAACGGTACCGTAGAAAATGGCCAGGTTATTTTGGATATTGAAACTGATAAAGCGACTACCGAAATTACTGCCGATGTAGATGGTATGTTGTCAATCCTTGTTCCTGAGGGTGAAACAGTTCCTGTCGGTACCGCTTTGGGTACAATTGAGCCTTCAGAAGGAGCAGTAGTTAAAACACAAACATCTGAAGTAGCTTCCATTAGTGAAACAGTCTGTGCCAATGGCGTCCAGTTAAATTACCAAAAAACTGGAAACGGACAGCCTATCATTTTTGTTCATGGCCTAAGCAGTTCGATGGAACTTTGGACACGAATTGACCAGACTGCACTCAATGGAAAAACTATAATAAGTTATGATCTTCGGGGGCATGGTCGTTCTGAAAAGGTCTCTGGCCCTCATAATCTTGAAAAACATATGAGTGACCTTGCATCACTTATGGAAAAATTAGAAATTGAAAAGACCCAAATAGTTGGCCACTCACTTGGCGCAATGATTGCCCTGGAGCTAGCACTTCAGCATCCAACTAAGGTCTCATCCCTGACCCTATTATCTACAACAGCAGCTTTTCCTCAAGAAACTAGAAATACACTTTTTGAAATGGCTGCTTCTGCTTCTTTTGGTGGGATGGAGAGTATCACAGACCAACTCATAGACTTATCATTTAGACCTATTTTTCATGAGACTGAATCAAAGATTGTTGAGGCAATTCGTCGTAGTCTTCTTTCTAATGATGCTCCTAGTATTGTATCTGCTATCCGAATGGTTGCTAAGGTAGATCTCCGAGAGCGTCTGTCTTCTGTTAGTTGCCCCACTCAAATACTAGTAGGTTCCGATGATATCCTCACTCCGTTAGACCTTGCAAAGGAGCTCGTTGCTAGTATAAAAGGAGCTCAACTCAAAGAACTTCCTAATTGTGGACATGCAGCACCAGTTGAGCAGCCTAGCCTAGTCACAAAAGCAATTACTGAATTCTCCTGACCAGACAATTTAAGTTCCTCAAGGAATAAGGAAATGTGCAAAGTTGGCATTGTTGCTAATCCAGCATCAGGTAGAGACATTAGACGTCTTGTAGCTCAGGCTTGGGTAGTCTCTAATCAGGAAAAAGCTGCCCTAACTGCCCGTCTTTTCCGTGGCCTCGAAGTAACTGGCGTAAAACAAGTTTTATTTATGCCAGAACCAGCTGGCATATGCCAAAAGGCATACCAAAAGTTAGGAGGAACCTCTTTACAAATCTCTCCAGTTAACATTTCAATAACTGGAGACCCTAAAGATTCTACTTTAGCAGCTACTGAAATGGTTAAAGCTGG
>CAYWYX010000171.1:0-3780 GCA_964462735.1 uncultured Acidobacteriota bacterium | reverse complement strand
GTCCACTGACAAGAATTTGGTCTCTGTCGATTTGCATCCAATTACGATTTTGCACTTGTATTTCTAAATCGATTGTATTACCTGATCAGACTTGGGAACCGATCGGCATGCCATCTTTTGTTTTAACCCTCAGGAATGGTCCATTAGTAATCATCATACGACCAGCTTTTGAGTTCCGAATAATTTCCTGGGAATTTATTTCACTTGGTTGGTCAGTGGAACTACTAACATATGTCCGCCAGGAACCCTGAGAACTTGAAAAAACCTCGTGAGCATCACTGACTGCAACACACCAGATGAACCGGCCTTGATTTAGAAGTTGTAGCCAACTAAAGGTTCGATTCCTAACTTCTTGAGTTTGATTTTTTCTTTGTATTTTTATTATGGGTTTTGGATTTAAAATCTGGTCGCTCCAAAACTCTCCAGCATCGATTAGATTTTCAAACCCTGAAAAACCGCCGTCTGCAATCTGGTCTCGGTTGCGATCATTGAAGACAATTCCCATTTGAGGATGGTTAATTTGAACCCAACGATCGGTGTCTCCTCCAAAAGCATTGCGAAGAACAATAGCATTCAATCTGGGATCATACTGCCAACGTGGGGCACCTCCATCTTGTTTGTAAGGAAAATATTTTAGAGGAAATGAATTTAGGTGTTGCCCGCTGCCGGTATGTTCTAGACCAATGATTGTTTTTAAATGAGTTCCAACGCCAAGTTGGTCTATGTTTGGTTGCCAATCATAGAGGCGATTATGTTCCGTGGTAGGAGCAAATTCAATGTTTTCGGCTACTAAATTCATGATGCGATCATTGACATTGCAGTAATTATCTCCACTTGGAGTAGCATGTGAGTGGTAATCTGTGCTAATCCAACCTTGCGTATCCACAGTACGTCGAAGTATTCCTGTCACCTTGACCGATTGGCCTATGTCCACTTCTATAAGTTTTTCTAATAGGTCAAACTCTGGCCCCCGGGTAATTCGTAACAGATAATTACCCGGGGGTACTTGCTGAGTAAATTGGCCATTGTGTGAATGGTACTGATGATCACCACCCCGCGCTCGTATGGGAGGACCAAAGTTAGGAGTAGGAGTTCCTTTCTGACCAATGAATTGTACTTTGCACGGTGAAGGATTTTTATCTTCGTCTCGTATGTCAAACTGTATGGAAGAAGCTTTTGGTAGTTTGAAGTTAAGCTGAGTCGTACGCTTGTTATTGAGATTGATAGTTTGGGCGGTAGCAGTAGTATTTTCTCGACCGATATCCACGACTTGAGTCTGATATTCTCCAATAGGGAGTTGAAATTCAAAATTCCCCTGGTCATCAGGATATACAGGTATTTTTTGATTTTTCACATTAACTTCAACGCGAGCATGGATTGCGGGTTTTCCAGTGGGATCAACAGCAGAACCAATCACTTTGCCAGATTTTTTCCCAAGACTTGCTAAAATTCCATAAGCAGCCAGGGGAGATCTATCAACAGTCAAGGCTACAACAAAATGTTTTTTCTTACCCGATGGGAGTTCATAGGTTTCTGGAAGTGGGGAAGCCAGTAAATGAGGTCTTTTTTTACTAGCATCCAATGCTGCCCAAGCATAGGAACGTTTGTCATAGGGATCAATACTATCTCCAACTTGGATAGTCTCAAAATCCCAAGTTTGAGAAAATTGTTTCCAAGCTGCCCTAGGTCTTATGGTTTTTTCTTCACCAAATTGGTTGTGATATGTTGAAGTAATCTTTACGTATGGTTGATTAACTTGTACTTCATATTCGTGTTTAATATAGAGTCCATTTCCTTTAGCAGCTGTCCTAATAGCTGTGAGTGTAGCAATTCCCTTTCTCCCGGGATTGGTAATCTGGATAGAAGATAGAGGACCACCAAGTTCCCCTGGCCGAAAGATGGTAAGCTGGTCATTACTTTCACCTGTTAAATCGAGGTCATAAATAGAACCAGGAGTCTCAAAGGCCTTCTCCACGGTCATGTTAGGTCTTCTCAGAGGTAGATTTCCCCCAACAAGCAGCTGTATCTTGTCGTTGCGCAACACAAAATCACCGATAATACCATCAGACTCTTTGCCGCCTAGGAGAAGATCAACATTATGTTTGCCAATTTCGATGGCTTTAACCTTTTCAGGTTGGACAGAAAATCCATAGACAACTAAAAAAAGAAAGCTGGCTAGTAGAATTAGTCGCTCTATAGGTTGTTTGCTTTGAAGCACGTTAGCTTTAAACCAAAATTGTTTCATTATGAGATTCCCCTCTGAAAAAATATAACGGGTTCAAGTTTTAGACTCTATGCGAGTAGAGGTTATTTCCTAAAATCTATTTGTTAGGTTTCCACCGGATAACTATCAATCTAGAATTGCCTGTCCAAGAGGGAGGACTGTTTCTGTCATGATCTGTATAGTCACTGAATCCTCCTACAGTCACGATCGTATCATCTGAAAGAGTGACGCTTTGACTATATCCAGTGGTACCCTTTCCATAGAAAAGGTAATAGGCTTCATCTTCCCAGTGTTTTCCAGCATCATAGCTGATCATGGCTCGGGCCGCATTTGGGAGAGGACCGCTACGAGTGTCATGAATTACAACAACGGTTCCATCACTCTGCACTGCGGGATAACCATAACATTGGCCAAATACAGTGGTAAGTTGACGATGATTCTTCCAGGTTAAACCATCATCTTGAGATTCAATGCTAAAAAGATGTTGATAAGGGGGGGGTATTTTTTCCCCATCGGGGCTATCTAAAATGTTAGGCGGATCTGAAGGAAGCCGTCCTCTTTGGTACCGAATGGTTGCGAATAAATTACCCGAAGGGAGTCGGGCAATTCCTCCCTCTGAACACCATTGACACACTGGGATTGACCCTGTCCATTTTTTTCCACCATCATTAGAACGGTATAATTCCAATCGAGTCGTTCTCGATTTAATGGCTGATTTCTGGGGTTCACCTTCAAACTGAATATCCCGAACTTCCATTCCGTAAAAAAGCGTATCATCAGAAAGTTTCTTTAAGCCAAAATAGACTGAGAAGCGTTCTGTATAGTTTTTTGGAACTTGGATGGGAATTGTACTTAACAACTTCCAAGATCTTCCGTGATCTGAGGATTGGAAAACTCTTGCGGGTCCCTTGTCATCTTTTAAAAGAACGTCAACACGAATAAATGTTCCATCATTTAAAACCTGCCAATGGCCTTCTAGTGCTGGAACGCTATGACTTTTCCAAGATCGTCCTCCATTGCTGGAAATAGATACAGTTGTAGGTTGAATGACATAGAGTATATCCTCAGCAGTTTTAATGATATTAGCAGCCTGAGGGCGGTTCTTAGGATCTTGAGGAAGAAGAGTTTTTTCTACGGAGACCTTACTTAAGTAGCCATCTCGAGCATGCAAGATATAAGAACCCAATTGCATCTTTGCTAGCGCTGTTTTCGAAATGTTCTTCACCCCACCCAATATTCCAGTTGATCTATTCTGAGGGAGTCCTTTTGAGACAAAAATCAAGGTTAGAAATATTGGCAGGAAGATTTGTAGCTTATATTTGAAGTTAATTTTCATTTTGGTCTCTATTAAAAAATTAGGGTATTTTATTTCAAAAAGTAGAAGTTATTCTACATTGAGCGGGTATACTGGTTTTTTTAACGGAACCAGTCGTAAGTAAGCCCAAGGCTGCGATCTTTAAGCGGCAGCTCGACCCGTTCGCCTCCTCTGGCTGAAGATTGCTTAAACCCTAACTCTGCTTCAAGGGCCATAAGGACTCTTCGTCCTGAATTCTTCG
>CAYWYX010000170.1:2258-3787 GCA_964462735.1 uncultured Acidobacteriota bacterium | reverse complement strand
TAAGTATTCTGCTGACAAGGCCTGGTTTGCAAAACTCATATCCATCACTGATGCAGGATGCCCTTCTGCACTTGACAAATTAATTAGTCGTCCCTCCGCTAAAAGAAAGAGTTTTCGTCCATTTTTTAGTGAATATTGCTCAACATAATCACGGGCTGGTTCATGTGATTCACTAAGCTTTTCAAGTGCGGGAATATCAATTTCAACGTTAAAATGACCTGAATTGCAGATCACCGCCCCGTCTTTCATTTCACTAAAATGTTCCGATCGGAGGACTCCTTTGTTACCTGTCACCGTAATAAAAATATCTCCTGTTTTTGCTGCTTCTGCCATAGGCATTACCTGAAATCCATCCATAACTGCTTCAATTGCTCTAGTAGGATCAACCTCTGTAACAATAACCTTGGCACCTAACCCTCTAGCCCTATTGGCTACTCCTCTACCGCACCAACCGTAGCCTATTACAACAACATTAAGTCCAGCTAATAGAAGATTAGTAGCCCGAATAATACCATCTAATGTTGATTGTCCGGTTCCATAACGATTGTCGAATAAGTGCTTAGTATCAGCATCGTTTACAGAAATGATTGGAAATCTTAATACACCTTCTTTAGCCATGCTTCGCAGGCGAATAACTCCCGTAGTCGTTTCTTCTGTACCACCAATTATCTCAGTAAGTAGCTCAGTTCTTTTTGAATGAATGGTTGAAACCAAATCAGCTCCATCATCCATACTAATTTGAGGTTTGTGATCTAGTGCAGAGGTAATATGAGAGTAGTAGGTAGAGTTGTCCTCGCCCTTAATAGCATAAACAGCAATACCATAGTCTCCTACCAAAGAAGCAGCCACATCATCCTGTGTGCTAAGAGGATTTGATGCACATAAGACAATATTTGCTCCTCCATCACGCATTGCTATCATTAGATTTGCAGTCTCAGTAGTCACGTGCAAACAAGCAGAAACTCGAAGGTCCTGAAGAGGCCTTTCTTGCAGAAACCGTTTTCGAATTTGTTCAAGTACAGGCATCGAGCGCCCAGCCCAAAGAATTCTCTTTTTGCCTTTAGCCGCTAGACTAAGATCCTTAACGTCATGTTCCGGTAAGGAATTACTTGCCATAAAACAGACCTCCTATTAAGTAAATCACATCTAAGGGATCAGGACGTTAGCACATTATGTTTGTTGTCGTCAAATTTCATATTGAATAATGATAATTTGTTGAACCTAAGTTAGGTTGAAAATGTGGACAAGATCTTTAACTTAGTTTCTCAAATACGGCTGCAACACCCATTCCTCCACCAACACACATAGTCACTAGTCCAAATTGAATGTTTCTTTTTTTCATTTCGTGCAACAGTGTTATTGTTAATCTTGTTCCTGTGCACCCTAATGGATGTCCCAAGGATATTGCTCCCCCATTTACATTAATTTTGTTTGGGTCTAGGTTAAGCTCATTTATAACAGCTAAAGCTTGAACAGCAAAAGCTTCATTTAATTCAATTAAGCCAATACTAGATTTGTCTAAACCAGCG
>CAYWYX010000170.1:0-2158 GCA_964462735.1 uncultured Acidobacteriota bacterium | reverse complement strand
ATCTGATTAACAGCAAAAGCGATAGATTGGAGACCAGAGCCACAAAACCTATTGATAGTAAGAGCTGGAACAGAAACAGGAAGACCTGCCCTTAAGCTAGCAATACGCGCTACATTCATGCCTTGGGGCCCTTCAGGCATAGCACATCCAATGATAACATCGTCAACTTGATCAGTTTTTAGACCAGGGATTCGAGAAACAGCAGCAGAAATTGCACACCTAGCAAGTTCATCAGGACGTGTATTCCTCAGAGTACCTTTAATTCCCTTTCCCAGGGGAGTTCTAGCGGCACTAATAATTACTGCTTCACGCATATCTCATCCTAATAGTTAGTTTCATCTATTTTTAAAAGGCCTCTAGTTTCTTAGTGGTTTGCCTTTTTTTAACATAAACTTAATGCGTTCCTGACTTTTAATCTCTCCACAAAGCCCCAGAAAACATTCTCTTTCCAAATCTAGTAGATATTCCTCTGATACATTTTGTAGGCTTTGACAATCACCACCACAGAGTACATAACCCAGTTTAGTACCGAGAAAGAGATCGTACTTGCTAATATAGTTTCCACGGAGCATCTGATGCATTTCAAGCTTCAAATTGGAGAGAGCTGGGCTTCCGAGTACGGGAATACTAATAATGGGAGAAGGGATGTTATAACCTTGGTCAATCATGTTCAAGATCGTTTTTATCGAATCTGAGACTAAAGAATCTCCATTAATTGAAATTTGATCAGTAGATCGCAAAAATCCTAACGATCTTGCCTCTGACGCACTTTGTGAAACTTTGCCTTCAGCAATGATTCCAAAAGCTGTTTTTATCCTTTTGGAGAGGTAATTAAGACCGCTTTCCTCTTCTGAACATCTTAATATCATTTCTTTGGTTCCACCAGCTGCTGGGATTAAACCCACACCTAATTCAACCAAACCCATGTAACATTCTGCAGCGGCCTGTATTCGATTAGCATGAAGAGAAATTTCACATCCTCCACCTAAGGTCAATCCAAAAGGGGCAACTAAGATTGGTTTTGAGGAATATTTAATCATTAGATTCGTTTGTTGAAAATTTTGGATCATTCCATCAAGGTTATCCCAATTTTTCAGTTCGGATTCCCTAAGAATGTAATTTAAATCTGCTCCAGCAGAAAAATGGGCGCCTTGATTTGCTATAACCATTCCCAAAAAGTTGGATTTAAGAGTTTTTATGCTCTGATTAATAATTTTCAGTGTTTGGCGGGAAATTGTATTCATTTTGGAATGAAATTCAAGAACTATGACACCCTGCCCTACATCAATTAAACTGGCAGACTCATTTCTATGAACTATATTGCTAGAAGTTTTCGTGTTTTTAAGATTTAAAAAGTTAATACTAGCTGGAATTGCTTGATATTCCTTACACGTAAAGTCAAAATATTTAGACTCTGATAAGTTTTTTAAATAAAACGATTTACTCGGAGTTTGAAGGATCATCTGCAAAATATTTGGAAGAACCATTTTTTCAGATTCCATTCGGTTTGCAATTTTTTCTGGCCCTAGTGTGTCCCACAACTCAAAGGGTCCAGACTCCCAATTAAATCCCCACTTTATAGCATTATCAATATCGACCACATTATTAGAGATCTCGGGTATACGATTTGCTGCATATAATATAGTTTCACTCAAAGCCTTCCAGATAAGGGTGCCTACTGGATCATTTAAATCAATCAAGAAAGCTAAACGGTCTTTTAGGGAAGAGATTCTGTTTGCTAATGTTACTGATTTATAATTAATATGAGTACAAGGTTCGTAGGTTAACTCTTGAAGATTAAGTCTTAAGATTTGCCCAAAATCATCCTTTTTGTACAACCCTTGACCACTTTTTTGCCCTAGCCACTTGAGTTCAAGTAATCGCTCAATAAATTCTGGAGATTTAAAAATTTCTCTCTGTTCATCGTTTGGAGCATTATCCAAAATATTTTTGTTAACTTGGACAAAAGTATCAAGTCCTACCAAATCTAGGGTTCGAAAAGTAGCACTTTTTGGACGGCCAATTAGTAAACCAGTTAGTTGATCAATTTCATCAATCTGGTACTCTCCTGTCTCTAAAATTTTAACCATCTGTTGTAATGCAAACGCACCTATTCTATTGGCAATAAAGTTAGGAGTATCTTTTGCTATAACGATCC
>CAYWYX010000169.1:0-3850 GCA_964462735.1 uncultured Acidobacteriota bacterium | reverse complement strand
AAGGGGATCGAACCCTCGACCTCGGCATTGCGAACGCCGCGCTCTCCCAACTGAGCTACTCGCCCATTAATATTCACACTCTTTAACATTGCAAAGTCAAAGGAGTCAAGTTAATTAGATCTAGAAACACCGAGACAACTAAATTTTTTGCCTAATTCTTATTTAGTTGTTGAACCAAAAATTTGTCAAAGTTTGTTAGTCAAAATAATTTGTCTGCATAAATAAATATTCCTAGGAGTCATTTCCATGAAGCTACTTCTCACCAATGACGACGGATATGATGCGATAGGACTACGGTCATTGATTAGAGCCACTGAAAATTTGGGACAACTGATTGTCGTTGCACCTGATCAACCACGCTCAGGCTGTAGTCACCAAGTCACAACCAATGAATCGATTAAAACTGAACAATACGCTAAGGAATGCTATCGCATTTCAGGAACACCAGCTGACTGTGTTCGAATAGGACTTCATCAAATTGCGCCTGATGTTGACCTTATTCTAGCTGGCATCAATGATGGAGGAAACTTAGGTGTGGATGTTCACTATTCTGGAACAGTTGCGGCAACCCGAGAGGCTGCGATACTAGGGATTCCTGGAATAGCAATTTCCCAATATCACAAAAGAGGCCATTCAATTGATTGGTCTTTGACTATCAATTGGTTGAAGCCTCTACTAGAAAAAATTATAGAAGCTTCATTTACCACCGGTACTTTCTTTAATCTAAACTTTCCATTTAGGGAAATTAGATCTCCAGCTCCTGAAGTAATATCTTGTCCCTTAGACCCATCTCCTCTTCCTCTAAGCTATATAAAAAAAAGAGAAATGGCTTGCTATAATGGTCGTTATGACAAAAGACAATACCTAAAGGGAACAGATGTTGAATTATGCTTTAATGGGAAAACAACCATTACCCAACTTTCTATCAGTTAGGATTACAATTAGAATGTTTTGGAATTCTCAATGGACATGGATTCTTATTCATTTAAGGGACCATTTATAGCCTTACTATCAGCTTGACCAGAATCTCGATACCTCCGAGCACAAGCTTGAACCATTGAAAGCAAACTGGTTAATCCCATATTCTTTCCCATTGAAAGCTCCCTCCCAAAAATTCTATAGACAACTTCAGTAGGAATCTGAGTTACCCTTACTACTGGTTCTCCAGAAAGAGTTTCATTTAAGATAACAGCTAGGGCTTTGGCTGAAATCCCCTGAGGGTTTTCTACGGCAAAATGATATCTTAAAGATTGGTTTGGCAATACCTCAGACCAAACATAAGCTTCAGACTCACAGGCAGGAGTAAGATGTGATTTTGGATAGGGGCGACTAGCAATGTGATCGGGTACCCCTTTGAATCGATCAGCGATATCAATAAGCATCTGAATCCGTTCATCTCTGTCATAGGTCAGTTCAAGATTTTCTAATAGCTCTTCCAACTTGCTAGGGTATTCAGACATGTTATTTTTCAATAGGAACATTCACTAGGTTACCCCATTCAGTCCAGCTCCCATCATAGTTCCTCACTTTGCTAAAACCAAGAAGATAGGAAAGAACGAACCAAGTATGACTGCTACGTTCACCAATTCTACAGTACGCAATTATGTCATCGTTCAGCCCTAGATTATTTTCCTGGCAATAGATCCTCTTAAGTTCTTCAGCCGTCTTAAAGGTTCCATCTTCGTTTGCTGCCCGTGCCCAAGGGATACTAGCTGCCTTAGGAATATGACCTCCCCGAAGAGCTCCCTCATTTGGATAAGCTTCCATATGAAGACGTTCTCCACTGTACTCCTCAGGGCTTCTTACATCAACCAATGGTTGGTTGGCCTTAACATGGTCAAGGACCTGATCACGGAAAACCCTAATTTTTCTGTCATCTCTCTCTTTAGCCTCATACTGCGTAGGAGTATAATTAGGTACCTCCCTAGCAAGCGTTCGACCTTCATTTTCCCACTTGAGGCGACCTCCATCCATAATTTTAGCATTAGTGTGACCAAATAGCTGGAAAACCCAAAAGGCATAACATGCCCACCAGTTACTTTTGTCACCATATAGCACAACTGTTGTATCAGGTTTAACTCCAATCCTTTTCATCAGTAGTTCGAATTCGTTCTTATCTAAATAGTCTCTCCGCAGTGGATTATTCAAGTCCCTCGTCCAATCAACTTCAACAGCTCCTGGGACATGTCCTGAAGGATATAGTAAGGGATCTTCATTTGACTCCGCAATCCTAAGATTAGGATCATCTAAATGTTCAGCAACCCAATCTGTTGATACTAAAGCTTCTGTACTAGCATATCCACGTTCCTCAATTGTGCCCATAATAAATTACTCCTTATAATATTAACTTCAATTTACCAATCTACTCTTACATATAGAACGACTCAATAACCGATTAGTTACCTTAACTTTATATATTTCGCCAATTTTTGAGTTTTACAAGATCTTTCTAAAGTACTAACACGCATAGTCTATAGCTTCCATGTAGTGCACTCAACTGTTTTGCCAGAAAAAACGGTTATCTTTTAAATAAGATTAAGAGCAACATTATTGATCTTCGTTTAGAACTAACAGAAAAATAGACTCAAACCGTCTCTAATGTTATCCTCAATCATTACCCAGTACAATGATCTGAGGGTATCGATGTTCTATTTAAGGTCAGTTATTATTGTTATCAGCTCGATTTTCTTATTATCTACGGGATGCAATCAAAAATTAACTCAAAAAAATCAAGTCTCAAACAAAAATATAGTTTCTTCGTCAGTAGACTCACCACTTTTAAAAATTTACTCAGTCTCAAAAAAAGAGGTGATCATGGTTGGAAAAGTAATTAAGAAAGAAGAAGAGTGGCGCAAAAAATTGACTGCTCAGCAATACCATGTAACACGAGAAAAAGGAACAGAAATTCCTTTTTCCGGTCAGTACAATAAATCAAAAGAAAATGGAACTTATCAGTGCATCTGTTGTGGAAATGACCTTTTTCAGTCAACAGCCAAATATGATTCAGGAACAGGCTGGCCCAGTTTTTGGGAGCCAGTGGCAACTGAAAATGTCAAAACTGAAACTGATAAGAGTTTTGGAATGACAAGAATTGAAATTTTGTGCAGTCTATGTGATGCCCACCTCGGGCACTTGTTTGAAGACGGTCCAGAACCTTCAGGTCTTCGTTATTGTGTAAACTCTACTGCACTTAAATTAGATAATGAATAAATAAAAAGCTCTTATTATTTTCGTTGAGATTATAAATTTATCTTTATATTTTTCAGAGCAATACAAAAAATTGACTGAGGACTGTCAAAGTCTTATTTACTCTTGTTCAGATCAACTATATTTTCTCTAATGGGTGCCTGGTTGATGGGCACTCTGTTTCTTTGGTTAATAGCTTCACAAAATTTTCGTGAAGTTGATAAAGTTCTAAATTTAAACCGTCCAGAAGTTTCTAAAATAGTCCAATCCATAACCTATGGTGAAACTCGGAGTTTACTTCGTCTTCTAGCTTCAGAACTTAATAGATTCTATTTTAAGCTTTGGGGAGGAATGCAAGTATTTATTGGAGGAGTCATCGTACTTCTACTATGTAATTATCGTTATGGACATACAGATCGACTTGGATTTATCATAGTCATTGGAATGTGGATTTTATCAATTATTTTATTGTTCTGGATAACACCTGAATTGACTATTCTAGGACGACAGTTAGACTTTGTTCCTAAAAACCCTTCTTCTAACAAAACGGTCCTTTTCTGGAATTACCATTTTATTTATGTTCTAACTGATTTTCTTAAGTTTGCCATAGGATTGTGGGTAACAACAAGACTTAGCCGCAGATTATTTTAGTACCTGTTCAACT
>CAYWYX010000168.1:1445-3872 GCA_964462735.1 uncultured Acidobacteriota bacterium | reverse complement strand
AGTAGATAAACTTTGCGAAGCTTATGATAAGGAATACGATGTTAAAAAACGCATACAAATCATCCGTGAAATAGATGGCATTATCTACAACCAACATCCCTACGTTCTCGGCTGGTATGGTGCATCTCAGCGAGTTATATTTTGGAACAAGTTTAATATGCCTCATTGGGGACGGGGCCGAACTGATGATTATAACTCTTTACTTTTTAGCTGGTGGATTGATCCAGAGAAAGAAAATAGGTTAAAGAGAGCAAAAAAAGATCGATCAATCAATCTATCTAAAGGCATAGTTGAAAATCATTTTTGGAAAGCTTGGACAAAAAATCAATTAAAAGAATAAGTTTTCTGAAAGAGATCAAAGTTTTAGAAGATCTATATGGTTGCTTATTTCATTCGTCGTCTTTTGTTGATGATACCTACACTACTTGGTATCACCTTTCTAGTTTTTACAATCACCCGCTTTGTTCCCGGTGGACCTATCGATCAGATGATCGTTAAAAGTCAACAAGGTGCCATTGGTGAAGGTGGTTCAAACTCTGACGGAAGCTCTGTTGCTATTCCCCCAGAAGTGCTTGAGGAACTTAAAAAACAATATCATCTTGATAAACCTGTTTGGAAAGCCTATTTATTATGGCTTAAGGACCTCATCAAACTTGATTTAGGAAAATCTTATAAATACAACACCCCTGTTGTAGGTGTCATTGCAGTCCGTTTTCCAATTAGCATCTACTTTGGCCTTATTGGATTTTTGTTAGCTTATTTAGTCTGTATCCCTCTTGGTGTAACTAAGGCTATCAAGCATGGTAGTTCCTTTGATCTTATTTCTAGTTCAGTTGTTTTTATAGGATACTCTATTCCTGGATGGGCATTGGGAGCCATTCTCCTTGTGATGTTGGGAGGAGGAAGCTTTTTTGATTTGGTGCCATTAGGAGGTTTTCGAAGTGAAAATTGGGCACAGTTAAACTTACTAGAAAAAATAATTGATCAGGCACATCACACTATGTTGCCTGTCATAGCTTATGCCATGGGAAGTTTTGCTTCCCTCACCATATTAACTAAAAATTCATTAATGGAAAATCTAGGACATGATTATGTGAGGACGGCTTTCGCCAAAGGATTATCGGAAAAACGCGTTATCTTTGTCCATGCTTTACGAAATTCACTTATTCCCCTGTGCACTGGATTAGGACATGCCATAGGCATATTGATGGCAGGAAGTTACCTCATTGAGAAAGTTTTTAATATCGATGGGATTGGATATCTAGGATACACCTCTATCATTGAACGTGACTATGCTGTTGTTATGGGAGTTTTAGTCATTAACACCCTTTTAATTCTATTAGGAAATATTTTAAGTGACGTACTTTACGTGATAGCTGATCCAAGAATTAGATTCCAGTAACCTAACTCATTCAAGGCTATATTAAAAGTAATGCAACCTGACACCAACTACCAATCGACTAACTCTATTTCCCTCCTTAAAAGGAGATGGGGAAAATTTCGCTTATTAAAAAGAGGGTGGTATAGCTTTTTAATTATTTTTTTTATTTATCTTTCAACGTTTCTACTTCCCCTACTGGTTAATAACCGAGCATTAATAGTGAAGTATCATTCTAGCTATTATTTCCCGGCATTCGGAAATTTTTATCAAGCAAACTTCTTTGGTCAGAGAGCTATTGGAGAAACACAATATCGTAAGCTAAAAAATAACTTTAAGGATTCCAATGGCGATAATTGGGTTCTTATGCCACCTTATCCATTTCATCCTACTGAGTCATTATTAACAGATCCTGCCCTTCCTGGATCTCCACCCCATCCTCCAAGCTTAAGGCACTGGATGGGCACTGATGATCGAGGGAGAGATGTTTTTGCAAGATTAATCTATGGATTTCGTATCTCTATAACCTTTGGAATGGCCGTTGTATGCATGAGTTATATCCTCGGAATAATTATAGGCGGATTGCTCGGATTCTTTGGTGGACGATTAGATTTATATGGTCAACGAATTGTTGAGATTTGGGCTGGACTCCCGTTTTTATATACAATCATGATTATTAGTTCAATGCTTAGGCCTAATATTTGGATCTTGATTTTTATCCTTGGCTTATTTAGCTGGATAGGCATTAGCTTCTATATAAGGGGGGAGTTCTATAGAGAAAAGGCTCGGGACTATACTGCTGCAGCGATCTCTCAAGGGGAAAATAGCCTATCAGTAATGATTAGGCATATTTTACCTAATTCATTAACTCCTATAATCAGTTTTGGGCCCTTTTCATTAGTTGCAGCTATCGGTGCACTAGTTGCACTTGATTTTTTAGGCTTTGGACTTCCACCACCAACTCCAAGTTGGGGTGAACTTGTAAATCAAGGGTTGAATAATATATTTAAATGGCATCTAGTAGTTTTTCCGTTAGGTGCAATGTTTAC
>CAYWYX010000168.1:0-1345 GCA_964462735.1 uncultured Acidobacteriota bacterium | reverse complement strand
GGCTCTGGAAAATCTGTAACAGCCTTATCAATTCTTCGCCTCATTCCTGAACCAACAGGAAAAATTACTTCCGGTAACGTTTATCTAAATAACCTTAACCTTATGCAGTTGGATTATTCAGGAATTCGAAAAATAAGGGGCCGGGAAATTGGGATGATTTTTCAAGAGCCAATGACATCACTTAATCCTGTTTTTCCTATAGGAAAACAGGTCATGGAACCACTAATTTATCATAAAAAGTATAGCAAAGAACAGGCTATAGCTGAATCTGTCAAGGTTCTAGAACAAGTTGGAATTCCCGATGCAAAAAAAAGATTATGGGATTACCCTCACCAATTTTCTGGAGGGATGCGACAAAGAGTCATGATAGCAATGGCATTAATTTGCAAACCAATACTACTTATTGCAGATGAACCAACTACAGCACTTGATGTTACTATTCAAGCTCAGATCTTAGATTTAATGAAGAAAATTCAAAAAGAGCGAACTAGGTCATCTATCTTATTAATAACACATGACCTATCGGTAATTGCTGAAACCTGCCACCGGGTGATAGTTATGTACGGGGGGAAAATTCAAGAAATAGCTCCAGTAAATCTACTCTTCAGGAAACCACTACATCCTTATACAAAAGGCTTACTCCGTAGTATTCCTAGTGTTGAAAATAAAGGGTTAAAATTAAAAACTATTGTTGGTAATGTTCCTTCATTTCAAAATTTTCCTAAAGGGTGTAGATTTGCTGACCGATGTCCTGAAGTTGTGGATGACTGTCATACAATTGAACCAAATTTAAAACAGATGCAATCGGAACAGTGGGTCCGCTGTCACTTAGCAGATGAAGGTATGAAATAAACTATTTCACATTTTTAATTTAACTGTTTCTTAAATCTTAGATGAAAAAGTCCAAGCCATTAATTTCTGTGAATAATCTAGGGGTGGGATTTCCTGTATACGGAGGGCTTTTACGTCAGAAGACTGCAGAAATTAATGCTGTCGACAATATTTCATTTTCTTTAAATGAAGGAGAGACATTAGGAATTGTTGGAGAATCGGGTTCTGGAAAAACTACAGTTGGTCGAGCTATTGCTAATTTAATTCGGGTTTTTCATCCTGATGTTACCCTTCGAGGTACCATCCATTTAAATATTGGTGACAAATCTATTAATTTAAATGGATTACAACAATCAGTAATGAAATCCTACCGTCATTTAATACAAATGATTTTTCAAGATCCATATTCCTCTCTAAATCCTAGAATGACTGTCAGAGAAATTCTGGAACGACCTCTCAAGATTCAAACTAACCTTTCTCAAACCGAAAGATTAAAACGTATTTTTGAAATTCT
>CAYWYX010000167.1:0-3876 GCA_964462735.1 uncultured Acidobacteriota bacterium | reverse complement strand
GCTGTGTTAAATTCCTTCTCTATATGCTCTTGAGTATAATTTTCTAAGGGGATAGCTGGATATCCAAGTTGTTGGGAACAGTAGTGTACTAGTCCGTCTTCGCAAACATAGAGATATCGACTACCTGCCCTACATCTCCAGTCGTTGGCCTTTCCCCAAGAGATATTCTCTTGAAACCGATTAAATCTCGCAAAAGACCTCTTCCCTAGTTTCTGAATCTCTAGGTATACGCCACGTTCTTTTTCAGATAATGCTCTTAATTGTCCACTACCATCGTGAATGATACCCAAGGTGCTCGAAAATCCTAAATGGACAGCTCGACGCGCAACAGTTAAAGCGTCGTCTGGGAAACGTATTCCAGAGCCTAGGACTGAATTAATATTTACGTCAAATTCTGCATATTTCGATAACATCAAAAGTTTAGCATCTAGAACTTTTAAGCTCTTTTTCGAAACGTTATCAGGATTAACATTGTCGATACTGATTTGCATATATTCAAGTCCTACATTATTCAATTGCTTAATCCTTTTTTCATTCAATAAATAACCGTTTGTGATAACCCCAGAGAGCATCCTCCTCCCACGTATCTGAGCAATAATAAGGTCTAAGTCAGGGTGCAGAAAGGGTTCACCTCCACTGATAGTAACAACAGCTGTGCCTAGTTTTGCTAGATTATCAACTCGTCTTATCATTTCTTTCGTTAAAACAGGAGGAGAAAAATTGTCGTATTCATTGCAATATGTACAAGAGAGGTTACAACGACGAATTGGAATAAGGTGGGCTAATAAAGGATGCTTAGTGGATAATAAAGCTTTTGTTACTCTCTGTAATCCCCGAAGCCGTCGACCAACATTCAAGATTTTTTTATGCAGCACTTTTCTCTTGTTCATTCCCGGTCTAACCTTTCACTCAAAGACATACGCAGTAATCAACCCTTAAATTTAAGTTGGGTACTTTTCATGAAGAAACCACCATTAGGGGAGAACAAAATATAAGCAATAAAAAAAATTAAACAATCAAAATTTCTTTTCTAACGATTCATTTTCTAACGACTCAGATTCTTTTTCTGTTTGTTCAAACCGCTCGTCTTTATGTTGTACTATTGCACCACTACCAAGTCCAAATTTGAGTTTCAAACCACCTGCTTGCCCTGTAAGTGGTTTTACCCACTCAAAGGAGCCTTGGGCTCCAGCATCCAATTCTTCGGGTGAAATGGAAACATCCTCAACAACAGGAAGAGCTAAAGCAGTAATTAAAGTCAGTGTGGCGATTAGTTTTTTAATTTGTTCTTCACTTTGATTTTTTACTCTTCCTTTTATGGTAATTGTCTCTTCACTTTGACTCTGGCTAAGCTCTAAAAGTACAATAGGCGGCTCTCCATCAGGCCCCTGAGGGACTCTTTTTTGAGCATACTCAATAGTCCAAGGTAACCAAGGGTTGAATACTTTTGATGAGGAAATTAAAGAAGCCAACAATATAATCGTAGTTAAAACAACCGCTACAGCTAAAATCCAACTTCGTTTTTTAGTAGGTCCAAAAAACTCTACCTGGAAATCTGACTGTTTTTGTTTTTCTAAAGAAGATTGATCTGTTGGCTGCTCACTATCTTCTTGATGTTTTTTATTCATAGCTGATTTTCTATCTGTTTAACCTAAATCATTATTAGAATAAGAAGTCGGTATACAGTTCATCGATTCCTTTACAACTTCAAGAAATGTAATACACGCTCGAGAGAGATAGCGATTTTTCCTATGGATAAGACCTAGCTCTCTAATAAGATTTAAGCTTTTTATTGGCTGCAAATAGAGCACCCCTTCCTCCTGCTCCTTTTCAGCATAACTCTTTGGAACAATTGAAATCCCCATTCCAATAGATACAAACTTTTTTATAGTTTCAATACTAGCTAATTCCATTGAAATATTAAGCTTGTCCCACAAGTCACCAAAACGCTTCATTAAACGTTCTCGAGTAGTTCCTGCCGAATGGAAAATAAAAGGGTACGGGATAAGATCGTTTATTCCACAAGACAACTTTTTATTTAACGGGTGATTGGGTTCGGTTATAAGCCACATCTCCTCCCTAGAAATTGGCAAAACATTTAGCTCATCACCAGAAACAGGGAGAGTTACAATCCCAAAATCTAACTGATTGGTTTTAACCTTCTCAAGAACTTTCTTTGTGAAATTACGATAAATACTAATCTGTACATTGGGATATTTATCTTTAAATATCGAAAAGATTTCTGGTAATACATAAAGAAAAGTAGCCTCATTTGCACCTATTACAATTTTTCCCTTTGGAGTAGTATTAATATCCGTAACCGCAAGTTTTGCCTCATCATGTAAGCTTAAAAGGCGCTCTGCATAGGAAAAAAGAACTTCGCCTGCTCGTGTCAAGAATACTTTTTTGCCAATCCGGTCAAAAAGTTTAGCTGCCAGCTCTTCCTCCAGCATTCTAACTTGAGTGCTTATAGCTGGTTGTGTACGAAAGAGCTTCCCTGCTGCAATTGTGAAACTCTTGTACACAGCAACTGCATGGAAATTACGGATTTGGTCAAGATTCATAATTTAATCAAGACAAAGTAAAATTACATTTACTAACTATAATTAACATCGGTACCTGCAATTATTACCATAAGATTTCTTTATGCTAACTATATCTTGAATTAGCTAATTTATCTATAGGATTGATAGTGGTTAATTCCGAAAACTCTAGATTATCTAACTATCAAATACCTACCAAGATAACAAGAGGGTAAAACACACCTTTGAACTCAAATCATAAAACGGGTCTTTGGATGCATTGGATAGATATCCCTTCCTAGTCTTTTAAAAGGAAGTTTACTAAAATCTTGAGTGAAAATACCGACTGCATCAACATTAAAAATAGAACCAGCTATAGGGCCAAAACCACTACGAAAGTGACCTGTAGACTTCACACAAAGATACTGCATGCTACCACAGTCCAACCCTAGACTGCGTGGGAATGCAAGATCTACTGGTTGATGAGGCAAAGAAATAACTACTACATAAACTCCACCTTGCTTAAGCAACACCGATTTCCCATGATCAACCTCTAATCCAGCAAACATTGGACCATCATAAACAACACGTCCGTCGCTAACAGAAATCACCTCCGCTCTCATTGGTACTGGGGGCCCTTGCCTAGGATGGGATTTTCCACCAACCTCTACTTCAACTATTTGTCCCTTACCGGCTTCAGTTGCTTTGTCAGCGGTTTCAGGGTCTACAACATAAAGAACAGCTGCGTTTTTAAGATTTCGTTCAATAAACAAACGTAGAATCTCTGTACTGTCACTCGGGGCACCTCCACCAGAATTGTCAGCTTGATCTGCCAAGATGATTGGATATTTACCTACTTTTTCTCCTTTGATCAAAGCTTGACTAGGGGAGAGAAGTTCTCGCTGCCACAAATCTCGTCGTATCCAGATCCACTGGGCCAAATCCTCGGCTTTTTTCTGAGCAGATGTAGGATCACCGTCAGTAACAACCAAAGTAGCTGCTCCGGCACAATTCACATCTGCCCACTGGTAACCAACTCCAATACTGGCTGTTAAAACATCAGGATGCTTCTCAAGTTTCAAAAGTTGCTCTATGGCTAAGCTCATTGGTTTTTCTGAAGTAATCATTTTCTCTGCAGACCAGAAAAGAGGAATAGGACACCAACCTAAAGTAGGACGCACTTCTCCTCTAATAGTTTGAACTATCATGTTAGCAGCTTCCATACCCCTTTCAGACATGTCTACATGAGGGTAAGTATCCTCGACTATAAGAGCAGTAGCATTCTCCACCATTGTTTTTCCAATGTTACAATGAAGGTCGTGCACAGCTATGACTGGACAAACTCTACCTACTA
>CAYWYX010000166.1:1979-3878 GCA_964462735.1 uncultured Acidobacteriota bacterium | reverse complement strand
ATTTGAAAGATGAATTTGTAATAATTGGTGGTCATTATGATCATATCGGGGTGGGGATCAATAACCAGATATTTTTTGGAGCAGACGATAACGCCTCTGGAATTGCCGCATTATTAGAATTGGTAGAGGCTTTTCAAAGCAATAAACTAAAAACACGAAGATCTATTGCTTTTGCTGCATTCTCCGGAGAGGAAATAGGTCTCTTGGGATCACAATACTACACTGAGAACCCTGTAGTACCACTTGATAAGACTGTGGCGTTTCTACAAATGGACATGATAGGTAGAGATGCTCATCATCAGGCTAATGTGTCTAATGGATTACCTTCTGAAAAAGGCATGCAAAATAATAATTCTTTGAATGTTATGGGAACAAGTTTAGTTCCAAGTTTTAGGACCATTATCAAAGAAAATAATTATCATATTAAGTTAAATCTTAAATTCCAATCAGACTTAAAAGCAATAAAACTTTTCCAGAGAAGTGACCAATGGTCTTTCTTTAAAAGAGGGATTCCAGCACTTTTTTTCTTTACTGGTTTTCATTCGGATTATCACAAGCCTTCTGATACTCCTGAAAAGATAAACTTTGATAAGATGGAAAAAATTTCAAAGCTAATCTATTTGACTATTTGGAATTTAGCAAATAGGGAATCTATGTTTGAATTTGATCCAGATCTTTTGAAGAGTTTGGCCTCTGATGATCTGCTTAAGGTTTGGTAGGACTTACTCAGGCTAAAAATGTAGTCTAAACATAAATTCTCTCTGCAGCATTAATTCCGGCACCCTTGTCAAGTAATAATCCCTCTTCAACAAGAATCTCTTCAAGGGCATTTAAGAGTAGTAAAACATTTTTTTTCTGTGATGATGCACCCATTAAGCCTACTCTCCATATCTTATCCTTCAAAGGTCCAAGGCCTCCCCCGATCTCTATAGCAAATCTTTCAAGGAGTTTGGTCCGAACTATTCCATCGGAAATACCATTTGGAATCTTCACGGTATTAAGCGACCACAATCGATCTCTTGATCTAACTAACATTTCCAATCCCATTGCTTCAATGCCTGCCACAAAGGCTAAATGATTTTTATGATGGCGATTCCACCGCTGCTTTAATCCTTCTTCATGAATAATCCTTAACGACTCATAAAGCGCGTAGTTCATTGATATTGGAGCAGTATGATGATATGTCCTGCTATTTCCCCAGTAATTTTCAACCATGTTTAAATCAAGATACCAACTCTGGACCTTTCTTTTGCGACTATGAATTCTTTTAATAGCTCTATCTGATACCGTTATTGGAGCAAGGCCTGGTGGACAACTCATACATTTTTGAGTACCACCATATCCAAAATCAACACGAAACTGGTCAATACCAACAGAATGCCCCCCTAATGAGGTTACACAGTCAACTAATAATAAAGTTTCTGGAAATTCATTAAGGACTTCCTTAATTTGGGAAAGGTGAGTTAAAACGCCAGTCGAGGTTTCTGCATGTACAACAGCTAGAATCTTAGGATGGTTTAAAAGAAGGTTATCCCTAATTGCGTTCATATCAAGACTCTTTCCCCACGAGGCCTCTACTCTACTCAAAACTCCCCCCGAACGAACCACAATATCACTCATTCGTTCACCAAACACTCCGTTGATACAAACCGTAACTGAATCACCAGGCTCGATTAAATTAACAAAGGCTGATTCCATTCCAGCACTTCCAGTTGCTGAAATAGGAATTGTAAGTTGATTATTTGTCTCAAAGAGTTTTCTTAAAAGCTTTTGAATATCATCCATCAGATTCAAAAAGGCGGGATCTAAGTGTCCTATCAGTGGAGCAGCCATAGCTTTCAATACTAGAGGATCAACATCACTAGGCCCCGGCCCCATCAATATACGTCTGGGAGGAGA
>CAYWYX010000166.1:0-1879 GCA_964462735.1 uncultured Acidobacteriota bacterium | reverse complement strand
AGCTCCATCAGACCATATCCAAGTGCAGCCACACTTAAAAAGGAATCCACATATCGGTAAAATGAATATTAATAAGCTTGTGATGATAGAAACCACAATCAACACAATGGAATGCCTAGAATTTTTCATGGGTTAGACTAACAATTCTAGTTACTACATTCGGTTTAGAGAATTTTATAGTAAACGCAGAATAGCCAGAGCCGAACAGTTTCTCTTAGGTCGGCAATATTTTAACTTATAGATTACCGACCTTATAAACAGCACTTAGATCTGTGGGAAAATTAGCAATTCTTAACGAAGTAGAAATCTATAAGGTTGCTATTTTTTTCGACTTTTTTTTGAACTACCTTTTTTTGAACTACTTTTTTTTGAACTAGTACTCTCAAGGAGAGCTAAAACATCTTCTTCCCGCATAATTATGTAATCATTATCCCCTAACTTAATCTCAGATCCCGAGTAGGTTGCAAAAACAACATGATCTCCAACCTTTATGTTCATCGGGAGTCTTTCCCCAGATTCAAGAAGTTTCCCTCGACCAATTGCAATTACCATTCCTTCTTGTGGTTTTTCTTGGGCAGTGTCGGGAATAATGATTCCACTTTTTGCGTTGTCTGTAGCATCCAATCTTTGTACTAAAATTCGATCTTGTAACGGTTTAAAGCTCATTAGTATTTCTCCTTATTAAATAAAAAGTTGTCAGGAGGGTTGACGGATAGAAAAAGACCCAACGAACCGACATTTATAGATTCGAGCAACCCTCCTTGTCAAGAATAATCTTATTCCACTCCAGTTTTTGTACCTTTCCATCGCAGGATAGGATTGCGTGCTGCCCTTACTTCATCTAAACGTTTAATTCTAGTTAAATGAGGTGCATTCATTAAAAGATTCGGATCATTTTTCGCCTCTATTGAAATGGCTTTCATCGCCTTAATAAAAAGATCTAGTTCCTGTCTATTTTCTGTTTCTGTTGGTTCAATCATAAGCGCACCTTGAACGATTAATGGAAAAGCTACCGTTGGAGGATGAAAACCATAATCCATAAGACGCTTAGCAATATCCATTACACTGACACCATTTGCAGCCTGATTTTTACTAGAAAATACAACTTCATGCAAAACAGGCTTTTGATAGGGCAAATCGTAAGTGTCTTTAAGGTGATGTCTTATATAATTAGCATTTAAAATTGCTGTAGAGCTCGCCCTCTTCAGTCCCTCTGACCCGTTAGCTAAAATATATGCTAAAGCCCTTATCAGTGTTCCAAAGTTTCCATAAAATGCCTTAATTTTTCCAATAGATTTTGGACAATCATAATTGAAAACAAAATCTTGCGGAGAAGTTTTACTAATTTTAGGTATCGGTAAGTAAGGCTCGAGAAAACTTTTAACAGCTACAGGACCAGATCCCGGACCTCCTCCTCCGTGTGGAGTAGAAAATGTTTTGTGGAGGTTCATATGTAACAGGTCAACACCGAAGTCTCCTGGCCGCGCAATACCCATTAAAGCGTTTAAGTTAGCACCATCCATATAAACTAAGCCGCCGCGTTCGTGAACCACCTGACTAATTTTTTCTATATTAGGTTCAAAGATCCCTAAAGTATTTGGATTAGTTAACATTAAAGCAGCAACATCATCATTCATCTCCTCTTCCAAGGCATTTACATTTAAGCACCCATATTTATCAGAAACTAGTGTTTGCACTGAATATCCTGCTATTGCTGCGCTAGCTGGATTTGTTCCATGAGCTGAATCAGGAATTAAAACTTTCTTACGATGATCTCCTTTATCTTCTAGAAAAGATCGAAGTATTAGGACGCCTGTTAACTCCCCACTAGCTCCAGCGGGTGGTTGGAGGCTAACTGCATCCATACCTGTAATTTCTT
>CAYWYX010000165.1:0-3903 GCA_964462735.1 uncultured Acidobacteriota bacterium | reverse complement strand
AAGCGTCTAAGGATGTTTTGATGATAAAAAATCGAGTTGCTCTTTTCATTTTAGGTAGTATTTTATGGGGGAATTACGGGAGCTTTTCTCAGGATAAACCTTCATTAGATGAATCTGCCCAAACTATTCTTAAGCGAGAATGTACTGTCTGCCATGGTGTTGCTCAAATGTCAGGGCTAGATCTAAGGACGAAAAAGACAATGTTAAAAGGCGGATCTAGAGGTCCTGCTGTGGTTATTGGTGAGGCTGATCAGAGTCTTTTGTTTCTGGCTGTATCTCATCAGAATGATTTTAAAATGCCTCCCGAAAGTCCAAAACTTTCTAATGACGATCTTATTATTTTGAAAGAATGGATTAATTCTGATAGGTCCTGGCTTAATAATTCTGAGTTTTCCCAAAATCAGACAGAACCTTCATGGTGGGCTTTTAAAAAGCCCCAAAGGTATGCTGTCCCCATGATAAATGGTCAGAGATGGACAGGTAATCCAATTGATGCTTTTGTTGAAAGTAGGCTTCAAGCTAAAGGACTTGTGAAGGCTCCTCCAGCTGAAAAATCAATTTTAATTCGGAGAGCCTATTTTGATTTGATTGGTCTTCCACCTTCACCTGAAAAAATCGAATCCTTTCTTAACGATGATTCTGTAGAAGCATTCGAAACGGTTGTGAATGAATTGTTAGACTCTCCCCAGTATGGAGAAAGGTGGGCCCGTCATTGGTTAGATGTCGTTAGATATGCTGATTCTGCAGGTTTTGAAACGGACGAATTTTTCCCTGATGCCTGGCGATACCGAGATTATGTTATTAAGTCATTCAACGAAGATAAACCGTACGACAGATTCATGCAAGAACAGATTGCAGCTGATGAGTTGTGGCCCAACACGCTTGATTTAGAAGGAACAGCTGCGGTTTCAATTGAAAAACTAAGGCAATTAGAAGCTCGAGTAGGAACAGGGCTTTATGGCCTGGTGCCCTTAACTGGGGAGTCAAAGTTAGATGTTAAGGTTGAACTTAATCAAGTCCTGACTGATTGGGTTGACACTACTGCCTCAGCATTTATGGGACTGACTTTAGGGTGTGCCCGGTGTCATGATCATAAATTTGATCCATTGTCTCAACGGGATTATTATCAATTCCAAGCAATATTTGCAGAAAGTCACATGGATGAAATTCCTGTTGTCACCAAGATGTCTATGTTTCATCGGGCTGAGTTCTATTCTAAATTCGTAACATTATCTGAATTAAGGTGGGCTTATCGCAGGCTAGAAGAGGCTGTTAGTAAAAGAGTTTTTCAAGCAAAAAAGAATGAATACTCAGAAGAAGTAGTTAAAGCCTATGACACCCCAGAAGATGATCGAACTCCTGAACAGGAACGAATTATTAGGCCATTGTTGAAAGCCTTTAAAAAATTGGGTGACCCCATTGGTAAGACCCTCTTAAATTTGTCAGAACATCTTAATGTAAATGAAAAAGAATACAGGACTGAACTTCTCGAGCAGATTGCATTATCAGTTGTCAAGATTCCAACGACAGAACCTTCCCATCAGGTACATTTTGATGCTCTTTTTGATGTTCCCAAAGCTAGGGTTTTTCGAAATAGGGATCCTGAACTAATCCCGGAGGTTTATATTCTAGAACGAGGAGATCTTGGGAAAAATGTAGAAAGAGTTAATGCAGGTGTGCCAAGAGTCTTGGCTGCCAACTATAATTTCCAAGAATCCTCAGTTCCTTTAGTGCTGCAGCGTTCCAGATCTAAGTTAGCCCTGTGGTTAAGTCAACCTGACCACCCATTGACAGCAAGAGTGATGGTAAATCGGCTATGGCAATGGCATTTTGGTACTGGACTTGTTTCCACACCTAATGACTTTGGTCAAATGGGACAGAGACCAACCCATCCAAAGTTATTAGACTGGCTTGCAACAGAGTTTGTAGCAACAGGTTGGAGTCTCAAGTCTATGCATCGTTTGATTATGCTTTCTAATACCTATCAAAGAACAAGTAGATTCTCAAACCCAAAAAATTCAGCTGTTGATCCTGCAAATCTCTACTGGTGGCGAATGAAAAGAAAGCGTCTTGAGGCTGAGGCTTTATGGGATTCCATACATTCTGTAGCCGGAACTCTTACTTTGGAAATAGGGGGAAGGTCATTTTGCCCTCCAGTCGAAGGTCAGGCGGGAAAGAATTGGGTTAAAATACCAGTTGAGCTGGAAAATAGTGATTTAAATAGACGTGCTATTTATATTATGGTGCAACGCAATTTCGGGTTTCCAATGTTTGAAACTTTTGACACACCTGATCCGGCAGTAAGCTGCTCTGTCAGGGAGGTAACCACAGTACCTCCTCAGGCATTATTTTTTATGAATAATAAGATGATTGTTGGTCAAGCAAAAGAATTTGCACAGCGATTGGTAAGAGAAAATGGAGATAATCCTGATGTATGGGTCCGGAAAGCTTGGCGTTTAGCTCTTGGTCGAGATCCTAACCAGTTGGAGAAACTAGAGGCGATGAATTTACTCAAAAGTCTGACTCAGGGTGAACTAGAGGCAAATAAAACTCACTCACTTGCTCAGATGGGAGTGGCTAGATCTGAAGCGTTGTCACAACTTTGTTTGGCAATTTTCAATTTAAGTGAGTTTTCATATGTTGACTAATAATGATAATGGCAGAAAGGAACGTTATGAATAATAACTACGGATCTTTTGAAAATGCAATGGAGACCCGAAGAAAGTTTCTTTTTAAATCTGGGCTAGGTTTTGGAGGATTGGCCCTAAATTATCTGTTGGATTGCGAAAAAGGTTTGGCAACTTCTAGATTGGATAGACCCTTAATGGCGAAACCGCCCCATTTTAAAGCAAAAGGGAAGAGTGTTATATGCTTGTATATGAAAGGGGGCCCTAGTCAAATGGATACCTTCGATCCAAAACCCCTTTTAACACGTTTAGATGGTCAACCTATTCCCCCAAGTTTTACGACTAAAGATCTCCAATTACAGTTTGTTAAAGTTGGTGAAATGAAGTTGATGGCTTCCCGTCGTACTTTTAAAAAATATGGTCAGTCGGGATTAGAAATTTCTGACCTCTTTAGGAACGTTGGTCAGTATGCTGATGATTTAGCAGTGATCCGATCCTGTCATCATGAGTCCTTTATTCATGGGCCGGCTATGAGCCATATGCTAACTGGCTCTATACAGCTTGGGCATCCCAGTGTAGGGTCTTGGGTGGTATACGGTTTAGGAAGTGAAACTGAGAATCTGCCTGCATATATAGCGATGTCAGAAGGTTCTGGAGTGTCAACTAAAGCTGTTTACAGTTCTGGTTTTTTGCCAGCAGCTTACCAAGGGACATTTGTGAGGGCTGAAGGTTCCCCCTTAAGAAACCTAGAACCCCAGATTGATGTGAATAATCAACAGAAAGTTTTGAATCAGGTTAATCTTTGGAATCGTCGGTATTTATTGGATGAGCGACAAGATGATTCCCGATTAGCGGCACGCTTGAATAACTATGAGTTAGCATTTCGAATGCAAACTGCTGGTCCGGAGTTGATTAATATCTCAAATGAGCCAGCACACATACAGGATATGTACGGATTAAATTCAGAACACACTGCCAAATTTGGACGAATGTGTTTGCTTGCTCGGCGAATGGTTGAAAGAGGGGTTAGGTTTATTCAGTTATATAAGTCTGGTTGGGATGGACACACTGAAAATGACCAGTTACATGTAACTAGTTCTGCACAGATTGATAGGCCCATTGCTGGGTTGCTTGCTGATCTTAAACAGCGAGGATTATTGGAGAGTACAATTCTGGTCTGGACTGGGGAGTTTGGCAGGACGCCAATTAATCAAGGTAAGATGGGGCGAGATCATAATCCCTATGGTTTTACAACTTGGATGGCAGGGGGAGGAAT
>CAYWYX010000164.1:0-3909 GCA_964462735.1 uncultured Acidobacteriota bacterium | reverse complement strand
GTGTCAAATCCTTTAAAGTAAATAATAATTCATAGAAAAAAGGAAATTATAATGACCACCCGTAACTTAATGATTTTTTTGTTGTCCTTAGTTTTACTGCTTATATTTAATCCCCTAGTAAAAGCTGAGGTTTCTCCAGACCTTTTAGCCCATTTAATCCCTAATTGGCCCCAACTCCCTCCAGGTAAAAACTTTGGACCCACCACTGGCATAGGAGTTGATTCAAAAAATAATGTTTATGTTTATCATCGAGGACCTCAAACAGTTATGTGTTTTGACGCCGAGGGAAAATTTCTTCGATCTTGGGGAGATGGCATATTAAGCTCACCACATGGTCTTGCCGTTGACAGTCACGATAATGTCTGGGTTACCGACATCGGTTCACATACAGTAATTAAATTTAGTTCTCAAGGACGGACCCTTATGGTTTTAGGCCGTAAAGATACTTCTGGAGAAACAAATGACACCTTTAATCAACCAACTCATGTCGCTTTCGGGCTTAAAGGTGAAGTCTATATAACAGATGGATATGGAAATTCTAGAGTTGTAAAATATTCAAAAAAAGGCAAGTACCTACATTCCTGGGGAAAGAAGGGTAAGGGCACCGGTGAATTTAATGCCCCACACACAATTGCTGTTGATCATGAAGGAAAAGTATATGTCGGTGATAGGGAGAATCATCGGATTCAAATCTTTGATGAAAATGGAAAGTTTTTAAAACAATGGACTCACCTAGGTTCTCCTTGGGGACTCTATGTTAGCTCTGATCAACATCTTTTTATGTGTGACGGATACAAGAACAGGATCTTAAAATTAGACCTCCAAGGTCGTATTCTAGGAACTTTAGGAAAAGCAGGCAAACAACCTGGTGAGCTTTACTTTAGTCATCACTTAGCCATAAGTAAAACTGGTGAACTTTATGTTGCAGAGGTAGGCAATTGGCGTGTTCAAAAATTTATGTTGAAGTAAAGTCGAATTGCTATTGAAAAGATACTCTCTTTTGCATTTTTTTCTAACCAGATTTTGATTTTGGTCTTCAAGAAGAAACACTCCTTACCTTTTCATTGAGAAATTCTATGCTGTATTGTTTAGGTAGAGGGCCTTGTTACTTTTTAATTAATACAAACTTTTAGCGCATTCTTAAGGGCTACAATGAATATTGAAGATATTAAGGTGATCAACCTCCTATATAAAATCCCAAATGAAAAACGCATGGCTTATGCTGGTGGAAGTATTACTGGTCGCCTTACTACTCTAGTCCAAGTAGAAACTAATAATAGACTACTTGGCCTTGGCTCGGCTTATAGTCATCCAGAATTGCTAAGAATTGTAATTGAAGGACACCTTCGACCACTTCTACTTGGAGAGGACCCTAGGGATGTTGAATCCCTATGGGAAATAATGTATCAAGCTACTCGCTGGTATGGAAGAAAAGGAGTTGCAATTTCAGCTATAGGAGCATTAGATACTGCCTTTTGGGACCTTCGCGGAAAAGACCTAGGAAAGCCAGTTTATGAACTACTTGGAGGATCGAGAAATAAAATACCAGCCTATGCAAGTGCACTTGTATGGAATGACTCTTTAGACTCTCTTTTTGAAGAAGCGGGAGGCTATGTAGACAAAGGTTTTCGCAGAGTAAAAATGCGCCTTGGTAAAAATGAGGAATATGATATTGCAGCCCTAAAAACTGTTCGAAAAGCAGTTGGACCTAAAATAGACATTATTGTTGATGCCTCGATGCGTTATAGCCTAAAAGTAGCAGAACAACTTGGAAAAAGTTTTAAAGAACATAATGTTTTTTGGTATGAAGAACCGTTTGAACCTGAAAATATTGATGATTATGTACAACTTAGAAAGAGTTGCCAAGTGCCTTTGGCTGCTGGAGAAAACGAATTTGGTGTCCAAGGATTCAGAGAAATGCTACGGGCAGGAGCATTAGATATCGTCCAACCAGATTCTTGTCGTGCTGGTGGAATCACTGAATGTTATCGAATTGGTCAGTTAGCGAATCAACACAAATGTCAAACTGCAACACACACCTGGAGTGACGCAGTAGCTTTAACTGCAAATATGCACGTAATCTCTGCACTGCCAAATGGGTTGACCGTAGAGGTAGACAGGACAGGTAATCCCTTCATTGATAATCTTTTAATTGAGCCTTTCACAATAAAAGATGGCTTAATATCTTTACCACCAAGTCCCGGATTGGGAATTACCATCAATGAATCCGTTGTTAGACAACTGACTCTGCCATCTGAAATTTCCTTGCCGCCCGGTGCATATTCTGACATGTCTTTTGGCAAGAACCATTGGGTATTCAGAGAACCCTTTTAGCACTTACAGTTTGATTAATCTAGATCACTAAATTGACATTTCACTAAACTTTCCATCACTTTGGACATACTGGTTGACTTCTAATAAATCTAACTTACGTGTTGCCATAGGTGGAATCTTTCAAGAAACTAGCCAGTTTTTAACTACTCAAACAAATCTTGATTTATGGAAAAACACATATATCCATAAAGGACCTGAGCTCTTTCAGCTCTTTGGAACCGATTGTGAAACAGCTGGAATACTGGCCACCTGTATCAAAAATAATATTCAGACAGTTCCATTGGTAGTAGCACGTTGTGTCTCTGGGGGCCCAAGTACTGATCACTGTTATCAGTTTCTCAAAAATCTTTTGCTATCTGCACTAAAAGAGGTTTATCCAGTTGATGGAGTACTGTTATCACTTCACGGTTCTATGACTACCATCTCAGAAGATGATCCAGAAGGAGATATTTTAAACTCTGTTCGTCAAATCGTTGGCCCACGGGTTCCCGTAATCACTACCTTAGACATGCATGCTCATGTCACCAAACGTATGGTTCAGCAAGCTAATGGCCTCATTGCATTTTCCCATTATCCTCATGATGACACTTTTTGCACAGGTGAAAGAGCTGCTAATTTATTTCTCTATTCAGTTCAAACTAACGCTAAACTAACCTCGGCCATGGCCAAGGTTCCAGTCCTAGTAGGAGGGATAAACGGAATGACATATGGCAATGCTCCCATGGCTAAACTTACCCAACATGCTAGACAACTTGAAAAAAAACCTACGGTTCTATCAGCCTCTATCTTTGGAGTTCATCCCTACAATGACCTGCCTAATCTTGGTTCTGGTGGTTTGGTAATAACAAATAATGAACCTGATGAGTCAAGATACCTAGCTACCAAATTAGCCAAAGAATATTGGTCCCTGCGTTATGAATTAGAATGTAAAATGAAAACAGTGACGGAGGCTATTCAAATTGGCCAGAAAATAAACGGTGGTCCTGTACTCCTCATTGATACTGCAGATTGTACAGGAGGAGGTGCCTCTGGAGATAGTATTGCCCTTCTTAAAGAGATGCTTCAGATCGGTGTTACGGATCTGAGCCTGCTAACAGTCGTTGACCCTGAAGCTGCCCATTTTTGCTCGGAGGTAGGTATTGGAAAAAATGTAAAATTACTACTTGGCCACAAGTTAGACTCTCGTTGGGGCAACCCTATTGAGGTAGAAGGAACTATAGAACGATTGATAAATGGCAAGTTCATTTACACAGGAGGACTTTATGGGGGTACTGAAGCTTCCATGGGGCCTTCTGTCGTTTTTCGAATTGGAAACCTCGAAGTATTAATCATGTCAAAACCAACCTACGACTGGAAATGTGAACAGTTCGAAGCAGCTGAAATGAACATCAAATCAGCCAAATTTATCGGGGTCAAAAATCCCATGAACTTCAACTTTGCTTATAAGGGAATCTCTAAAGGTGCATTACTAGTAGATACACCAGGTCCTACACCCGCTTCTGTAAAACATCTCGATTACAAACGAATGAAGCGTCCTTTTTTTCCTTTAGATCGTCAGATTAAAAACCTAAAACC
>CAYWYX010000163.1:0-3935 GCA_964462735.1 uncultured Acidobacteriota bacterium | reverse complement strand
CTGCTGTATCTGTATGCATGGAACGGATGACACATAAATCATCAGCAAATTTTGCTGTGTGAGGGAATAAGCTACTAATGGGCAATCCACTCTCACCATAGTTTTGAAATGAAAAAGGGCTTTGCATTAAGTGCCCAATAGGGCGGTTATTTGAGCCGACTGCTGCTTTGCCTTGATAAACAGTTCCATTGAACTTTGTTAAGGCCGGCTTTGGATCAAAAGTGTCAACTTGGCTAGGTCCCCCATTCATGAATAGAAAGACAGCGTGTTTAGCCTTAACCTGAAAATGTGGAGCCTTTGCAGCTAGAAAATACTCCTCCTTATTTTCATGTTTTTCAGCTGCTAAAATTTGATTAAAAAATCCATCTTGAGTCAATAGGTCAGTTAGGGCCAAACCAGCAAAGCCTCCACCAACTTCCCAAAGAAATTGACGTCGATTCCGCTTACAGGACGTTGGATTAGGTATGTATCTTTGGAACATGAATTTACCTCAAAAATAGTTAACTATGATTGTTGTTCAACTTAGTCAGGGTAGACAAACTCATTTAAATTCAGAATGACGCGGCACATCTCCCTTAATGCAGCTGAACGGGCATTTTCAAAGGAGATTTTACTGTTATTTAACTGGTTCTGGCTTTCTTCTTTTAGAAACTTTAGGAGAATCTTTTTTTCATTTAATGTTGGTGGACGGGCTAATGCTAGGATAAAAGCTCGTTTAATTTGTCTTTCCCAGTTAGCTCCAACCTCATTGCCCAAACGAGAAGCTAAATATCGAGCCTGACGATTTACAAATTCGCCATTAAAAAGGGTTAGGGCCTGCGGTGCCACATTAGTTGTAATGCGTTTGGGTGCTGTCTTGGTTGTGTCACATAGGTCCAATACCTCTAACATAGGTACGACCATTGAACGCTTAAGAAAAACATATATTGTTCGACGGGATCGTTCTTCCTCAATGGAAGATTTCCAGACTGTGTCTGGATCACTGTGGCCAGCTAAAGCCGCTTCAGAAATCTGTGGAAACATGCTGGGACCATACATTTTTCGATTTAGTCTCCCACTAACAGCTAGCATTGAATCTCTGATGGCTTCAACCTCTAATCGAACACGAGGAAGACGCCACAATAGAAGGTTTTCCGGGTCTTTTTTCATGTAATGAGGGTTTAACTGCCTATTCATTTGATAACTCTGGCTAGTTACAATGAGGCGATGCAATTTTTTTAGTGACCAGCCTTGTTTTATAAACCAATGGGCAAGCCAATCTAGTAATCTTGGGTGGGTGGGTTTTTCACCTATTAAGCCAAAATTGTTTGGACTTCGAACTAGACCATAGCCAAAATGTTTTTGCCAAACCCGATTTACGATGACTCTTGCTGTAAGTGGGTTGCTAGAGTGGGTTAACCATCGTGCCAAGGCTAATCGTCGCCCACTCGTTTCACCTCTACTTTCGATTTGAAATTTTGACTTTATCAAGATTGAAGGAACTGCTGGAAACACCTCTGGTCCAGGATTAGTTGCTCTTCCATGGATTAGCATATGAGTGGGTGGTGGATTAGGTTTTGGTTCATGCATGAAATAGCCACGAGGCAATTGACCACGAGCACTTTCAAAGTCCTTTATTTTTGTTTCTAAGTTTTTGATCTTTAAGCGACTTGTGTCTGAAAGGGTATTAGAAACTTCTTTTTCCAATTGTTCTTTGAATGATAAGGTTAGAGGATCCCGCCGGCCTGTTTTATTTTCTGTTAGAAATGCTTGAACAACTGCTGTTGGCAAATGACTTTGCCCAGACTGTAGGTGTATTTTTTGAAGGCGGTTTTTCAATTTTAAAAGATTTTGTTTTATTTGTTCAATTTTTTTGGAAATTGTTCTGTATTTTTCCAGTTGTTCAGGAGTACCTAAAGGCAGATCCATTTCTGATCGTCCAGAACGTGGACGCTCCAATCCGTTAAAGAAAGCCACCATGCTGTAGTAATCTTTTGCTGTCAAGGGATCGAACTTATGGTCATGACAGCGGGCACATCCCAAAGTTAAACCGAGGAAAACTTGTGAGGTAGTGCTGACAATATCGTCAAGTTGATCAAAACGGTCAGTTAAAGGATCAGCTGGTTCATCATCCCAAGGACCAAGACGAAAAAATCCAGTCGCTACAAGCGTTTCTGCAGAGGAATCTGCTAGTTCGTCTCCAGCTAATTGCTCTAGGACAAACCGATTGAAAGGTTTATCTTTATCAAAAGACTGAATGACATAGTCACGGTATTTCCAAGCGTTAGGTTTGGTTGCATCCCGCTCATATCCATTGGTCTCAGCGTATCTTACTAAATCAAGCCAATGACGAGCCCAACGTTCTGCATAAGCAGGGCGGGACAATAAATCATTGACCAATGTCTCAAAGTTTTTCTCGGTAGGGTTTTTTAAAAAGGCTCTCTGTTCCATTATTGTTGGAGGAATTCCAATTAAGTCGAGATAAATTCTCCGTAATAATTGATAAGGTTTAGCTGGGTTTGAGGGTTTCCATCCCTTTGCTTCTAACTTAGCCAAAATGAATGAATCAATTGAGTTTTTTACCCATCTACCATTTTTAACATCTGGGACACGAGGATTACTGATAGGTTGAAAAGACCAGTGATCAATAGGAAGGGGGTTAGTTTCTAAACCATCTTTATTCATTTCCCAGTCTGCGCCCTGATCAATCCAGGCTTTAATCATTTCTAGCTCTTTGTGAGATAGCCGAGGTCCTGTGGGTGGCATTACTATCTCTGGGTCCAAACCAGAAGTATACCGATACAATAAGCTGTCTGAACTTTTACCCGGTACAATAGCAGGAGTTCCAGAGTTGCCTCCTTTAAGAGCAGAAGATTTACTATCAAGTCTTAAGCCATGTACCTGTGTTTTCTGATTGTGACAGGATAAGCAACGTCTTTTAAGAAGAGGATAAATATCCTTTTGGAAATTAACCGGACTCAGATCAAGGGTCGATTCAGAGGCTAGGATATTTCCTGTTAGGACTAGTGATCCTATTATTAAACTAATTAACATTAGGGATTTTCTCAGTGTTATTTCAAAATATAAAGATATCAAAAACTTGTTTGTCCAACAAGAAGTCCTAACTAGACCCTTACTAAGCTACATTAATCATAAACTTAGACCTAACTGTTTATAGCACATAAATTTCAGGGTTTTCTTTCTCTCAGCAGTGTTTAGGCTCCAGAAGGTGTTATTGGATTTCTTTGGGTAACTTTACAGGAATCTTTAGTTTGTTAATCTCAAATTCTAAAGTTTCACGTAGCCCTTGGATCAAGGATCTTGGATTAAACCCCAGGTATTTCTTGGCTTTCTTGTTACTGGCAATATAGGTTGTTCCAGCCATAAGTCTAAGACTTTCAGCTGTATACTTTGCTGGGAGGGAGAAAAAACCTTCTACATGTTTCATAAATAAGGATAGAGTTTTCAAAGTAATGGGTCTTGGATGTAGGCGAGGTGCTTTTATTCCACAGATTTTTTCTGCAAGTTCGAATACTTCCCTAAAACTGTGAATTGGACCAGCAATGATATAGCTTTCATAAAGTTTACCTTTTTCCATGGCTAAGAGGTGCCCTCTAGCAGTATCCTCAACATGTCCCCAACAAAATGCGGTCTTAGTAGGAGTTATGGGTAGTTGACCTCTTAAATAGTCTGTAAAGCTTTTACCTATTGCGCTGCTGTCTCCAGGTCCGTAGACCACTCCTGGCTGAACAATGACTAATGGAAGACCTGTTTGAGCCAAAGGTAGGGCAACTTTGTAGTGTGCAATCCACTTAGTTTTTTCGTATTCACTCAACCAGGGACCTTTGTGAAAATAAGTTTCGTTAGCTTTTTCTCCGTTTGTATCGGAAAAAACTGCTATCGTGCTGGTATAGACAACTTTTGCAATGTTCAATGCTTTGGCCACTTCTAATACA
>CAYWYX010000162.1:0-3945 GCA_964462735.1 uncultured Acidobacteriota bacterium | reverse complement strand
AAATCAGAACCAGTAGCAATAGCCTTTGGGTTATCTTTGTATGGATTGATTCCAGTTTGGTAAAATTCTGTTGCAGACTGACTCACATCGTCAACAGGCAGTTTTAGTGGTTTATTGTCCAAGGAGTGAAGAAATTTTATCTCCTGACCAGAACTACCTTTATCCCCTAAACTAACAAGAGTCCTTGCTGTTTCCGCTCCTGCAGGAACTTTATCTGCTGGGACTACTCGCCATAGTGACCCTGGAGGGTTAGCCATCGGACCTTTGTCAGCAGTATAAAAACATTCACAATTAACTGCTAAAACATAACCATCCTCATCATAACCTCCAGCAGTAAACTGAAGATTCGTGTGTAATAATTCTTCTAGTTGCCACTGTCGCCCATCCCAGCCCAAACCAAAGACTCGTCCAGAACACCAATCACCAACTAAATAAACTCCTTTCATTCCTCCATAATTGGCAACTCCAAGACCTTCAATAGAGCAACCAGTTCCTGACGTAAGCGGTTTTGCTCCAGGATAAGGGATTTCATGGGGATATTCAGCTGCAGGTAGTAATCCAACCTGTGGGCACTTGTCATCAGGCCCTGTCATGGGGTGGCACTTACTTCCATTCATTCTGGGCCAACCATAGTTTTCACCACCTTTGCTTGTTGCCGGTTGATAGATAATTTCCTCCCAGTGATTCTGTCCAACATCAGCAATAAAAAGATCACCCGTCTTTAAATCAAATGAAAACTCATAGGGGTTCCGAACTCCATAAGCCCAAATCTCAGGTCTGGAACGAGTTTTAATTTTTGAAAACTGCTCTTCAGTAATTCCAAATAGAACCATGAGTTGTTCATCAGATGCGCGGGCAAATGGGTTGTCCGCTGGAATCTTATAGGGAATTGAATCATCTTCAACATCTACATCTATCCTTAACATCTTTGCTAACCATGTACCCAAATCCTGCCCTGCTTCATAAGGATCTCCTTCCCAACCACCGTCCCCACTTGCAACATAAAGATATCCATCTGGTCCAAATTCGATCTGTCCTCCATTATGATTGTAGTATGGCTGCTCAATGCGAAGAATAACCTTCGCAGTTTGGTTGGTTTGCTCAGGAGTCATCACATTGGGACTGTTTGGATCAACTTGAAAACGAACTATGACACCATCACCATTAAACGGAAGCGATGCATAATGAACAAAAAAATAGCCGTTTTCTTTAAACTTTGGGTGAAAAGCTACCGAATACAGTCCTTGCTCAACAAATCCAGTTTGAACATCATTTCCTAGGGGATTTATGTTTGTTAAATCAAGAAAGGGTTTCTTTTGAACACTGCTATCCTTGCGAACAATCCTAATTCTTCCTACTCTTTCTACAACAAAGATTCTACCTGACCCATCTCCAGCATTAGCTGCATTAGTAGGATCATGAAAACCGTCAGCAATCTTAACCAGTGCGATTTTGGGAGCTCCAGGGAGTTCACCTCCCGGACGTGCCACTTCCTCAGAAATAGACGGAACCTTTTTATCGCTGGCAACTAAAACCAAAGGAATCAACAATAATAATAATGTTAGCCGGGCAGTCTTCATTGTATTCTCCAAGTTTTTGAATGTTAAAACCATTGAAACAGTCGAAAATTGTATTCTACCATGTACAATAAAATCCTTGTCTATGGAACAGACCTTTAATTTGTTTCTTTGACAATATTTGCTAGAAAAAATGTAATAAACTACTTAAAATATTTTTCCTGTCAAATATTCAGGGTTCTATCACGAGCTACTACTTTCCAAAATTCCTGAACATAGTTATTTTGGACTACCCCTACTTCTTTATTTAAAGCTGTAGTTGGACAAATATGCCAAGGGATTCCAATTAATTCATTACTAGGTTTTAGTTGAGAAGCTTGGGTCGTTTTAATAACAAGATGTTCCTCATTTTGTAATACTAGTTCAGCATCTGGCAACTGTGGAAAAACTACTCGATTAGTCATTAACGGGTCTGAAGCCACCGCTTTACACCCTAAATCCAGTGTAACCAGACCCTGACCTGGCAAGCTAATGACACGAGTCAATATGACAGCTGCCGGAGTAAAATGAAGATCAGGAAACTTAGTGCCATATCCAACATCATGAAAAATACAAGTCCCCGGACTATACTCGACAAAAGGATCATTCATTTCTGCATAGATGGGAAAAGTTGCTGTACCCCCACAAACTAATCGAGGTACTTTCAAACCTGCATTGACTAGCTCATCCCTAAGCAAACTTACCTTTTGAAATGCCCGGTGAACTGCAACCGCACGATCCTTTCGGTCAGATTGATGCAAGTGCCCATCATAAACATGGAAGCCTCCCGCTTTTACTCCTGGACTATTATCAATTTGCTTATATAGATTGAAGGCCTGGTCACCGGGCTCCACACCTGTGCGGTGCATACCTGTATCTATATCTAAAAGAACCTCAATTGTTTCTCCAGCTTCAACCATTGCTTTGTTTAACTCAGAAATAGATTCGATATGGTCTGCAATTACCATAAAATTCACATCTGGAAATTTCTTAACAAAATTTACTGCTCGTTTGATATTAGGCCCGACAATATGATAGGCAAGTAGAATATCTTGAGCACCGGCTTCAGCTACCATTTCACTCTCAGCAAAAGTTGCCGCTTTAAACTTCTTAATCCCATGGTTGAGCTGTAATTTAACCACCTCGGCCATTTTGTACGTTTTAACATGGGGACGCAACTTTAGGGGATCACTGCACATTTTAATCATCCGCTTAATATTCATTTCGATGATTTCAGGGAAAACAACTAAGGCTGGGGTCACTAGTTCATGAGAATTTTTTATCAGATACTGTCTAGACAAGGGTTTCATCTATATTTTCCTCAAATAGACTCAAGCAAACGAGCTTGATCCACTTCTTTGGGTTTAACAAAAAATAATAACAATAAGGGAACAATAGAGGTAATCCCCACAAACCAAAATGCTAGTTCATAAGAAATTAAATTCGATAATTCCCCATATTCCGGATCAATAAACCAACCTCTTACCGAAGCAGCCATCTTGTTGCCAACAACATGAGATATATTTGATAACGTCATGTAGGTTGTAAATACCGTAGCTGCTGCTGTTGTCCATGAAATCCTCATTGACATAGACAAAAACCCTACTGCTCCAACAGCAGAAAGGGTCTCATAGGAGAGAATATAGATCATTGAAAACCAAGCTTCATTCCATAAATTTGGATATGCTGCATATATCAAGGAGGCAACACCATAACCACCAAAACCTATTATTATAATTATCCTACGTCCAAAACGATCAGCAAGAAAGCCCCCTATGACAGCCCCTAAAATAATTGGAAAAGTGGCGTAAAGACCCGAAGCAGTAGAAAATTCCAGATCCGTCCATCGTGGGTTAAGATGTTGAGTGTACAACGTATTTGTCATGACTTCATTAATTCCAGAGGCTATCAGCTTCGTTAACGCAAAAAAGATGAAACAAAAAGTCGTTGTTAAAGAAAATGCCTTAACAACCCTTTTAAAGACCTTCCATGGATTAGTGCTTGGAATAGTGGCCTTTTGAACTGCCTCACCAAAACTCCAAGGGAACCGTCTTTCGCCCTGACGTTCCAAAACAAAAAGTGGAACCAACATTACAGCAAGCAATAAAAGAACTTGAATGCCCACACAAGCCCCTAAGCCTCCGACATTTAAAACATGAGACAGGCCCCAAGCACCGATTCCCTTACCAATTAACTTAGAACCCCACATCATACCATTCATTTGCCCTTGTTCATTTGCAGGTAAAACATCAACGGCCAATGCATCGGTACACACATCTTGCAACGACGCAAAACAATTATGCAGAAAATACATGTAGAGGATAAATTGTAGCTGTTGTGAGGGATCTCCTAGACCAATAAAGCCCAGCAGTGTCAGAGCCATCATGAG
>CAYWYX010000161.1:0-3946 GCA_964462735.1 uncultured Acidobacteriota bacterium | reverse complement strand
GGTTAGTAGGAGAGTTTTCATTCATAGATTAATAAATCCTATATGAATATTAATTTCTATTAATTAAAAGTTATTTTCACTTGTTTAGAAATACCTTTTAATTAATGAATCTGTCAAGGATTCCTGAAAGGGTAAATGGCCAACAACTTTTTTTGTACCTAAATTCATAACTTTTATTTTTACCTGAATGGAAAACCTCAACATTTTTAAAGAATGAAAATTATTGCCGAACAAAGCTTTAGTTTTTGTCTTCATCCTTCAGATAGATTTCTTCTAAAAACTCATATGAATTTAAAATGAATGAGGTTTTTCTGATAGTAATGACGAATCTGGAATTATGTGTCCCTCCAGTGTTTCTTTTCTTTTTACTAAATGTATTTATTTAGTATACTTTCAATGAACAAAAAAGATTTTAAAAATTAAACTCAAGCTTGGTTTTCAATGATCGTTCTGTGAGACGATTTCTAGATTTTAAAGGTTTCTAATGAATTCTCAAGATAGTGACGCTAAATATGTTTTAAATGTCATTAGGGAAAAACAAAGATGAGACAATTTAAGATCACTTTTTTCATAGTATCTTTTACCTGGATTTTTGGTACTTTAACCAATTCGGAAGTACTTTGTGCCTCAGCAGCTAAGACTTTCGAATCCGATGTCAAGCCGCTGTTAGAAAAATATTGTCTGACCTGCCATAATTCTGAGGGACATCAAAGTGGGCTTGTTCTGGAGAATTTAGATTCCCTGTTAGAAGGAGGAGCTCTTCACGGTCCTTCTGTTATAGGAGGATCTAGTAAGAATAGTCCGTTAATTGCATATTTATTAGGGGAAAAACAACCACAAATGCCTCTTAGTGGAGATGCTCTTAGTAATGAAGAAATTTCAACTATAGCTGCATGGATTGACCAATTAAAAGTTACTTCTCAGAAGAAAAAAAAGGAGCTTAAGTGGCCCTGGACTAAATTGCAACCGCCCTTTATTCCTGAAGTAAATAACACTAACTGGGGTAAAACCTCTATTGATGGTTTTATCTTGAACAAGCAGGAGAAAAAAGGATTACACTCCGCACCACCAGCTTCTCCTCGAGCTCTATTAAGGCGGCTCTACTTTGACCTTATTGGGTTGCCTCCATCTCCCGAAGAGATGAGAGAATTTTTAGAAGACCCTTCTGAAAAAGCCTATAAAAATCAAATTGAAAAACTGCTTGCTAACCCCCGTTACGGTGAACGCTGGGGGCGACATTGGTTAGACCTAGTGAGATATGCAGATTCTTTTGGTGGTGGACTGGACTATCCCTTGCCTCATATCTGGCGTTATCGTGACTATGTTATTCGCGCCTTCAACCAAGACCGTCCATATGATCGTTTCATTAAAGAACAGTTAGCGGGTGATGCTTATAGAGGATACGGTGCAGAAGGACAAATTGCTCTTGGATTTATGCGTCTAGGAGTTCAAATTGAAGGGTCTGGGGACTCAAGACGAGATTTTCTTAATGATGTGGTTAATACAACTGGATCAGTATTTCTTGGAGTAACACTAGGTTGTGCACGCTGTCATGACCATAAGTATGATCCGATATTACATAAAGACTTTTATCGAATTGAAGCTTTTTTTGCACCAACCCATCAACCTACTCCAGCCAGTAACCAGAATTCAGGTAAACTTTGGCTAACGGATGTTCCATTTACGCCATATGAGCTCCCTAACTTAAATCCAAAGATCTGGAAACGTAAATCCCAAGGATGGGACGATAAGCTAGCAAACTGGAAAAAATCGGGAGAAGAATTTAAAAAGAAGTTAAAAGAGAGAACGGAGGGGGAACTTAATTATGTCCTTTCCAGTCCCCAAGATTTAAAAGACTGGGCTCTTTCGGGATTGAAAAATACCTCCCCTCCCAGGGAATCACTTTATACCAAGGAAGAAAAAGAACAACTTAGGATAATTGGAAAACAAACCACACCCTTTATCAATCCGAACCATCCAACCCGTTTTAAACCAATTACTTATGTTCCCAAAGAGCCTATGGGTAGCACGATGTATGCTCCCACTACCTTTCTACTTACCGGAGGAAATACTAAACTCAAAGAAGGAATTGTGGAACCGGGGTTTATTAGAGTTTTACATGATGGTCCTGAATCCGTTAACTTAGATGGGTTTTCTGGTAGTAGACGCCGACTAATGGCTAACTGGATTGCAAGTGCTGAAAATCCTTTAACAGCTAGGGTAATGGTAAACAGAATTTGGCAACATCATTTTACTAAGGGCCTTGTACCTAGCCCTAGTGACTTTGGAAACAATGGAATGGGAACGGTACATCCTGCACTGATAGATCACCTAGCTACGAAGTTTATTGAGAGTGGATGGAGTATCAAGAATATGCACAGACTGATCCTACAATCAAGTGTTTATCGTCAATCAGTTAACCATCCACACGCTCAACAACTAGAAAAAATTGATCCTCAGAACCATTATTTATG
Organism: uncultured Acidobacteriota bacterium; assembly: GCA_964462735.1. Lineage (GTDB taxonomy): Bacteria > Acidobacteriota > Terriglobia > Versatilivoradales > Versatilivoraceae > JAKUNG01. Next base: position 1,472 of record CAYWYX010000161.1, on the reverse strand, counting down.
GAAGATGCCGTCAATTCGATTAGAATCTGAAGTCATACGAGATTCTATGTTGGCTGTTAGCGGTCAACTCAATCCACTGATGGGAGGTCCTAGTTTTTTCCCTGATTTTAACGATGAACTGATGAGACAAAATAGCACTTGGTGGGAACCTGACTCTGAGGAAGAGAGATCGAGACGTAGCATCTACATGTTACAACTACGTTCCCTGATTTCTCCATTTATGACCGTGTTTGATGGGGCAGATACTAGTCAGAGTTGTTCAGTGAGAAGTATTACCACGGTTACCCCTCAAGTTTTTGCCCTGTTTAATGGTCCATTGGCTCATCGTCAAAGTAAACTAATGGCCCAACGGATAAAACAGGAAGTAGGTAATGTTCCTCAAGACCAAATCCAACGCGCTTTCCAGTTGGCTCTTCAGCGGGAACCCACCTTAGCTGAGAAGCAAAAAAGTTTAGCCTTTCTGGGTCAAGAAAAGAACCAAATCCATGAGGCTAGCATTAAGAAAATTTCAGCGAATCTTTCTATTAATGACTCTGACCAAAAATCTGCTGTAGTTAGAGATAATAAAAAGTATAATGGTACCTTATCAGATTTATGTTTAGCTTTATTTAACGTTAATGAATTTATCTTTATGGAGTAGGATTACTATATATAGTTGATATGAAGGACAGAAATAGTCCTTTAACAAAAAGGTATAAATGGTGATGTCAAAGCGAACAGGCCTCTGTCAAAATGTTGAACCAGCACCTGACCCTCGACTGGGTGAGTTAGGGAGACGAGATTTACTTTTCCGATTTGGTCGAGGTTTAGGAGGGCTTGCATTGAGCTCACTCCTATATCAGGATGGGCTGATGGGTGGCGTCCAGTCTCCCTCCAATCCTTTAGTGCCAAAGCCTCCTCATTTTGCTACAAAAGCTAAATCCTGTATTTTTTTATTTATGGCTGGTGCTCCAAGTCAGATGGACACCTTCGATCCTAAACCTGCACTTGCCCGCTATCACGGCACGCCTGTTACTCGTAAGTACGGTAGCATGGAGAAACGCATCTATGTTGGGAGCCCTTTCAAGTTTGCTAAATATGGACAATGTGGGATGGAAGTTTCTGAGGTATTTCCCCAGATTTCTAAGTGTGTGGATGATATTGCGGTAGTACGATCACTTCATACTGACAGCAATAGTCACCCTACAGGTTTTACTTTGATGAATACAGGTGTTCAGAGACCGGGAACAAGCCCCGCTCTGGGGTCATGGATAACTTATGGTCTTGGAACAGAAAACCAGAATCTTCCAGCTTTTGTGGTGCTGCCGGACAAAAGAACACCGCAGACAGATCTTTATTCAAATGCATATCTTCCAACCACCTACCAAGGAACACGGCTTAATCCAAAGGGAGTTCCCATCTTCAATATTAATCCTCCCCAGGGGGTAAGTTACGAACAGCAAGAAGCGACACTGGATTTAGTTAATGAGATT
>CAYWYX010000160.1:0-3983 GCA_964462735.1 uncultured Acidobacteriota bacterium | reverse complement strand
ATTTTCGCCAGCGCTTCGGATTGTCTCTGCCGGATGGATTTTCTTTTCCTGTCATTAAGTGAGAGACAATCTGGAAATTACGAACCATATAAGTCGGGTCCTGACCGAGACCACTTCTGGTGCGAATTAGTAACTGTTCCGGTCCCTTTACGTCATCCATACCATGATCATGGTCGCCAGGGTTTAAAACATTCCAATGTCGCATCATTTGCCAGCGTGTTGTAGGACCAGCGATTGTTGTTGTTATTATCTTATAGGCATCATCAGTAGAGGGAGGATAGAAAAGAAGTTCCAAGTACCACACATCATCTTCCCACAACATAATCTGATAGTTAAAATCTTCAAGGTTTTTAAAAGCACCATAACAGGGCTGGTCATGCACATAAAAAGCTTGAGAAATGTTACAGGTACTAGAAGGAACAGCTTGAGTGCGGGGTGCGCAATCGCCACTACCTGAATCTGGCAAGTCAGCTTTTGATGAAGTATGAATTGCATGACAAGAAAGTCCACATATTTTATAGGGTGCTTCGAGTTTTGGTAGGCGACCTACATAACTACCATTTAGAGGAACACCTCCAACTAAACCTGTTCCAGAACCGACACTGTCTGTGCCAATGCGGGGATCTGCTGTTACATTTACTCCATCTTTCCAAATCGTATAGTAGAGTGTTTTATTGTTTGGACTTTGAGGTAGAATTACGTCTATTGCTGCCGTATTTCGGCGGAAATCATTAGAAATGATAGCTGCTGATCCTGCAACTGGAACTATTTCCCATCCGTCTTTAGGATCAGGTCTATCTGTTATGCGAATTTCGGCTTTTTGTCCTCTAGATCTAAAGAGTGCCATATAGCGGACTTTCCAGCCTTTATCCGTTTTTTTTAGAGTATCTCCAAGTGGATAACATACATGACAATCATTTAAAGGGGCATGAAGCTTTTTGTTTAAAACCGGATTAATTGCTATATCTTCAATTGTAATGTCGAGGTAACCACGAGCAGCCAAACCAAAAAAGCCTTCTGTCTCATGTTTTTTTGCATGCCATTTAAGGAATGGTTTAGCTATATCGTTGATCGACAGTTGAGCCCTAACCATTCCTTGAGAAACTCTAATATTTAGACTAATTTGGTCCCCCAAATTGAGTGCAGAGCTTTGGCGAATTGTTTTCTTGTTGATAGGCTCTGGGTCCCATTTGGTGAACCGCATCAGACCATATGTCCCATCTTCTTTAATTATGAATAGTGGCGAGGACTCTTGTGAGGGGTAAAAACTTTCAAATTGTGTTTTGCTGCCAAAAGAGAGACCAAATAAACCATACCCAGCTTGATACATAGACCAAGAAGGATTGTCCTCTCCCTGAGGCGACACAGGACTTAGCCCTTTTACTGTAGCTTTGATTGATAGGCTATATTCACCGGAAAGATTCCAGTATCGATTCCAGAGGATTCCCAATGGCAACGATGGATCATAATTCCTTGTTAACTTTTGTTGGGGCACTGGTTTGTTCTCATAGTGAAAGGGAAAGCCTGTATTATTTGCTCTGTCCCCAACTGCAGATGTTGCTCGTCTTAGAACTCCATTATGAATTCGCCAGTACCCTGGATTGAGTCCTTCCCATTCATCCCCTAGGTCAAAACCATCACTGAGATGAGTATGTTCTATTAATTTAGAAAGGGATTCTCTCCCTATTTTTGGACCAGCAAATAGGTTAAAACCAAGATATTTAAGAGCTCCTAGGGACGCAATAGAGCTAAGAAAAGATTTTAAAATTTGTCGGCGACGGTAGTACATGTTTTGAGATTTCTGCCAATCTTACTGGAACAATTTAATTATGTTTCATTGTTTAAACTTTATTAGTACTTCTTTAAAGGTGTTCAAAGTAATGTCGATATCTTCCGCGGTGTGTGCATAGGAAACATACCAACTACCCCGACCTGTAGTTCGGACACCTTTGAAAACTAGATCTGTAACCAATTTTTGATAAGTTGCATTGTCCCGATTAGCCCAATCACGATAATCAATAATTACATCTTGATCTGTAAGACTGACTTGGACGACTGGTCCCAATCCACTCACTATAGAAGGAATTTCAGCATCCTGAAGTAATTGGGTTAATCCATTGCGGAGACGGCTTCCTAACGTATTAAGGTGACCGTAAATTTTATCTTCTTCCGCCCTAAGAAATTTTAATGTAGCTAGCCCTGCCGCTATCACTATTGGGTTGCTATTATAGGTACCAGCATGAACAACTTGACCACTAGAAATTAAATCCATAAAGTGGGCTTTACCTGCGACAGCACTTAGAGTGAATCCACTTGCAATTCCTTTTGCATAAGTTGCTATATCTGGGGTGACTTGGTAATGTTCCTGAGCTCCCCCAAGTGAAAGCCGAAAACCAGTGATAACTTCATCAAAGATTAAAGCTGTTTGATATTGATCACAAAGTTGACGCAATCCTTCTAAAAATCCAGGTTTCGGGAGAATCGTACCCGCATTGCACATGACTGGTTCAGTGAGTATTGCGGCAATTTCGTCGCCTCGCTGTTCAAAGAGCTCTTTCAATACGTCAAGATCATTCCAAGGCATTATTATTAAGTTGTCAGCCGCGTTAGCTACCTGACCTTTACTAGGTAAAGAGGGGATTGGGTTCTTTCGATTCCCAGCTTTTTCCAAATCAGGGGCAGTGGATATAAATAGACTGTCATACCATCCATGCCATTGTCCCTCAAATTTTACTACTAAATTACGATCCCGGTAAGCTCGTGCAACTCGAAGGGCAGTGATCACAGCTTCAGATCCAGTGCTATTAAACCGAATTCGGTCAGCACAAGGAATTACAGTAGTCATTAATTGAGCTAGTTCAACCTCCGCTTGATGTTGTCCTGCAAAAATGAGACCTTTCTCTAATTGTTCGTGGACTGCATCTATTACCTGGCGGGGATTATGACCTAACAGAAGTGGACCCTGACCAAGGATATAGTCAATATATTCATTTCCATCAATATCTTTTATTCGGGAACCTTGACCTGATTCAAAATAGAGGGGGTGAGGTAGTTCAGCCTTACGGATATCACTACTAACTCCACCGGCTAGTACCTCTTTATTTTTTTCAAATAACTGAGCAGATTTTTTTAGAGTCATAATTTTTCCCTGTTTGTGGTTGTTGTAATGGCTACAAGGTAGTAAATCCACCATCGACCATTAAATTAACTCCAGTTACATAAGAGGAGGCATCAGAGGCAAGAAATACAACAGCTCCTTTAATGTCTTCATTGTCTAGCATTCGTCCGATGGGAACTCTTTTGCAGTAGTTTTTTAAAAATGGTTCTGCCTGATTCTCTAAATATCCTCCTGGAGAAATACAGTTAGCTCGAATTCCTTTTTTTCCATAATAGTTGGCTATATGTCGGGTAAAGTTAATCATCCCTGCTTTTACAAAATTATAGGTGGGTGACGGTTTCATGTCAGTGCCCTCGTAAAGAGTAGGATCGTTAGCTACAACTCCATAAATGCTTGAAATATTAATTATAGAGCCACGTTGATTTGTTACCATATCTGGAAGAAAGGCCCTGCAAATAGCCAGAAGACCAACCATATCACCTTTGGCACTCTCCATCCAATCATCGTTAGTCTGAGTTTCAAAACCACCTCCAACCTGGGGTCGTGCACTATTGACCAGAATATCTAGTCGACCAAAAGTTTTTATAATCTGGGAATGTAACTTCTCAATAGACTCACTGTTACGAATGTCTAATTGCATTCCATGTGCATCATAACCGCGTTTTGTCAATTTTTCTGCAAAGCGAAGATTTCTTTCTAAGGAGCGAGAGGCTACAATGACTTTTGCTCCGGCTTCAGCAAGGCCTTCGGAAAGGCTGCTGCCAAATAACGGACCAGCTCCTGCTGTCACAAGAGCAATACGTCCTGTAAGAGAAAATTTATCAAGTATACTCATCTCAACCTCAAATAATTGGCGGTTAGTTTA
>CAYWYX010000159.1:0-4048 GCA_964462735.1 uncultured Acidobacteriota bacterium | reverse complement strand
TTCCTGTGTTGAAAATAGTGTAGTACTAAGATATTTTAAGCCACTATCACAAACTAAGAAACCAATTGTAGCCCCTACTTCTTTGGTTCTCAAAAGATGAATAGCAGCTGCTAGGTTTGCCCCAGTAGAGAACCCTCCAAAAATCCCCTCTTCAGAAGCAAGCAATTGAGTTGCTTCTATTGCTTCTTGGTCATGTACTTCAAGGTAGTCTGTTACCAATTTTTTTTCTAGAAGGGAAAGGTGTGACATACCATAGCCACCCCCTTGAATTTTATGACTTATTTGGCTTACAACTTTTCTAGATAGTGCTGCTCCTCCAGCAGGTTCTACGACATAGGCACGGATATCTGGGCTTTTCTTTCGTAAGTAGCGAGTTACTCCGGTAAAAGATCCTGCCGAACCAACAAAGTCAACAAAAACTTCAATTGCACCCTTAGATTGTTCCCAAAGTTCTGGCCCTGTATATCTTTCATGAGCTAGCATATTGGAAATTAGTTCAAATTGATTAGCTCGAAATGCTCCATGTTTAGTGACTAATCTTTTGGTTTCTAGTTCAACTAGCTCAAGATCAGCTCCAGAGACCTGTTGAGGCTGTGATCCAGAGGCTTGATCCACCAGTACAACTTCTGCGCCCAGTGCCCTCATCATTTGAGCACGTTCAATAGTATTTCCTCGAGACATTACAGCTATAAAAGGGTGTCCAATAGCACGGCATACGATAGCCAGTCCAGTTCCAGTATTACCACTAGTCAGCTCAACTACTGTTTGACCTGGTTTTAGCAAACCTTCTTTTCGAGCTGTCTGAATCATCTCTAAAGCAACCCGATCTTTTTTGCTAAATCCTGGATTAAAAAATTCCAATTTAGCTAATAATTTTCCAGAGAGATTCAGGACTTTTGATAATTGTCGTAGTTCTACTAATGGCGTATTACCAATAGTTTCTATAACTGAAGACATCAATGGTAGATTAGTTAATTTTCCCATAGTATTTCCCCTCATCAAATTAAACGGTACTGTATACCTTAGAATTGCTTAGCAAAGTTGGTATTCCATCAAAATCTATTAGGTTTGATTTTAGTAATTCTCTGTTCTTGTCGCTTGGCTTCCTGCTATTTTAAATAGTTTACTTTAATAAAATTTAGCCTGATGAAACTCTATTTATAGAAGAACAAATGAAATTACACATGGTCAATTTGGGAAAAGTGATCCGCGGTGGCAATATGTTCCGGTTCTATAGTGAGATTTTTCCCTAATGATTTAACCATAGTAATGGCATGAGCTCGAGGTTGTATTTTAAATAATGATCGTATTACTGGTTCATCGGGAAGCCAGCCTCCTACTCTATAGAACCCTTTTTCTCTTGCGAACTGAATAATGAGTCCAAACAGTTTTTTGAGAAGATCCGAGAGATGTTGATTGACTGCAAAGTCACTTATTTGCAGGTCATTACCAACTCTAGTAAGTCTGACGTATCCTAAATTTTGATTTGGAAATTTTTTTAACCAGTAGAATTCATCATTAGGCTGTTTTGAAATTAAGAATTCCCAATAAGTTAAGGGACGGGAAATTCCCAAGGAAATAAAGTTATGATAGCTAGAGTAAATTTGATTAAGTTTTTCCAAAACATTAGTTGGCGAAAATTTTTCTAAGTTCCAATTAGAAGACTTTGAGGTTGTCCTAGTGTCATTGACTATTAACCATGATTCCCAGGAAGGACATTGAAGATAGCCAATTTTGGAATAGTATTGTGGGGGAATATCGGAGTACAGTGAACTTATTTTAGCACCCTTTTGTTTTTGTTCTTTTTCTACCCAAAGTATTAATTGTTTTGCAAAACCTTTTCGTCTAAATAGAGGTAAAGTATGGACCGAACCAATTGAAATTCCAGTAATTTCCTCTCCCTTAAAGTAATAACTCAAAGGATAGCATCCAAGTGAGACAACGACTTGACCATTTAAACACCCTGCATACCATTTGGCTCGGTTATGTTTGGTAGACTTTAGTCTAAGTTGTACGTGTTCTTCCACGGAAGGAGCCATTTTCCAAAATTCAAATTCAAAGATATTTTGGTAAATTTGAATCCTTTCTTCTAAAGATGCAGGGTGTACATCAAGCTTATTAGTCATAGGGTTTCTCGAGAAAAATTTTATTTCAAAACAAGAATTTATTACTACTTAGTTTATTTAGTGTATATCATAAAAATAGCCCTTTTTAATTTAAAAGACAGGATTAAGTTGCCCTCACCTTCAAGTTAACTGAAAATTTAATTATCTTATGTTCTCTTAGTTTGAAATGTCAGCTGTTTTATGACAGGAAAAGATTTAACAAAAAATATTGTTAGTTGAATTACTAGATTGTGTTAGCCATTAACAATCTTTGGAAGCTGGAGCTATGGTTGGGATTCTTTTAATTTGACAGTAAAAATATAAAGGAGTCAACGTTGAAAATTAGACCAAAATCAGAATGTCGTTGGGATCAGTTAAGTCTAGGTGAAGTTATGTTGAGATTGGATCCTGGTTTCAGTCGTATTTCCACAACACGATCTTTTCAAGTTTGGGAAGGTGGAGGTGAATATAATGTAGCTCGAGGATTGAAGCGCTGTTTTGATCTAGATTCTGCTGTTGTTACAGCTTTTGCTGATAATGCAGTGGGGCGGCTTTTACAGGATCTTATTTATCAAGGTGGAGTTGATCAATCCCTTGTACTGTGGTTGTCCTATGATGGAGTTGGTCGCCAGATTCGTAATGGTCTAAACTTTACCGAGCGAGGTTTTGGAGTTAGAGGGGCACTTGGATGTTCAGATCGAGGAAATACTGCTATGGCTCATCTTAAACCAGGTGATATTGACTGGGAAAAGATTTTTGGATATGAGGGAGTTAGGTGGTTTCATACTGGTGGTATTTACGCTGCTGTTTCTGAAAATTCACCATTAGTTGTTAAGGAAGCAATGAAAGTAGCTAAAAGGTATGGCACAGTAATCTCTTATGATTTAAATTATAGAGAATCACTTTGGAAAGGTATTGGAGGCAAAAAGAAAGCACAACAAGTAAATCGTGAAATTGCTCCATATGTCGATGTAATGTTAGGAAATGAAGAGGACTTTATTTCATCTTTGGGATTTACGGTTGATAATACTGACGAGAATTTTTCTAAATTAGATGTCACGAATTTTAAACGAATGATTAAACAAGTAGTTCATACTTTTTCTAATTTCAAGGTTGTGGCTACGACGTTAAGAAATGCTAAAACGGCTACATCTAATGATTGGGGAGCTATTTGTTATTCCGAAGGGGAATTTTATCAAGCAGCATTTCGAGAAGATTTAGAAATTTTAGACAGAGTTGGAGGAGGAGATTCTTTTGCTTCTGGATTGATTTATGGTTTTCTAATGGACAAGGGTGCTAAATGGGCAGTTGATTGTGGAGCGGCACACGGTGCTTTAGCTATGACTACTCCAGGGGATACTTCTATGGTAACTATTTCTGAAGTTGAAAAGGTAATGAAAGGAAGCAGTGCTAGAGTTAGTAGATAATAGATTTTTACTCATAAAAAGTACTTGTTCCAACATTTACCATAGATATCTATGACTTATCTTTTAATAGAGCTAGGTATTCTTTAAAATGCAGTCTAGCTGAGATAAAATCTTGATGACGAAGTTTGAGTTCACGGGCTATTTGACGAATTGATCCCTCTTCAATGTTTGATACAGATTGGTTAGCAGCAGAAATCCTAAATAGACAATGTAATAAAGAAATTTTCTGATCTTGGTCTGCAATTTTATTAAACTCCCTTGTCACCATGTAATCTTCGACACCACTAAATAAGGAACTTTGGGATCGGGCTATTTGAACGACAATATCTGCTTGTTTCTCAGATAGATGACCTTCCTCAACTACCAATCGTTTTATAACTTTAATTTCTTCTACACTGAAATGTTGATCAGCATGGGCAACTCTGGTCAGAATGTAGGCAAAACAAGCAATGAAACGGGCTTGTTCAGGAGATAGTTCTCTCAGAGTAGCTATAATTTTTTGAGCTGTTTCTGTTT
>CAYWYX010000158.1:1341-4093 GCA_964462735.1 uncultured Acidobacteriota bacterium | reverse complement strand
AGGAAGATCCTTCTCTAGCCCTACCTTCCTAATCTATTCCCTCATTTACTTAAACCCAGGCTATTAATCTGGTTCTTCTTGGCAGGCTTAACTTGTCCCTGAAAAGCAGAGAGTTGCACAGACTCCACCAGTCAAGCCTTCACAGGGACTGGCTTTTTCTTTTGGCTACAGGAAGTAGCAGAGAAGTGTGTCAATCTACCTTTTTAGGTAACACAGGAAGTGACACAAGAATCATTGTCATAGGGTGGGGCACACCCCTTTTTTGCGTATGGCAATAGTAATATCACCCCCTCCGAAAAAATTGATTTACTTTCCAAAAGGTGATCAAGGACTCAAATATTTTTTTTCAATCAAAGGGATGAGGTCTTCTGGGTAGAGGGTGTTGTAAATTATTATTCTAGCGTTTATTCCAAATCTAAAAACTTTTGTTAGTGGGTGGCCCAGTTATAAAATCTGATTCCTAAATCTATTCTCCATTTGAGAAATTTTTTATCATTATATAGATTACTTTTTGGATTTTTCTTTTTTAGGTTTGATTCAGTTTGTTCCGAAAAACAAATCCTTTTTTTTCTGTTTGATAGGACGATAACAGTATTCATTCAAGAGAGCAACAGCACCTAAATCCCCATAATCTTTTGCAACATCAGCATAGGATTGGATGGCTTCTTGAATAGCCTTGTAGGCTAGATCCACTTGTTGAAGAGCCTCTTCTTTACGACCGATTTTTAAGGCCCGGGCGGTAGCACCAAAAGCTTCAGCAGCATCTAAATAACGCACAGCGAAGTGAAGTCTTGCAAAAAAATAACCTGTATAAGCTCGGCCTTGATGAGAGCTTTTTTGATGTGCTTCCTCCATGTGCTCTCTAGCTTCCCTGTAAAGCTCCCGGTCTCGTTTCAACAAATCTGAAAGTCCCTCTTTTTTAAAGTGTTTAATCATCATCTCAGGCACTGGAAATCCGAACCCCAAACCATGTTGATCTAAACCCAATGTGATTTTTTCAATGATGGCAAAGGCCTTTAAAGTAGATTCAACTGCATCAGGGCCACAAACATGTTGGATCTGATCAACATAAGCCTGTTTGGGCGTGATAGAGGGATTCCAACTAGCACGGGACAGGTAATGAGTCGTTGGATCTAGATCTCCAATTGTCCAATAGCGGGTATAAAATCCTTTCCAGTCATTTTTACGAAGTTCACTCATTAGTTGATGTAAGGACTCAGTAGCTAGTTGTGGCAACAACCCCACATTGTCGTCGGCCAAAGTAAAAATTAGACTTGCTGGAATCTTTTCAGGTGGCACCTGCTTGAGTAGATCTAATTGCTTCAGTTGTCGACTAGCCGTGTAGTCAACAAAACTCACAATCTCACCATCTTTTGGTAACATTTTGGCCAGCAAGGGAAAAAGTTCAGCAGCTATAAATTTGAAAATCATCTTGATGTTGTCATCCTTCCCAGGACGTTTTAAAAGATTCTTTTCTCTCATTAATGAATCCAAAAACCACAGACTCGATAAATCCCCCTTTATCATAGTTTCAACCCGTTTGCCGCCTCCTGGGAATGTAGTCCGGCTACGCGCGGAACGACATAGTTCTTCAAAGCTACCAAGATCTTGAAACTGATAGTAAGTTGTTAGTTTAGAATAAGCTTTACGAGCCTGTGCTATCCAACTTCGATGTTCAGGCATATTAATGTGGAGATAATCAATGTCAGGATAAGTTTCAATGTAAGCCCTAAAGATGGTTCTAACCATCTCCTTTAGTAATGGATCCTGCATGGATTGTTGATGACCCGGGCCAGCTGTTAGATCACCCAGCTGATCTACTTCCTCTGAACCGGGCAGGACTTTAATGAACTCCTTTGGCCAGTGGAAAGGTTGGATTGAAAGACCTGTTTCCATCCCTAGATTTTTAGCTTCATCCAAGATGCCACGAACTAAACCAATGGCACGCCTGCGGACTTCTTCAGAAGAATTTGCTCCTAAAAGTTCAGGATTTGTAAAAGTCTTCATAGAACTTATTTTTTCAATACCAACCATGTCCCGGCGAATTGGAAATTGATGACCAAAAAATAAAACGCCTGGAGGTTTTTCCATACCACGGAAGCGATAATGGACAAAGGGTTGTGCTGGCCAAAGGGAACAATGAATACGGTTGTATTTCATTTTGGCAATTTGCCTCAAGAAACGGACATTTTCAGCCAAACTCCAAGAAACTGGCCCATGTGCCAAGTCGTTTACCAAACGCCAGGAACGAATTTGCATATTGGGCTCTATCACTAAATTAAGCTCAGGTAATCCTGACCAAGCTTCCTGGGATGGATAAACATCTCTGTTCAGTAGATACCGCACTCCCAGCCGCTCCATCAGATCATATACAGCCCATAACACAGCGACAGGACTGCCACCCCCTACAAGAAGAGTTGGAGTTGAGGCCTCTATTTTCCTCAGAACCAATCCCTGTGAAGAAAGATCAGGCCAATTCGAGCCAATCAATTTTTCCAGAGCCCTATTGCTCTGGGGACGGCCCACATAAATGAGACTGCTCGCTGCTTTTTCAGCACTAGACTTAACACTAGCTTCTACTTCAAATCGTCTCTCCAACATCGTGGCTAATTCATTTGCGGCTTTTCGTTCTAATGGTGTTGCTTCTTCAGTTGAGACAATCACGATCGTCGGACTTCTAAATCCACATTTAGTCATAACAAAAAAAGTCATAGCCAATAACATGAACGTAGAAATCCATAGCCATTTTTTC
>CAYWYX010000158.1:0-1331 GCA_964462735.1 uncultured Acidobacteriota bacterium | reverse complement strand
GGAGACCTAGAAAAGAATTTGAGGGGAAGCCGGATGACTGGGTAGAAGCCAAAGTATTCCTTAGAAACAACTTCAGGAGAAAGGGGAATCCCCGAAAACAGATGGCTAAGAAAGCAGGTAGAAAATCTAATAAGTCGTGAAATTCCCCCTATAAATTTATGCCGTCTTCTTTTTAAAGTTACTGGACATTAGCTTCAGATTTTTTTTACCATTTTGTGGTTTCTATACACCTTCGACGAAGATAAATGTTCCAGTCGTGTTATCCAATCGTCCTGCGATGATCTGTTGATAAGCATCACTTTTCAGGCAGTTTTGTCCTGCTTCTTTATCTGGGAATTCGACGATAACATCGATATCTGCGATGGGTTCCCCCTCTCGGTATAAAACTTCACCCCCTCTAACAAGAAACTTTCCTCCAAACTGCCCAACAACAGCCTCTATTTTTGAACCATACTCGTTAAAAAAACGTTCTTTGTCTTTTAGCGTTAAGTGGGCAATAACGTATCCTTTTGGCATAAGTCTATCCTTTAAAAGCTTTTTCAATTTAAATAATAAATAAAATAATGCGATCGTTTTACTTTAGGGTTTTTTCTTAGGTTGAATTATAACTTTATGTTCATCAGGTTTGACCATCCCAAGTTCTTCTCGTGCTACTTTCTCAATCTCCTGAGGGTCAGTTTTTAGTCTTTCAATCTCTTCTTCCAGCTGTTGGTTTTCTGATTTTAACTTCTCAATCGTTTCGATTAAATCATTCCTAGTGGAACTAGCAATGTTGTCACACCCACCCAAAAATAGGACAGCCATTAGAATGGAGGTGAATGCCTTCACGGTTTTTCCTGCTGAGGTTTAAATTCTGCTGTGAGTGCCTGTACTTTCTCAAGTTGGGAAGGAGTCATGCGCTGGGCTAGGGTATCTCGCCTTTTGATAGCTTCCTTGTCGCCTTGGGCTGCCGAAAGATTGAACCACTTTTGTGCTTCTACATCATCTCGTGGAACCCCTTCGCCGTAGAAATACATCAACCCCAAGTTATATTGGGCTAGGGCATGTCCCTGATTTGCCGCCAGTTGATACCATTTGGCAGCTTGTCGGTAATCCTGAGAGATTCCCCGGCCTTGGTAATATATCGCTCCCAGGCTACTTTGAGCATCAGCATGTCCCTGGGCTGCTGCCAGTCGAAACAACTTGGCAGCTTCTCGGTAATCCTGTGGAACGCCCTGGCCGTTCTCACACATATAGCCTAAAGTGTGCTGAGCCATAGCATCTCCCTGGTCTGCTGCCTGTCGAAACCATTTTGCGGCTTGTTTGTCGTCCTTTGGAACTCCTCGGCCATT
>CAYWYX010000157.1:0-4140 GCA_964462735.1 uncultured Acidobacteriota bacterium | reverse complement strand
CATTTCTGATTATTGCTAGTTAGTAGAAAGTCTTTAATATCTAATTCCAACTGGTTTGGATCATTATAGTAATTGGCACAGCTTCTAGGATTAAATACCCGTAATAATTCATCGCTATTGAAAAAGTATACTTCTGCCATTTAGCTATAGACCTCCCACTCGCCGTCTGATTTCCAGATTTTCCTTATTACCCATCCATACCGATTGAAAAATGGTACAAGTTCCCATCGGATCGACCGACCATAAGTGTGGTTCCCATAAATATGGGTTCCATCATCTTGAATAGCAATACGCTTAAAGGATAGTGGCATTGGTATATTTTCATCGTGTTCGTAAAACTCAAAATCCCCTAATTTTTGCATTTCTCCCTTAATTTCATATAATTTCACCTATAATTTTATCGCAATTTGTCGCAATTTCCGTTTTTTTCCTTAGCAATTCACCTCGCATTGCATGGGCAATGCCTAGCATTCCCTAAAAAATAGACCTCTGGTTCGTATTCGAGAACCTCATCATCGTAATAGATTTCTTCTTCCAATTCACCTATATCCAAATCAGGATAAATCTTGTGAGTTGGAAATGTAATTAAATCAGGTTCGATTATCATTCCAGTTTGCATCCGTATGTATTCAAGAAGTTTAGATTTGCGATGAACTCGTTTTCAATTTCCCCATCACTGTGGTTTTCGTATTCTTTTCTAACATCATCGAGATTAGATTCATTAACATTGAATCCCTCCATTGACTGATAAATAGAAATTAGACTCCCTACTCTCCCTGCCCGATCCAATTTTCTGAAATTTTCCACCGAATTAGGCCAATTTTGGCCATTTTGGGGAGGATAGAGGTCATTTTGGGGAGGCTGGGGAGGCAAGGGAGGGTCAAAACATTCCTCCGAGCTAATACTTTTTGCCTCCCTAGCCTCCCTAGCCTCCCTGATTTCCGTTTTTCCTCCCTCAGAATTGTCATTTTGGGAGGGTAAATCCATAATTAATTGGGAGTTTGAGAGGGAGATGCCACAGAATAAGATATTGCTTCGCTTCCTTTTCTTGAACTTTTTACTTTGGAGGGTTTCTGAAAATTGGCGATTATTGAGGCATTTTTCATTATTTGTGACACACCAATCTTTGTAAGCTTGATAAAGAGCAGAACTTTTGATTTCCAAGTCTGAACCAGTAGTGCAACATTCCTCAATGAAGTAGCTAATTGTATCAAACTCTTTCCGGTATTCCTCACTGGCTTCTGTTACAGACTTTGGTTCTTGAATCCCATTTTTGTAATACTCAACAGCCCCACCGACCAACCAAGCTAGGATACCTTCAGCTTCAGCATAGAGTTGTTCTTTTATATTCCCAACTCGGTTGCGACCTTCAAATTGTTGGCTGAAATTAACTAGCTTCAATCTCCTCCAGATGCCGTGATCGTTGCCAAGAACCTCCGGTTTATTGTTGACCATCAAGATGAAAGTTTGGGTAGATTCAAATTCAAACTGATCTTTATTCATGAACCGACCAATCAAGGTATCTCCACCTGTTAGCCGTTTGACCTTTCCCTCATCCAGGGTACTATTCTTTGAACCTTGAGATTCAGAACCAAGAACCAATCTTGATCCATCTAGGACAGCTATTTCCGTTGGGTGTTCTCGGTTGAGTCTTAAGGAAAAGAAATCATCAGCAACAGTCCTAGAATAATTACCCAAAACTCTCATGCACGTTTCAGCCAATGAAGATTTGCCATTAGAACCAGCACCATAGAAAATAAACAAGCATTGCTCATCGGTAGAACCATTAACAGAATAACCCATTATTCTCTGGATATAATCGACCATTTCAGCATCACTACCCATGACCTGACTAATGAATTTCCGCCATTTATCAGCTTTAGCCTGTGGGTCGTAATTATGGTCTATAATCTTGGTAATATAGTCATCTTTCCGATGCTCTCTCTGTTCACCTGTTCGCAGATCGACAGTGCAGTTCTGGAAATTAAGCAAATATTTATCCATATCAAGGTCTATGGAAGATATAGCCAATTGTGGTTTGCTGTATTCCAAAACTGATCGGTGGCGTGATAGATTAGAGAATTGGTTAGTCCTCGCTGTCAAACGGCCTAAACGGGAACGCAAATTTTCTAGATGTGATTCTTCTGCAGATAACGGAGGTTTCTTCTTATCTGGTTTAGGTTTCTTATTATCATCATCTGAATCAGGTTCTTTGCTATCTGATTTAGGTTCAATTTCAGCTTCCAATTCTTTTATTTCTCGATCGAGATTGCTCATTTGAGTCTTAAAAATAAAAGCTAATTGTTGCAATTTGTGGAATACTAAATGATCTTTATCCGCCCAATACTTACCCGTCCAGACTAGCCATTTCTCTTTATCCTCACACCATCTAAGATCCTGACCAACATAATCAATTAGCTCCAATGAATAATAGTGATCTGTACCCAATGATGGATCTAGATATACTTCTCTATAAAATCTTGGATCGTTACCCTCTAGACCAAACTTTTTCAAAGTGTTAGGATCAAAGCTGTCCGTAGCTGGTTCTTCAGGTGGTTCTACTCCCTCGCTTTTAGAGTGAATGTCTATAATCTCTATTGGGTGGTTGCTTTGATATGTCTTGCTTGTTATTTCAATAGCTTTTTGGATTGTTCTTTGACCATAAGTCAACCCCCCCCCACTGTGCCTATTCCATTTATCATCTCGCATTAAAGCGGATTTACGGAAAGCAGAATCAATCAATCCTTCGTCTTTTTCCAACCAAAAGGCTAGCCTTGTACAAAGTTTCAAATCTGCCTTGCTATGGTCATTATCGCAAATAGAAATATCACCTCGATCATAAAGAGCTTTGAAAGGTGATCCAAGTTTAGATACCCTTGCCTTATTCAATCTTTCCTCTAAATCAATATTGGAAATGGGCACAGGGGGGGGAGGGAGGTGAAGGGGAGGGGTATGGCTTTCCTGTTTGTTTCGTAGAATTTCCTTACATGCTTGATTGATTTGTTCTTGGTTTTCCTTCTCTGATTTCCCATCATCAATAGCTTTTCCTGTTACCGTAAAGTATTGATGGTCGTGAATTTCAATTTTCCCATCGCCCTTTTTAATGTGGGTTTCACTTATCCAGTAGGGTTTTTCCCCTTTAATGAATGACTTGATGCCATTTCCTGATGGCGATATTTCGATGTAGTTACCTTTGATTAGTTCTACTATTGGAACAGCCCAATCTTTCAGACTGGAGAAATCGTTAGGGATCGTCAAGCAGTCGTCAAAATCAAGGCCGATGAATCCTGATCCAGTTAGACTGAACCCAATTCCCTCATGTATTTGGGGATCGAATTTTTCTTCAACTATTGAGAAAGGGTATAAGTTATCGGGGTCGTGGGGGTTAATTTTCTTTCCATTGGCACAGGTGGGGGGTTTGCTTTTCTCTTCGCCAATGGTTTCGTATTTCCAGAAAAGCCATTTTCGTTTACATTTTAATGTTTCTGGAATTGTGCTATAATTCACGTTATTGGTCATTATATAGACTCCTATTGTCTAATGATTAATTGAATAAAGCAGTTGTCGCCTTTGCCCTGCCAGAGCTACCAGCGTTCAACTGTTTTTATTGTACCTTACCCTGTAACCCTTTGCAAAGGTATCGTTAGGCTTGCAATACCTTCTGTTCTTCCTTCCTTCTCATTCTCAACACTTTCACATTTTCACGGGTTTTGCATCTCTTAGAACAGTACTTAGTTTTCATTCCTGTTGTAGTAGTCATGTAGACCTTTTTGCAACTCTGACAAGTTCCTCCGACATACTTATAGTTGACCGCTTTAGCTTGCAAAGCGTGAAAATTATAGAACAGGAATACAAGTAATAATACTGTTAAGGCATGTTTCCATGTTCCACTATGAACCAACATTATTTGTATCCTTGATTTGTGTTGCTTGATAGACCAGTTAACAGGATCAAACATTTCCGCATTAGGTATAGGCGGTTTGCTTTTCAATGGCCACCTAAAGCTTAAGCATTGTTCGTCAATGGCTTGGTAATCACTACGACTACAGTATTTTTCCAGTAATTTGTAATCTAGTCCTTTATTCTGAATAAAGTTACGGACCAACTGCTTGAAGTCATTTTCCCAATCGTACTCAGTAA
>CAYWYX010000156.1:0-4157 GCA_964462735.1 uncultured Acidobacteriota bacterium | reverse complement strand
AAGTTTCCTATGATGTCAATATCTCCAACACAACCAAAATTGACCGTACTAGATTAGGTCTGCAACTCCTTGTGGGCATTGTCTTAATAGGAGGAGCTCTTTTTACCTTATCAGCATTAGAAAAAGACAAAGAGTTAGAGCAATTACGGCAAGCAGTCAAAGCTAAAGAGTCTGAAGAGGAGCAGGTATGAAAGACATTAACAACCGTTATGAAAAATCCATCTGTGGTCTACCTCCCCTGAAAATTAAAGGGGTTAAAGTCATTGCCACCAGTCCAGAGCCTCATTATTCATGGGTATTTGTAAAAGTTCTCACTAGCGAACCAGGACTTTATGGATTAGGATCCGCTAATAATTGCTATTTAGCCTGGGCAGTTAAATCAGCCATTGAAAAACACCTGGGACCTTTTTGGGTCGGTAAGGATCCAGATCGAATTGAG
The DNA here is from genome assembly GCA_964462735.1 of uncultured Acidobacteriota bacterium. Lineage (GTDB taxonomy): Bacteria > Acidobacteriota > Terriglobia > Versatilivoradales > Versatilivoraceae > JAKUNG01. Next base: position 3,718 of record CAYWYX010000156.1, on the reverse strand, counting down.
GATTTATGGCAGGGCACTCATGTCCGCTCATATTGGCGTAATGGAACCATTACCAATGTAATCCAGTCTGCCCTCGATATGGCCTTATGGGACATCAAAGGCAAACGTGCCAATATGCCTCTCTATCAGCTTTTGGGAGGGAAAGTAAGAGATGCCGTACCCGTTTATGCCCACGCTAGCGGAGAGACTGAACAAGCCTGCACTGAGAATGTTCAAGTATACCTAGAACAAGGATTTCGACATGTCCGTGTCCAAATGGGTGAATATGGTGGTGGTGGTTTTATTCCCCCAGGGGAAGGGAGTCGTCCTAAAACCGGCTATCAAGGCCAAGCTTTTGATGAACAGCTTTATGTTGAAACCATACCAAAGATGTTCAGATACTTACGCACTCAGCTGGGATTGGGAGTTAATCTGTTACACGATGTCCACGAACATCTGACCCCCACTCTCGCTCTTGAGTTTGCCAAACGTATGGAACCCATCCGCATGTTCTTTGTTGAAGATATCTTACCTCCCGAACAAATTGATTACTTCCGAAAAATCCGTGGGCTTACTTCAACACCAATGGCTATGGGCGAACTGTTCACTCATCCCCACGAGTGGCGTTCTCTTATCAGTAATCAGCTAATAGACTTTATCCGTTGCCGAATCTCAGCAATTGGCGGAATTACCCAAGCCAAGAAAATCGCTTCCCTCTGCGAGCAGTTTGGTGTCCGAACAGCATGGCAAGAAGGTGGTGAGAATGATCCGGTAAATCAACTAGCAGCTTATCATGTGGACCTTACAATCCCGAGCTTTGGAATTCAGGAATCTAATCATTTTTCAGAAAAAATTCACGAAATGATGCCCGGAACTGCTCGTATCCATGGTGGGTATCTCTATGGCAGCGAAAAACCAGGTTTGGGAATCGACATTGACGAACAATTAGTGAAGAAATGTCCTCTCGTTGACAACTACCAGAATTCGGACTGGACCACTGTCCGCGGAATAGATGGTTCTTTGGTTAAACCGTAGTAGAGTCTCAAGCAAAGAATTCTTCGTTTTTCCTCACTATGGGGGTGTAGAAAACAAAGGTCAAATCTCTTGTTCAAGCTGTTACCAAACTTTTTAGCCCGTATCGATTCGGATAAGAAGATCTTTCAAATGACCTTGCCAAAGTTTTTTCCAGAGAAAGAAAAAACACCCTGCTCCACAAAAAAGTGCATAAATCATATAAAAGATTTCACCAAATATAGTAGCCATAACCTCAGCTGATCCCAAATAGCGCAATACAAAATATAATGCAGCAAGAGGTACGCCATGAATAATAAAAGCTAAATACAAAAAGAGGGCACTAAAAACTATCATCATTAAGACTTCGACAACCCACCAGATAATTTCTTTGTTCCTTCTATTCATAGAAAATGTGTAGTTAAAAAATATTTCTTACTTTAGTAACTCTTTTTGGCTTGAACGGAAACAACTAGCAATATGTATTTGTCCAGTTTGAGTCTTCGAGTTCAAAAATACTATGTAAAAGTTGAATGTTCAAAGAGTGTAAGGAATAGGGTTATGTTACCGTTTTTTTTGAGATTTATATATTCCAACGATTTTTGAAAATTTATTCATTGGTCTTTACTTTTTCTTCCAATCGTTTAAAACTCATCAAGAAATTTTTAATCGTCTTTCATAAATTCTTTCTCAATTTTTCCGACATCATGCCAAAGCGAGATTGGAACACCTAACATTTTGGCCATATCTTGGTGCTCCCGAAGTAACTTATCTATCTCCGAGATTTTTTTCTTCGTTTTTAATTTTGCCTTAGAAAATGCCTCTTCCAATTTGTCGGAATCTTGCCTGATTTGGCTTAACCGTTCCATTAAATGATTGATCTTACCTTGGATATTAATTTCCTCCTGATATAAAGCTTTACGTTTAGCTAAAATTACCAGATTTGTCTTGACGACTTTTATAAGTTGGAGTCGCTTTTTTAGGAGACCAGCCGAATAATTTTTTAATTTTTCTTCAGTAAGATTCACCATATTCTTCTTCTAAAACTTATTTTCTCTATTAATCGTGCAGTACAAACACAACTTGAACAGTCTTTAGAATAATTGGAGATCTATTTCTGAAAACTAACCTCTTGTTTAAAAAATCCAGTGCCAAAGCATCGATGAATTTTGACACAGATGATTCTTATTGGTTTCAATGTCGCTAGTCTAATGGAGGGCAAACGTATAAAGGGAATGACCATAGGCCAACTGAAAAATAAACAGAGCGTTAATCTCATAAGGCCTTTCTATATCCTGCGGAATAGCCATTAACTTTTTCAGAGCATTGACTACAATGGCTGTTACTTTGCCACTTTCAAAAAAAGTGTAGAAAGAATCTCAGTATTGTAATACCAAGAATTAATTGATGGCAAGAGCAACAAAAAGAAAAATTCAAGACTGGAACAGAAATCAGGCTATCACGGTACATTACCGACTGTGGAAATAATATAAACCTAGTTGACTTGATTAAAGGAAAACTATTGGTGAGAATCATTGCAAACTGGATTATTTAACCCAAGAATTGATATATTATTGACCAACTGATTCTATTCAACCTCGATTAAGGATTAAGATCCGATGGCTGGAACATTGCAGTTTTCCCAAAAGGAAAGTATTGATTCAGAATATAGCTGGGGCAAAATGTACCTTGGTGGAATCGGTGTTCCTAAAGATCACCAAGAAGCCGCCAAAAGGTTTCGAGTTGCTGCAGAACAGGGGCATACAGCAGCCCAATATAACCTGGGAGTATTATGTGCTGGTGGACGAGGTGTTCCCAAAGATTCCAAGGAAGCTGCAAAGTGGTGGAAACTAGCGTCAGAAAAAGGTAATGCTTTTGCTAAAAAAAAATTACAAGAAATGTTTAAACAGGATCTTAGGATATCAAGAGGCGACGATCTTCAGAAGTATCATCAAACCTCATACACAGAATTATTACGGTTAGCAAAACAGGGAGATTCTAAGGCCCAGTACTATTTAGGGAATTTCTTCGAAGATGGCCAAGAAATTCCACAAAACCACCAGGAAGCCATTCAATGGTTCCAACTAGCTGCTAAACAGGCGGACGCAAAAGCCCAGTATAGTCTGGGGAATATCTGTTTTTGTGGACGGGGACTCCAGCAAGATTATAACGAGGCAATCCGTTGGTGGAAACTGGCTGCGGAGCAAGGACATCCTGATGCCCAATTTAATTTAGGTTTAATTTACTATGACGGTCAAGGGGTTGAACAAAATGACCAGGAAGCAGTGCAATGGTTCCAACTAGCTGCTAAACAAGGGGATGCAAAAGCCCAGTACAACTTGAGAGTCTTGTATTATAAAGGCCAAGGAGTTTTCCAGGATTTCTTGGAAGATTCTAACTGGTGGACCCTTACCCCGGACCAGGGAGACGAGAGCCATGCCATAAGCAGAGATGAGCAGGATATAAAATGGACCTCCTTTAAAATATTTTGGAGTTATTTAATTTTAATTCTTGTAGTAATGCCCTGTATCTGGTTCATGGAGTCAATAATAAGCCCTCTTACCACTACTACACACTGGGAGAGATGCATTAAAAAAGCCAAGACTTCCTGACTAAGTCTTTCCTTACTACCTAACTTTTAATAAGATTCCATTAGTTAATTTCTAAATAATTCCATATCTGGTATTAACATTATGTTTTGAAAGTAAGGACAAACTAAAAATGAAAA
>CAYWYX010000155.1:0-4167 GCA_964462735.1 uncultured Acidobacteriota bacterium | reverse complement strand
ATGGCGTGAAAGAAGCTATTCACAACCGAGATTTTATAGAAAAAAAAATGACCCCAGCACAGATAGAACAAGCAAAATTACTAATCTCTAAGTGGAAATCATTAAAATAAAGGACCAACATGCAAACTTGAAAACTCTAATAAAGTAGCAATATAATGATATTTTAGCTTCCAAAATTAAAAAATCCAATAAAAAGGTTCTTTTAGTCCATTTATACCTAATTTATAGGCTATATTTATTACTTATACTCCACATTATATAGTGGAGTATATATAACTTAAATTATATCAATTATATAAAGTAATTATTTTATTTATATTTATAAAAAAACTCCATTTTTATTCATTTTTTATCTTATTTTTGTCATCTCTAGTCCATAATTAAAGATTATTCCATTGTTTAGGTGAACGGATTTAAATGGTACAATCTTTTTAAGCCTTAATTAAAACTATTTAATTCTTTTGCACACTTTGTATGAAGAATGGACAGCTTATGAAACCCACCAAATCCCTGCTTGTTATATTGATACTTTTTAGTCACTGTTCCAGTAATCCTGAAAATATTCCTCAATCTGAATCTTCTCGATTATCAAAGGAATACTTTCGATTAGCTGGACAGGGGGATGCCTTAGCCCAATATAACTTAGGCCTAAAATATCAAAATGGGCAAGGAGTTTCAAAGGATCAACAGGAAGCTTTTAAGTGGTATGAGCTGTCTGCAAAGCAGGGGCATCCCCAAGCCCAAGGTAACTTGGGATGGATGTACGAAAAGGGACAGGGAACATCCCAGGACTATCAAAAAGCCCTGCAATGGTATCAACTTGCTGCCAAGCAGGATCTTGTTCAGGCCCAATTTAACCTGGGCTTGATGTATGAACAAGGTCAAGCAATCACACAGGATCTTCAGGAGGCTTTTAAGTGGTATCGACTTGCTGCCGACCAGGGAGATACTGATGCTCAACATAATTTAGCTAAACTATATCAAATTGGCCAAGGTGCTCCTAAAGATGACCAAAAAGCACTAAAATGGTATCGGCTAGCTGCCGACCAGGGACATTCTAGTGCTCAGTACAACCTCGGTTTAATGTACGAATCTGGAAGCGGTGTATCACAAGATTACCAGATAGCGCTTAAATGGTATGAATTTTCGGCAAACAAAGGCCATAGCGAAGCACAAATGAGGCTAGGACTAACCTACTTTATAGGAAAAATAGCTAAACAGAACTATGTAAAGTCATATAAATGGTTTGCTCTTGCTGCTGCTTCTGGAGTAAAGGTGGCCCAACGGAATCTAGATTTAGCCGCAACAAAAATGACTTCTTCACAACTAAAAAAAGCAAAAAAACTAGTCAGCGAATGGAAGTCAACAAGGATTGAGTGAACTTATTTCTCGCATAAAAATGGATCAATTTTTACCCTCTTCTACAATCTTTTCTCACCCGTTAACAATGATCTCAGCTTGATTGAAACACTGGATACCATTAAGAAAACTTCTTTAGGCTAAGTTATGAAATGATGCCGTTGAAAAATAAAAAAATAATTTTTATCATCTTAAACTATAAAAAGCTAATTTATCCCTCTTATTCTCCACTCAAGACAATAATAAGACCATATTTTAGTGTTATTACTCCACTTCCTATAAAAACTAATCACTTATCCTCTCTTATCTCCCCATTAAACACTTTTTTTAATTGATGAAGATTTTTTGCAACATTCTTTGGCAAACTTGTTAACAACTTGGCCTCATTTGCAGTGTAAACAACTCCTTTTTTATTAAGTTTACTAGTCAAAGCCTTATTAGAGACCAGCCAAATTGTATCATCGACTAAAATACTCTTTATATTCATAGCAATATCTTCTTTCTCCAACTGATCTAATGAGATATTTTCCCATTTCCTTGCAGCTCTTTGCTTCAGAAGGTCGATTAACCCATCTTTTCTCAACTTCAGTTGCTGCATGATCTCAGGAGTAATAACTTGTTTTGGACTTATTCTCAGTTGGTCACCAACAATAGAAACTGTTGCTCCATTCGATTCCAAATGTCTCAAAAGTTCTTCGGATGTCATATCAGGAGGCCACTTTGCTCATTTACAAGAATTTGGTTTTCACAAGCTTGAACCATCAGGTTTAACCTCTATCTTCTAAGGCAAGACAAAAGGTTGATACAAAAAAATTCTTGTTCCTCAATTGTTTTTAAGATATAGGAGTATTATTCTCAGCTGTTGACAAAAATTTTTTAGCCCTTATTGTTAAACAATATCATTAATTAACCCAATGATTTTTTTTTCAATTCCTTTATTAGCTAAACCACTTCATGCTATTTAATACTTATCTTTTTATTTTTGCCTTCCTGCCACTCACTCTGATTGGCTATTACGCTCTCTCAGGGTTAGGCCAAAGGGTTGCATACACATGGTTAGTAGCAGCCTCTCTTTTTTTCTATGGCTGGTGGAACGTATCGTACCTGGTCTTAATCTTGACCTCCATAGGTATTAATTATTCTCTGGGATGTTACATCGCAGTTCATCTTCAAGACAAGGATCAGCACAAAAAATACGCCTTTATCTTTGGCGTTGCTTTCAATCTCAGCCTGCTTGGGTACTTCAAGTACAGTGGCATGGCAATTGACATCATCAATCATCTATTCGACGCTAATTTATTATTTGGTACGGTGGTTCTGCCGTTGGCTATTTCTTTTTTTACGTTTCAGCAAATATCGTTTTTAGCTGATTCCTACAGCGGAGTTGCACGTGAATATCGCTTCATCAATTACATGCTTTTTGTCACATTTTTTCCACAGTTAATAGCAGGACCTATAGTACATCACAAAGAGATGATGCCGCAGTTTGAGTCTCCTGATTCTCAGAAGTTCAAATCTAACAACCTTGCCATTGGAGTGATGATTTTTTCTATTGGGCTTTTTAAAAAAGTCATGCTTGCCGATGAATTAGGCCGATTTGCAACTCCTGTGTTTAACGCAGCTTCTGGAGGTGAAACAATCGGATTTTATTCTGCATGGGTAGGAGTGCTATCTTACGGCTTTCAGATCTATTTTGATTTTTCCGGTTATTCAGATATGGCCATTGGCCTGGCACGAATGTTTGGAATTCGGCTGCCACTAAACTTTTTCTCTCCCTATAAAGCCGTTAATGCAATTGAATTCTGGCGTAGATGGCACATCAGCCTATCTCGATGGTTACGGGATTATCTCTATATTACCCTTGGAGGTAACCGAGGTCGTTATCCTTTACTGCGCTACATGAATTTGATGGTCACAATGCTCCTTGGAGGACTATGGCATGGTGCAGGCTTACAGTTCTTAGTATGGGGAGGACTTCATGGATCATACCTGGTCATTAATCATTTGTGGAACTACCTGAAGAATCGACTGTGGGGCTCAAATCTTCCTAAATTTCCCGGTGCCCGACCAATGGGCACAGCGATTACCTTTATTTCAGTTATGATCGCATGGGTATTTTTTCGTGCCGAAAATGTCGACAGTGCCTTCCGAATGTTAATGGGTTTAAGTGGAGCGAATGGCTACCAGTTTCCAATAAAATGGGTGCCGTTACTGGGAAAAGCTTTCAGTGATTCTCATTTTGAAAGCCTTGCTGTTTTTGATGGAGTAATGGAAATTATTCTTCTTGGTATAAGCATGCTCATTGTGTGGTCACTGCCTAACACCTGTGAAGTAATGAGCAGATATGACCCGGTAGTTGGTTCAGTGCCCGAGACAAGAAGGAAGCGTTTTGTATTTTGTTGGCAACCTAACTTTATTTGGGGAATGGTCTGGGGCATTTTGTTAGTATGTTCTTTAATGTTCATGGATAAAGTAACTGAATTTCTTTACTACCAGTTTTAAATATTCTCAGTTAAAGACAAAAAATGAACGAACTTCATAACTCTTCTTCTGGCCGGCGTTTTTTCCTTGGCGGAGTCTTTTTTTTCTGTCTGCTGGCAGGAATTTGGCTATTGACAGATGTGGTTTTCAGAGCAATTGATATTGAGAGCAAGAGCACGGTCTTTGAAACTGAACATGTCAAGGGGCTTGGTCTGGTGATGGCTCGACGTAATCAACTGGGTGAGGAGAATATCAATGAACAAGGTTTAAGAAGGAAAGGAACTCTTCCTGATCCATTACCTGAAGAAATTCGCATTTTAGTTTTGG
>CAYWYX010000154.1:0-4179 GCA_964462735.1 uncultured Acidobacteriota bacterium | reverse complement strand
TCTTTGATGTTTCGATTAATATGCTCTCGCTGTTTTCCTTTATTCTGGTATTAGGGATTGTAGTTGATGATGCCATCGTTGTTGGAGAAAATGTTTTTGCTAAGCAGGAAGCTACTAAGAATGGTCTGACCTCTGCAATTTTAGGCACCCGTGAAGTAGCGATACCAGTAATCTTTGGAGTTCTCACTACGGTAGCTGCTTTTTCTCCAATGCTTTTTGTCCCAGGATCAATGGGAAAGGTATGGAGGGTAATCCCATTAATTGTTGTGCCGACACTACTGTTTTCACTAGTGGAATCTAACTTAGTTCTACCCTATCATCTTTCACATTATCGTCCTCAGTCTAGATCGAACAAGAAGAACTTTTTAATTCAAGGTTTTAATTGGTTTTTTGGACTCTTTGGTAACGGAATGGAATGGTTTATCCAAAGAATCTATAGACCAGTGCTTCAATTTAGTTTGGAATGGCGCTATCTTACGGTAGCTGCTGCCATGGCAACACTCTTTCTTACTGCAGGATTAGTTACTAGTGGAATTGTTAAGTTTGTTTATTTCCCACAAGTTGAAGGTGATAACGTCGTTGCTGATTTAACCATGCCACAGGAGACTCCTGTAGAAGTTACAGCAGAGGCAATAAGGCGGATTGAGGAGAGTGCTTTTAAACTAGACAAAGAGATTCAAGCGGAAACAGGACACTCACTATTCCGCCATATTTTGACTGCTGTAGGTGAACAACCCTTCCGGACACAGAGTAATAGGAATATGGGTACCAACCTGGCAGAATACTCAAATGCCTATTTGGGAGAGGTTAACATTGAATTATTACCATCGGAAAACCGTAAAATATCTAGTAACCAAATTGCTAATCGATGGAGAGAAATCACAGGTACTATTCCTGGTGCTGTTGAGCTGATTTTTACATCAGATCTAATAGGAGGAGGGAAAGCTATAGATATCCAGTTAGCTGGTTCTAATGTCAATCATCTGAGAGAAGCTGTGACTCAAACAAAGATGAAACTTACTCAGTATGCTGGTGTTATTGAAGTAGCAGATTCTTTTCGCGGAGGGAAACCAGAACTTAAGCTAGCGATATTACCCAGAGCCGAAAGTCTTGGATTGTCGCTCCAAGATCTAGGACGACAGGTCAGGCAAGGCTTTTTTGGTGAAGAAGCTCAAAGAATTCAGCGGGGACGTGATGATGTTAGAGTAATGGTTAGGTATCCACTAGAACAAAGACGTTCACTTAATACCCTAGAAAGAATGAGAGTCAGAACTCCCCAAGGTAATGAAGTGCCTTTTTCTACAGTAGCTACAGTTGAAATGGGTCGGGGATTTGCAACAATTAATCGTGTGGATAGAAGACGAACTATTAATATCACAGCTGAAGTTGATGAATCGAGAACTAATGCTAACCAAGTGTTGGGTGATATGGAAAAAACTTTTTTCCCAAACCTTAGATCCCTCTATCCTAATATTGCATACAGTTTCGAAGGTGAGCAACGCGAGCAGGCGGAGACACTGGAGGGGTTAGGTAAGGGTTTTATTGTAGCAATGTTAGTTATCTATGCCATGATGGCAATTCCTTTTAGATCCTATGTCCAGCCAATAATTGTTATTTCGGCTGTACCGTTTGGCGTAGTAGGTGCAATCTGGGGTCACCTATTCATGGGTTTGGCTATAAGTATCCTATCCATGTTGGGTGCAGTTGCATTGGCTGGAGTCGTTGTAAACGATAGTTTGGTATTAGTAAGTTTCATTAATTCCCATCGAAAGAAGGGGATTTTACTAAAACGAGCTGTTCATGAAGCTGGTCTTGTCCGTTTTAGACCAATTATACTAACCTCATTAACCACTGCAGCTGGTATTACACCATTAATGATGGAGAAAAGTGTGCAAGCTCAGTTTCTTATCCCTATGGCTGTTTCTTTAGCCTTTGGTATTTTGTTTGCTACATTTGTAACATTGGGTCTAGTACCCTCTATTTATTTAATTCTGGAAGACTTTAAGAAGGTAATTCGGTGGATATTCGGAAGAGCCCCTGAGACCGCTGAATCCCTTGACGATCTGACAAAAAACAATGATGTTTCTGATAAACCTTTAACAGAATCCAGGATAGTCTAGGTCTAACAAACATTTCTTTAGAAGTAAGATAGATTAATTTGATGGGGATAGTCATTTGTTTGTTATTGGCACTGAAAAAACAAACTTCAATATGTTTTAATGCGTGAATGAACTAAAGAATTTCCTAGTGGAAAATCCTAGAGCAATTAATCAGTGACAATCTTTACGCCAGTACTAAACTTTCGATATGACCTGAATTGGATTGAAGTCCTGGTGTTGACCTGTCTTGATATTCCACTTGCAATCCGATGACTTAACCAGACCTCTGCCTTCTTAGGTAGCCAATGCTTATCCTGTTCTATTTTGGTAAGGGCATAGTCCAGTGTCATGTTAAAACGTCTAACAGGAAAAGGTTTCGGGATATCAATAGCCTCTTTTTTCAGACGGACAACTTGATAATTTTGAGGATGGATCCAGCACTGTCCTCGATAACCTGTGATTATAGTATGGCGATTATAAGATATAAAACGTTTAGAGGTTTTTTTTGCTACATGGAAACGAATACGCAATGTTTTCATATTATTGATTTTTTCAGATCCTTCTGGATAAAAAGTACCGCTGGTGCTTGGATCGAATAACCCTTTAAGCGCTGAGCCAAATTCGCCAGTAGATCCTTGTCTGTCTTTTTTGTCCTTTGGAACCTTTGAAGTAGGTTGACCATTGATAGACAAAAGTTTGTATTGTTCAATCTTATTGTAGAAAGACAGTTCGGCTAGATAACTGTTCGTTTGTAACCAGCCACGACCTCTACCTAAGGTATGAACATATCTTTTTGTAGTTTGACGACAAATAAAATTGGGCAAGCTATCTGTATAACTTAGTGCTTTATTACGAACTTTCTCAATGAGTTCGTAAAATTTTTTGTTAGAAGTCTCTTGATTATTTTTATCGATCTCATTGGCTAGATTACTTTGAGAAAAGGACACTAGTAGGAAAACTAGTAGGTACAATCTAGTCTTTTTCAGATGACTGGAAATTAGGTTAGCTGTATAAATTCCAAAATTCATAATATGAATAACTAGAATCAGTAGGTTTACCTAATTGATGTACGACGAAACAGTTTTGATCATGACACGACAGTGGGAACTTCGCAACCAAAGACCTATAAAACTGTCGATAAATTCGCTGGACTATTCTGATATAGTCGTCATAGTTGAAAAGTTGTGGCCTTCTTAGAATTATTCATTTCTAATACTTCCATGGGGTAAGGATGAGGTTTGGATAAGTTGGTTGTCCCTTGTGGAGGTAAACTGGGATTACCTACATTTTGGAGAGGTCTGTTGGATTTTTTAGAATTGCTGCAAGGTATTTCCAAGGCTGTTTGGGGACCACCACTACTAATTATGTTATTAGGGACTGGTTTATTCCTATCAATCAGACTTAAAGGTCTCCAATTTCAAAAGCTTAGCCAATCTTTTTACCTAGCTATTGTTAAACGCAAAGAGTCTGGTGCTGCTGGAGACATTTCACATTTCCAAGCGCTTATGACTGCTTTGGCTGCAACTGTTGGAACAGGCAACATTGCAGGTGTCGCAACGGCCATAGCTGCTGGTGGTCCAGGTGCCCTTTTTTGGATGTGGATTACAGGGCTGTTAGGTATGGCTACTAAGTTTTCTGAAGCTTTACTAGCTGTGAAGTTTCGGGTTATCAATGATAGAGGAGAGATGGCAGGTGGGCCGATGTACTATTTAGAGTTAGGACTAAAGAAAAAGTTGTTGGCAACATTGTTTGCTGTCCTAACGGTGCTTGCAAGTTTTGGAATTGGCAACATGGTTCAATCTAATTCAGTTGCACAGGTTCTCCAAAGTTCGTTTGAAATTCCTTTTTTGTGGACTGGCCTCTTCATGACAGGGGCAACAGCTGCAGTAACATTGGGAGGAATCCATTCAATTGCTAAAGTGGTCAGTGCCATCGTTCCAACGATGATTATTCTTTATATGTTAGTTGGTTTAGTAATATTGATAGTTCATTGGAGAGAGATTCCAGTGGTTTTTATTCAGATTTTTGAAGGAGCCTTTGCTCCAATGGCAGCTATAGGAGGATTTGCTGGTACTCATTT
>CAYWYX010000153.1:0-4180 GCA_964462735.1 uncultured Acidobacteriota bacterium | reverse complement strand
TCTTTGATGTTTCGATTAATATGCTCTCGCTGTTTTCCTTTATTCTGGTATTAGGAATTGTAGTTGATGACGCCATCGTTGTTGGAGAAAATGTTTTTGCTAAGCAGGAAGCCACTAAGAATGGTCTAACCTCTGCAATTTTAGGAACCCGTGAAGTAGCGGTACCAGTAATCTTTGGAGTTCTGACTACGGTAGCTGCTTTTTCTCCAATGTTTTTTGTTCCAGGATCAATGGGAAAGGTTTGGAGAGTAATTCCATTAATTGTTGTGCCGGCACTACTCTTTTCACTACTGGAATCTAATTTAGTTCTACCCTATCATATTTCACATTATCGTCCTCAGTCTAGATCAAATAAAAAGAACTTTTTAGTTCGAGGTTTTAACGGGTTTTTTGGACTCTTTAGCAACGGAATGGAATGGTTTATCCAAAGAATCTATAGACCAGTGCTTCAATTTAGTTTGGAATGGCGCTATCTGACGGTGGCTACAGCCGTGGCAATACTCTTTCTTACTGCTGGATTAGTTACTAGTGGAATTGTTAAGTTTATTTATTTTCCACAAGTTGAAGGTGATAACGTCGTTGCTGATTTAACCATGCCACAGGAAACTCCTGTAGAGATTACAGCTGAGGCAATAAGGCGCATTGAGGAGAGTGCTTTTAAGCTAGACAAAGAGATTCAAGCAGAGACAGGACACTCACTATTCCGTCATATTTTGACGGCTGTAGGTGAACAACCCTTCCGGACACAGAGTAATAGGAACATGGGTACCAACTTGACGGAATACTCAAATGCCTATTTGGGAGAGGTTAATATTGAATTATTACCATCCGAAAACCGTGAAATGACTAGTAACCGAATTGCTAATCGATGGAGAGAAATCACAGGTGCTATTCCTGGTGCCGTCGAGCTGACTTTTACATCAGATCTAATTGGAGGAGGGAAAGCTATAGATATCCAGTTAGCTGGTTCTAATGTTGATGCTCTGAGAGAAGCTGTGGTTCAAACAAAGATGAAACTTACTCAGTATACTGGTGTTATTGAAGTATCAGATTCTTTTCGCGGAGGGAAACCAGAACTTAAGCTAGCAATATTACCCAAAGCCGAAAGTCTTGGATTATCGCTCCAAGATCTAGGACGACAGGTCAGACAAGGATTTTTTGGTGAAGAAGCTCAAAGAATTCAGCGGGGGCGTGATGATGTTAGAGTTATGGTTCGGTATCCACTAGAAGAAAGACGTTCACTCAATACCCTAGAGAAAATGAGAATCAGGACCCCTCAAGGTAACGAAGTGCCTTTTTCTACAGTAGCTACAGTTGAAATGGGTCGGGGATTTGCAACAATCAATCGTGTGGATAGGAGGCGAACCATTAATATCACAGCTGAAGTTGATGAATCAAAAACTAATGCTAACCAGGTGTTAGGTGACATGCAAAAAACCTTTTTCCCAAACCTTAGATCGCTCTATCCTAATATTGCATATAGTTTTGAAGGTGAGCAACGCGAACAGGCGGAGACACTGGAGGGCTTAGGTAAAGGATTTATTGTAGCAATGTTAGTTATCTATGCCATGATGGCAATTCCTTTTAGATCGTATGTCCAGCCAATAATCGTTATTTCGGCTGTACCTTTTGGCATAGTAGGTGCAGTCTGGGGTCACCTGTTTATGGGTTTGGCTGTAAGTATCCTATCCATGTTGGGTGTAGTTGCACTGGCGGGAGTAGTTGTAAACGATAGTTTGGTTTTGGTAAGTTTCATTAATTCCCATCGGAAGAAGGGAATCTTACTAAAACGAGCTGTTCATGAGGCTGGTCTTGTTCGTTTTAGACCAATTGTACTAACCTCATTAACGACTGCAGCTGGTATTACACCATTAATGATGGAGAAAAGTGTGCAAGCTCAGTTTCTTATCCCTATGGCTGTTTCTTTAGCCTTTGGTATTTTGTTTGCTACATTTGTAACATTGGGTCTAGTACCCTCTATTTATTTAATTCTGGAAGACTTTAAGAAGATGGTTCGATGGGTATTCGGAAGAGCCCCTGAGACAGCTGAATCCTTTGATTATCTGCTAGAAAAAAAATGATGTTTCTGATGAACCTTTAACAGAATCCAGAATAGTCTAGGTCTAACAAAATTTTTTTTAGATAAGAGAGATTAATTTAGTGGGATAGTTATTTCGTACTTATTGGCACTGTAAAAAACAAACTCCAATATGTTTTAATGCTTGAATGAAATAAAGAATTTCCTAGTGAAGAATCCGAGGGTAATTAGTCAGTGATAATCTTTACGCCGGCACTAAACTTTCGATATGACCTAAAATGGATTGAAGTTCTAGTGTTAACCTGTCTTGATATTCCACTTATAATCCGATGGCTTAACCAGACCTCTGCCTTCTTAGGTAGCCAATGCTGCTCCTGTTCTATTTTAGTAAGGGCATAGTTCAGTGTCATGTCAAAACGTCTAACAGGAAAAGGTTTTGGGATATCAATAGCCTCTTTTTTTAGACGGACAACTTGATAACTTTGAGGATGGATCCAGCAATGTCCTCGATAACCTGTGATTATCGTATGACGATTATAAGATATAAAACGTTTAGAAGTTTTTTTTGCCACATGGAAACGAATACGCAATGTTTTCATATTATTGATTTTTTCAGATCCTTCTGGATAAAAAGCCCCGTTGGCGCTTGGATCGAATAAACCTTTAAGCGCTGAGCCGAATTCACCAGTAGATCCTTGTCTATCTTTTTTGTCCTTTGGAACCTTTGATGTAGGTTGGCCATTGATGGACAAAAGTTTGTATTGTTCAATTCTATTGTAGAAAGACAGTTCGGCTAGATAACTGTTTGTTTGTAACCAGCCACGACCTCTACCTAAGGTATGAACGAATCTTTTTGTAGTTTGACGACAAATAAAATTGGGTAAGTTATCTGTATAACTAAGTGCTTTATCACGCACCTTTTCGATGAGTTTGTAAAACTTTTTGTTAGAAGTCTCTTGATTATTTTTGTCGATCTCCTTGGCTAGATTACTTTGAGGTAAGGACACTAGTAGAAGAACTGGTAGGCACACTGTAGTTTTTTTCAGGTAACTGGAAATTACGTTAGGTGTAAAAATTTCAAAATTCATAATATGAATAACTAGAATCTGTAGGGTTCACCTGAATGATATACGACAGAACAATTTTGATCATGACATGACACCAGGAACTTCGCAACCAAAGACCTATAAAACTGTCGATAGATTCACTGTACCCTTCGGATATAGTTATCATAGTTGAAAAATTGTGGCCTTCTTAGAATTATTCCTTTTTAATACTTCCATAGGTTAAGGGCGAGCTTTGGATAAGTTGTTTGTCCTTTATGGAGGTTAAACTAGCGTTATCTAAATTTTGGAGGACTCCGTTGGATTTTTTAGAATTTCTGCAAGGTATTTCCAAGGTTGTTTGGGGACCACCACTCCTAATTATGTTGTTAGGGACTGGTTTATTCCTATCAATCAGACTTAAAGGTCTCCAATTTCAAAAGCTTGGTCAATCTTTTTATCTAGCTTTTGTCAAACGCAAAGAACCTGGTGCTGATGGAGACATTTCACATTTCCAAGCTCTTATGACTGCTTTGGCTGCAACTGTTGGAACAGGCAACATTGCAGGTGTTGCAACTGCCATAGCCGCTGGTGGTCCAGGTGCCCTTTTTTGGATGTGGATCACAGGGCTGTTAGGTATGGCTACGAAGTTTTCTGAAGCTTTGCTAGCTGTAAAGTTTAGAGTTATCAATGATAGAGGAGAGATGGCAGGTGGACCGATGTACTATTTAGAGTTAGGACTAAAGAAAAAGTTGTTAGCAATATTATTTGCTGCCCTAACGGTGGTTGCAAGTTTCGGGATTGGCAACATGGTTCAGTCTAATTCGGTTGCAAATGTTCTCCAAAGTTCGTTTGAAATTCCCTATTTGTGGACTGGTGTCTTTATGACAGGGGCGACAGCTGTAGTAACATTGGGAGGAATTCGTTCAATAGCTAGAGTGGTCAGTGCCATCGTTCCTACGATGATTACTCTTTATATGTTCGTTGGTTTAGTAATATTGATAGTTCATTGGAGGGAGATTCCATTGGTTTTTATTCAGATTCTTGAAGGAGCCTTTGCTCCAATGGCAGCTATAGGAGGATTTGCTGGTACTCATTT
>CAYWYX010000152.1:0-4192 GCA_964462735.1 uncultured Acidobacteriota bacterium | reverse complement strand
CTACTTTTTTCTTGAAGTTCCCTCCTATTTGATTTAAATTAAACATATTAAACGGTTTGATGACAATATTGGTGGCTATGAAACAAAAAATAATGAACCAAAGTCAATTTCATGAACAAATTAGCAATTCGTATGATCAGATGATCTCTTGGCCGTTACGCCTCCGGGTTGAATCCAAATTTTTTGAAAAAATTATAAGGCAGAATAAGGTAAAAAGTTCATTAGATGTTGGATGCAGCACGGGTTTTCATGTCGTAATGCTTCGGCGTATGGGAGTTGATTCATCTGGAATTGATTCCAGTCCAAGAATGATTGAAAAAGCTAAAGCCAATGCCATAGCTTGTGGAGTAAACGTTGAATATATACTTGGTGATATGACCCAGCTTTCTAAGAGATTTTCTGAAGGATTTGACCTTATCACTTGTTTGGGAGATACCCTAGCACATATTGGTAATAAGAAAGACGTGATTCGCACTCTTGAAGAGATCAAAAAATCTTTAAATCCCAATGGTTTATTTATAATCCAGAGCTTAAATTATGCCAATATAATTAAAAATAAAATTCGTTTTCTACCTCCTAGTTTACCTCCTAATTTAATAAGCGAAACACAATATTTTAAAACTCTAGACTACAGTAGAGGATCTTTCATTCTAAACCTAACTAAATATGCTTGGCATGAGAACAAGTGGGCTGTTTCCAATTTTTCAACTAAGATTACTCCCTATACTAAACAAGATATAGAAACTCTCCTAAAACTAGCCGAACTAAAACAAATTCAGTCCTATCAAAATTTTAATTTTGAAGACTATGATGTAAATGAGACCAATCTAATTTTAGTTGCGAAAAAAGAGATCGGAAAAGAGAGAAAGTTGCCTTCCGAAAAAACCTCACCATCAAAGAAAAAAGTAGTTACTTCCACAGGGAATCAGAAAAAGTTAATTAGTGCGAAAATACGAACTAAAAAGTCTAATGCCAAAAAAATAGTATCTGTTACATCAAAGGACACAACAACAACAACAAACAAGAAACCTAAAAAACTATCTCAAAGCAATGATAAGAGGGTTAAACACTCAAAAAAATCTAAGAAAACCAAAGTATCTAAAGGCAAAAGGTAGTGTTTAAAAGCTTTTACCTAAATTAATTTTATGATGCATTTATCTATTTTTCTTAAAGCACCCTAGAGAATCGTATAAAAAAAATTCCTCACTGGTACAACCAAATAATCCCAATTAAAATCTAATATTTGTAGAATCTAATTTTAAGTGTTAATAGCTCCGGCTGAATAGTATGTTTGTTGCCATATAATTTCTATAAATCTATTTCATTAGTTAACAGGGTTAACCCTATAAAAAAACTGATAACTGTGTAACATCAATTTAACAAATAAACTGTGACTTCATGAAAAAGTTAAGTTCTCTGGAAAATATTTTGGGTTGATGTTACGATGATAATTAAAAGTAAAGCTTTTAGTTTGTTACTGGTTCAACAACAAAGAAGAAAGGAGTTTGTCCAGTGAAACAACTACTGAAGCAAATAATAGTATTTACATTAACTTTCTTCCTTGGTCTTGGCTTGAATGCTTCCCTTTTAGCTAAAAAGAAAAAGCCAAAAAACTCTGACATTGAAAATGTTGGAAATCGTAAGATCAATAAGGGAAACTGGAATATCTATTCCATTGAGAAGGAAATTGCCATGGGCAAGCAATTTTCTATGCAAATTGAACGAGGGGTTAAACTGATCAATGACCCTATAATCAATGAATACGTTAACCGTGTGGGACAAAACTTAGTAAGAAACTCGGACTCTAAGGTACCATTCACGATTAAGCTAATCGATTCAGAAGAAGTTAATGCTATGGCGCTACCAGGAGGATTTTTCTATGTTAATTCTGGACTTATTACCTCGGCCGATTCTGAATCTGAGCTGGCAGCGGTTATGGCACATGAAATTGCTCATGTGACAGCACGTCATGGGACAGAACAAGCCACCAAAGGGCAAATTGCTAACTATGCTATGCTGCCTCTAATTTTTTTAGGTGGAGGTTTAGGATATGGCATTTATCAAGCTGCTGGTGTTTTAATCCCCTTAAAATTTCTACATTTTAGCCGCAAAGCAGAAACAGAAGCAGATTTTCTTGGAATGCAGTACCTTTATAAAACTGGCTATGATCCTGCTGCTGCAATCTCTTTCTTTCAAAAAATCAAGGCTCAAGAGAAAAAGAAACCAGGAAAATTAGCTAAAGCTTTTCGTACACATCCACTTACTGGAGATAGAATCAGAAAAACTGAGTACAATATTTCCTCAGTTCTTCCCGAACGAGATCAGTATGTAATTAATACTTCAGAATTTGAAAAAATTAAATTCAAATTATTGGCAATGGAAAATGCTCGCAGACCTACTAAAGACGACAATCCAGACCGACCGACCTTGAGGCGTCGAACTAGTGGAGATATAGATGAGGTTGACGATGATTCTGACCGACCTACGCTGAAACGTCGGACTAGTGGCAGTATAAATGTCGATGCAGATGATGATGTCAATGTCGATGCAGATGATGATTCTAATCGGCCTACCTTAAGGCGAAAAACCAGTAAACCTAGCGATACTGCAGGGGAACAAGTTTCTGACGATTCAACAGATAATGATGAGCGGCCAAAATTAAAGCGTAAAAAAGGTACAAGGTTTAGAAAAAATTAGCAATCTGTCAATCAGTTTTTTTCTATAGTTTCTTTAACTCTTCGGCGTAGTATTTTCGATAAAGAACATCCCACTCTAAACTACCTTCGGGAACATTTTTCTTCTGAGATTCTATTTTCCTTCTTGCTTCTTTTTCTAAAGCTTCTTCTTTAGTCAATTCTTCAGTGAGAATCTTGACAATTTCAAGACGAATCGAGTTTCGATCTTCAATAAAATCAATTTCATTGTGAAGAACTAGCTCATCAGTAATAACATGGGATAGTTTACTAATTTTCTCACGACTTAAACGCATTGAAGTTTAAAGAATCACTTTCTTTTCTTTAACTAGCTTTTTTTTAACCATTTTAAACATTTCCTGGTAAGAAACTCCTGTTTGTCTCATGTACTCAGAATATTCCTGAAGCAGTTGACGGGACTCCTCGTTTATCTTGTATTCCACACTTAGTTCCTCTCCCATTACTACCAGAACCTTTTCTTGCAACGGATAGTCTACAGGGAATTTCACCATTTGACGTTTAGCCAGTCCATCAACTACTCGCCTTGAGAGATAGATTATAAAATCTTTTTGTAATGCCATAAATTTTAAAGATGGCGGGGCCGACGGGATTCGAACCCGCGACCTCTGACGTGACAGGCCAGCGTTCTAACCAACTGAACTACGACCCCGCACAAAGAAAAGTAAACCTTGGTGGGCGGTACTGGGCTCGAACCAGTGACCCCATCCTTGTAAGGGATGTGCTCTCCCAGCTGAGCTAACCGCCCTAAAATAAGTCATCAAAATCTTGCTCAAAACGGACTGGAATATACAATGGAAAAGCGAACAAGTCAAGGATCAGAACCCAAGAAAAATAAAACAAGTATTTAGACCAATGATAGATTTATTTCTTTTTAAGGTGCATTAATCAAAAGAAGAAATAAGACAAATTTACTGGCTACTACCATTTAACCATTATCTTCCATCTACAGCAAACCTTATAGATAACTTCTCTAAGAGTTTTAATTTTAAAACTCTTGATTAACCCTACAATCTTTAAAATTATATGGATTCCTAAGTAACAACATTACTCTTTCACTTTTATGCGGACTTGACACATTCGAGAGATCTCTCTAAGATAGCTCAGTTTTTTGGGGGCCGTTAGCTCAGCTGGCAGAGCATCTCCCTTTTAAGGAGAGGGTCGCTGGTTCGAATCCAGCACGGCTCACTTGATCTGCACAAAACTTTATTATTTAGCTGAATTATTGTTTGTTGACCCTTAATGTTAATTCTTCAATATGTCCCGTTCGTCTAGTCTGGCCCAGGACACCGCCCTTTCACGGCGGCAACAGGGGTTCAAATCCCCTACGGGACGCCACCTGTTCCACTCTTTTTGCCCGTATAAACTTTGGGATTAATCTCCTAAGAAGTTCCTGCTTTAATCCAAGACCTTTACTTCAAAGCGGTTTATGGAGTTAGGACAAAAGAATAGAGCTTGGCTTTATCTAAGGTGAACTTCAA
>CAYWYX010000151.1:0-4193 GCA_964462735.1 uncultured Acidobacteriota bacterium | reverse complement strand
GAATTGGGACTGATTTGGATGGGGGATATGGAAAAGAGCAAGCTCCCAGTGATATGGAAACTATTGCTGACCTAAGGAAAATTCCAATGATTTTAGAAAATAGAGGTTATAAAACTGAAGATATAACAAAGATCATGCATGGCAACTGGATTCAGTTTTTAAGAACTAGTTGGAGTTAGTCGTTTATATTTTTAAAAATATTTAATTTTTTCCTAATGAAAATTGAGCCATTGTTGTCTCCAGAAAAGTTTGTTTGTTTGGAAGGACTGAGTCATCTATGCACTGGTGGGGAAGGGCCATGGCTTAAAAGCCACAACCAAATTTACAATCAGTTTTCTAAATTAAAGAGTTCGGGGTCTCGAGGACGTCAAGAGATTGTGCAAGTCAGCAATTCTTGCAGGAGGAAAATAGCCCAGCTATGGCAGGTTCCCCACCAGCGAATAGCCTTTATGCCTTCAGCAACTGAGGGAATGAACTGGCTATCAAGAGGTTTAGATTGGCGGGAAGGTGACAATTTAGTTACCCCCTACTTAGAGTTTCCCTCAGTTGCACATGCTTGGAGAAAAATCGAAGAAAAGGGAATTAGAGTTAAACGAGTTCCTGCTAGGAATTGGATTATACGAGAACAGGATTTGTTGTCAGCAATAGATGAACGAACACGTTTATTGGCTGTAAGCCAGGTTAGTTTCTATACTGGGCAGTGTTTAAACATTGCCCAATTAGCGGATCAAACCTCCCGTAAAGGTGTGTTGCTGGCTGTTGATGCAACTCACTCTTCTGGTGTAATTCAAGTGCCTGCTGGGTTAACCGATTTATGTCTTAGTAGTTCATATAAATGGATGTTAGGTACCCATGGAGTTGCACCTTGTTATCTAAGTCCGAACGCTGAAAATCAACTAACAGAATCTTCTTTTGGTTGGCATAATCTTATAAGTTGGCCTAATGACCAAATGGAATTTAAACCAGAGGTTGACATTAGACCGATGCCTGAAAAACTTGAACCAGGAAATCCTAGCTTAATTTCAGTGATGTTTTTGAATAATTCCGTAGATTTAATCTTGAAAATTGGAATAGACCGTATCCAAGAGCACGCCCGCCAACTTTCAGCACTTATAGCTAATGGTTTAGAGAGTTTGAGACAGCAAGTTATTACGCCCTCGGAAACATCAGCTCGATCTGGAAACACCTCATTTTTGACCAAAAATCCTAAGGCAGTTCAGGACCATTTAAATGCTAAAAATGTTTTAGTCTGGGGAGAGTTGGGAAGAGTGCGTGTGTCAGGTCACTTTTTTAATGGTCAAGAGGATGTTGAAAATTTTTTAAATGCTCTTTCAGATTGGTAAACTGAAACAATGACAGTTTCAAAAGGAAAAATGAAAAAACCCATATATATAGTCTTATTACTGTTAGTTTCTCTTTGCTGGGAAAAAGAAGATCTTATCATTGCACGGCCTGTTAAAAATTCTTTGGGTCTAGCTCAAAACCCTAAAACTCTTAATTATTTCTTAGTTATAACTGGAAGTGAGGTTCTCCGTGGAATTTATGCTGACGGCCATACGAAATTCTTAACCCAAACTCTTAGTCCATTAGGCTATCGATGTGTTGGTTCTTTAAGCGTTGGAGATGTTGAAGAAGATCTCTTAAAAGCACTCAGTTTTGGTAGAAAACAAGTGCCTTTAGTAATTACAACTGGGGGTCTAGGTCCCACTATTCAAGACATCACAGGTAAAGTAATTGCTAAATTTACTGGGATTGGCCTAAAAGAACACTCTGAGGTTTTGCTAGACTTAAAAAGGAGATTTGGTGGGCTTTCAGGAATACTTCGACCAGTTATACGAGGTCAAGCGCTAACTCCAGTTAGAGGAACATATATGCCAAATCCTAATGGAACAGCTGTGGGACTAGTTTTTGAGAGCGATCACTATTCTATAGTGGCTCTACCAGGACCCCCTCGGGAACTCCAACCTATGGTTAAAAATGAACTTATACCCTTACTATCTAAAAAGTACGGGCTCCGAACTGTAGGTCACTCTATCACTATGAGGTTTGCAGGTATCGGCCAATCAAGTATTGATCGGATAATACGTGAAAAATTAGTTTCACCTAGCGATTTAATGATTTGGTCATCATTTAATGCCAATCGAGTTGATATCACATTTTCTCTCCCAGGAAATACAAAACAGGATATGCAACGTCTCAAGAAACTGGAAGACAATTTATTAAAGTATACGAGTAGTTATATGTATTCTGATAAAGGACTTTCTTTGGAACAAAATATCTTTAAGTTGCTAAAAGAACAAAAATCTTCTCTCATAATTAGTGAGATTGCTACTAGTGGTGAACTTTCATCAAGTCTCATACAAGCTGATCCAACTTCAAGATTTTTAAAAGGATCCTATGTGGCTGGAAACTCTCAGATGATGCATCGATTATTAGATGACAACTCTGATTTCAAGGAAGATGATTTGAGTGAAAATGTGGTTTATCAAATGGCAGAGCTACTTGCAAACAAGAAAAAAGCCAATTGGATTCTGGTAGTTGGTTCTGTGAGTAAAGATAAAGATGAATCAGAATCTGTTTGGATGGCTGTTGGTTCAATAAAAAAAGGATTTATCACTCGAAAAATTGGAGTGCGCAAGGGCAGGAGGCTAAGACAGGATCGCTTAGTAACCCATGCTTTAGACTTACTTCGAAAAGAACTGTCAGAATACTCTTCCAGAAAATGAAAGATTTTAGTTAGTAATGGAATCTTAATAGAAAGTTTTCAATTATTTTTTGTGGTCTATTCCCGGCTATTTATAAGTTAAAAACTTGGTGAGTCATAAATGGAAATCTCAAGAAAAAGTAATCTTAAAAAATTAGCAATTTTAATTGTGATAATTGTCTTATTAGTAAGCTTAGTTTATTACTATAATGAGATTACCCAACGGATTACATCAGGTAAGAAAGAGGTTCACTTTCTAGATCCTTCTTTGCGCCAATCAGTTAGCGCTTTTAAATTTGAAACTGAGCGAGCTATAAAGGAAGTAAAGGACTTTACTGGGAATGTGGTGGTGGTTTATGTATGGGCTAGCTGGTGCCCTCCCTGTGTGGAAGGAATTCCTAGTTTGATATCATTGGTTAAAAAATTCGAGAATGTACAGGTTAAATTTTTCGGATTGAGTGTTGATGATGATGGTTGGGAGGACATTAGACCATTTCTAAAGAATCATCCGGATATTAACTATACAATTGCTATACCTTATCCTAAGCCAGACTTCCAATTTGAAACCATTGTTGATCTCAAGCCGCTTGGACAAGTAGCAGCTCTACCCACTTTTTTTGTAATTGACCAAAATGGAAAATTAGCTGGCAAGTTTGTAGGTGCTGGACACCTCTTAGACGTTGAAGTTTTGATTAATAAACTCATTGAGAGATATTGATAAAACGTTCTTTTAAATTTCAGGATGTTCTTAGTAAGTGACAACGCTTTAACACTCCACTAGCTTTGTAACACTCTGAAGATTTGGAAAGGCCGGTGCTGCTCCAACCTTCGTGCATGTCAAGGCACCTGCAGAATTAGCAAAAAGCCCTATTCGACGAAGCTCTTGTCGATTATATCTTTCCAATTCCTTATTATTTTTCTTTAAACAGTAAAGTAATCCTGCCACAAAGGCATCACCAGCACCGGTTGTATCTTTATTCCTGATCTTGAGTCCCTTGATTCTGACTTGGGTCTGTTTATTAATCAGTAAAGCACCATCATCACCTAAAGTCAGTGCTGCTAGTTTTATTCCTTTTTTTTCTAACAAAGACCAGCTCTTTTTAAATGAATGCCCAGGAAAAAGAAAATTCCATTCTGCTAGATTTACCTTTAGAACATGACACAATCTTAGAGTAGAAATAATTTCTTTTCTTGCTTTTTTCTGGTTCGGCCATAGTTCTAGACGAAGATTAGGGTCAAATGAGATCATGAGTTTATTCTGACGTGCTCTTGAAATAGCTGTAAGAGTTGCCGAACGTGACGGTTCGTTAATTAGTGAGATAGATCCAAAGTGTAAAAACCTAGACTGATTTGGAAAAGAATGAGGGATGTTGTTGGGATTTAAAAGTTCATCAGCTCCAGGTGTTCCATAGAATAAGAACCCTTGAGCTTCATCAGGATGATTTGTAATGAATGCCAAACGGGTAGGAGCACCTTTATGTAAAGAAAA
>CAYWYX010000150.1:0-4284 GCA_964462735.1 uncultured Acidobacteriota bacterium | reverse complement strand
CTAACTTTTCAAAAAGAAATACTGCCAATATTTACCAATAAATGCTTGATGTGTCATGGCAAAGAACCATTTCAAGGTGAACTAGACTTAACGTCTCTTCCTGCACTTCTGACAGGTGGAGTTTCTGGCACCGCTCTTGTAGCAGGAAAATCAGAGCAAAGCCTGCTAATTGAAAAAGTTGTCACAGGTCAGATGCCTCCCGGTGAATCCAAACTTTCCAGTCAGGAAATCAAACAAATTCGAAACTGGATTAATACAGGAGCTCCCAAAGAAATTAACCGGATCAATAACAACAATGACCAATCAAGTTTATTGCAACTATCCAAAATCTCAGAACAAGATGTACTACCTATTTTTCAAGTTCGGTGTATTGCCTGTCATGGAAAACGTCTTAAGGAAGGAGGACTGGACTTAAGAACACGGACTTCTAGATTGAAAGGAGGACGATCGGGACCGGCAATCATTCCTGGAAAACCAGAGCAAAGCCTTATTATTCAAAAAATCGAATCTGGAGAAATGCCCCCTGTTGAAATGCAACTACCTAAATCTGTTCGACCGCCTAACGAAATGGAACTTAAAACACTTCGGCGCTGGATTACAGCAGGAGCTCCCGCTGATCTTAATCAGTCAAGTAAGGTACCAAAAAATAATAATCAGGTGCATGATCATACTGACCAAGCATTTTGGTCTTTTCAACCACCAGTTAGACCCACAATTCCCGAGGTAGTAGCTGAACATTTAGTGCAAAACCCTGTCGATGCATTCCTTTTAAAAAAACTAGAATCTAAGGGGTTAACCTTTTCAAAGCCAGCTAACTCTCTCAAACTCTTAAGGCGTGTATATTTAGATGTTCTGGGTATGCCTCCTTCCGAAGCTGAAGTCAAAAGTTACCTTCAAGACACAAGCCAAGGTGCCTATGAACAATTGATTGATCGTTTACTATCATCAAAACATTACGGTGAAAGATGGGGTCGCTACTGGTTAGACCTTGCAGGATATTCTGATTCAGAAGGGTTTGGTAATCATGATGGAATCCGAACTTATGCTTGGCGTTATCGAGATTATGTAGTGCGATCTTTTAATCAAGATAAGCCCTATTCACAGTTTTTGACCGAACAAATCGCTGGAGATGAACTGAGTAACTATAAAAATGAACCAATCACTCAACAGCTGATCGACCGCTTGGCAGCAACAGGATTTCTTAGAACTACTCCTGATCCTACAGATGCACCAGAGCGAGGATTCATTACGGAACGCATGAACATCATTGCTGATGAGGTTGAAGTACTAGCCTCGGCTATTTTAGGCCTTACAGTGCAGTGTGCTAGATGTCACGACCACAAATATGATCCGATCTCCCAAGAGGACTATTATCGCCTAAGTGCAATCTTTCATACTAGTTATGACCCTTATGAGTGGCTTCCTCCTAAAAAACGTCGGATTGAAATTGGGTTAGAAAAAGAAATTAAGAAGGTAACTTTCCATAATGAACCGCTTAAAAAACAAATCCATAAATTGGAAAACCAACTAATAAATGTAGCAGCGCCTTTTGTTAATAACCTCTTAAAAAAACGACTGGCAGTACTCCCCCATGCAATGAGAGAAGAGTTGCAAAAGTTGGGTCACACTCCCAAAGGTTACAAAGGTCTAGAACGATTAAGAAAATTTTATGTACTGAACAGACCTCAAAAGGAAACTAATTCGGAAATCAATTACTACCTCTACAGGAAATTTAAAAAGACTCTTGAAGTAACATCCGAAGACCTTGGTCAACATTTCCCAGAGTTTAAAGAAAAAGCAGGAGCAATCCAAGGACAGCTCAATACTGCAAAAGATAAACTTCTTCCAAACCCATACATCCGGACACTTAATGATATTGGAGGAACCCCTTCAACGACTTTCCTATTGAAAAGAGGAAACCCCATGACACCCGGTAAACCATTACTTCCTGGGGTCCCTTCTGTCTTAAATATAGGGCTAAAGCCTTATCAAATAACGGTTCCTTGGAAAGGGGCAAACACAAGTGGACGACGTCTTGCATTGGCAAGATGGTTAACACAACCTAATCATCCCTTAACCTCTCGAGTGATTGTCAATCAAATTTGGCTCCGGTATTTTGGACGAGGGTTAGTCCCTACTCCTTCTAATTTTGGTCGTTCTGGCACACCACCAACCCACCCAAAGTTGTTAGACTGGCTGTCAACAGAGTTGGTGAAAAAAGGCTGGAAGATAAAAGCAATTCACCGCTTAATCCTAACTTCCTCAGCCTATCAACAAACGTCTCAGATCGATTCAAATGTTTTTAAAATTGATCCCGAAAATATCTTAATCTCCAGGATGAAAAGAGGACGAATGGATGCTGAGGCTCTTTATGATTCCATTCTTAAGGTAACAGGCCGCCTCAATCCAAAAACCTTTGGCCCACCTGAACCTCTCATTACTCAACCTAATAACGAGATTACTGCCAAGGGTTCTAACAAAGGATTTCGTCGAAGTATCTACTCTTTGCAACGACGATATGACCCATTGTCATTGTTAGAGGCCTATGATTTGCCACGTATGACCCCTAATTGTTTGGAACGCAAACAATCAACTGTTGCAACACAAGCGTTGCATATGATGAACGGATCCACTGTCTGGGAACATTCTCGTTACATGGCGGGTAGAATTATAGACAAAGTAGGTTTCAACCTAGCAGACCAAATAAAGCAGGTTTATTTAAGAGCTTTATCACGAAAACCTACCCAATGGGAATTAAAACGAGGTCAGACAGCCCTAATTGAATTTGATCATCAGTGGAAGCTTCGGCTAAAAAAGGACCAAGTTTCAACCCCTTTGCAATGGACAGCTCATTGGCAGGCCTTGGCTGCTTTTTGTCATACTATACTGAACTCAGCCGAGTTTAGCTTTATTGATTGAGGACGTCATGAAAAAGATTAAAAAAAATACTTTTTTAAACTCCAATTTAGAAAATGTTACTCGTCGAGATCTTTTTGAGAAAACAGGAACATTATTACAAGGAACTGCTTTAGCATGGATATTGGGCAGCGGAATATCCTCAGGAAAATTTGCTCGTGCCTCAACTCCAGCAACGTACGATCTAAGCCCCAAAAAACCCCATATGGAACCTAAAGCCACTGCTGTCATTCAACTATTCATGCATGGTGGACCCAGTCAGGTAGATCTTTTTGATCCTAAGCCAATGCTCAATAAATATGCAGGCAAGATACCAACTAGAGATTTGACATCTGATATTACTTCTCCTCTGGAGTCTGGTGGACTACTTCCTTCTCCTTTTCAATTTTCTAAACATGGTCAATCTGGAATGGAGCTTTCAGAACTGTTGCCACATTTAGCTACTTGTGTAGATGACATTGCACTCGTCCGATCCATGTATGGAGCACATTTCAATCATGAACCTGCTATCTTTCACATGCATTCTGGACGAACAGTCCCTAATCGGCCTACGATGCCTTCCTGGATAGCTTATGGCTTGGGAACTGAAAACCGTAATCTTCCCGCTTACGTAGTGCTAGATGATCCTAAAAATCTTCCAACTAATGGGATTTCCAATTGGCAGTCAGCTTGGTTACCTCCAATCTACCAGGGAACTCGCTTCCGTTCGGAAGGTCCCCCAGTCCTCAATTTAGAATCCCGCCCCGAGTTACCTAAACCATTATTAGAAGCTCAAAAACAGTTATTACGAGATCTGGACAAAAAACACCTTCGTGAACATTCTAACGATTCCTATTTAGAAGGACGCATTGCCAGTTATGAATTAGCGGCCAGAATGCAAATTGCAGCAAGTGATGCTCTGGACATCTCGAAAGAATCTAAACAAACCCAAAAAATGTATGGTCTTGACCAGCCTGAAACAGCATCTTATGGTAAGCGTTGTTTAATGGCCCGACGCCTAGTTGAACAGGGAGTACGTTTTGTTCAATTGTACATCGAAGACCAAATCTGGGATGCTCATAGCAATCTAGAAGACAGTTTGAATTATAGTTGTAAAAAAACCGACCAACCAGTGTCTGCTCTACTTAAAGATCTTAAAGATCGTGGTTTATTGGATTCCACTCTAGTAGTTTGGGGAGGAGAGTTTGGTCGTCTACCCTTATCACAGACTGGTCCTACTAAGATTTCAGGTCGCGATCATGGACCTAGTGGTTTTAGCGTCTGGATGGCAGGCGGCGGAATAAAAGGGGGAACCGTTTATGGTTCCACAGACCAATTTGGCCACAAGGCTTTGGAAAATCGAGTGAGTGTTCACGATTTTCATGCCAC
>CAYWYX010000149.1:0-4298 GCA_964462735.1 uncultured Acidobacteriota bacterium | reverse complement strand
TTTACAAAGTAAAGACATCTGACATTAGATTTTTTCTGAATCCAGTGCTAAACTTACCATAGATTGACATAAGCAGGTTGGACAGCATATAAAACAAAGCGATCGCCCTAAAAATTATTATTTATCTGGTCTCATTTCAGATATTAATTTTGTTTAACCTAGTGTGGGTTGAATCAGAGCATCTTACCATTAAAAACAGGAGAAACCTCATGACCGATAGCGTAACTATGCGACTATTCAGAATCCTCACATTACCGCTCTTATTAATTTTCACAGCTTGCAGTTCAACGACTGAGATTAGTGAAAAAAAAACCACTAAATATGAATTAACGTTTCCTCTTGGGTTAGACTCAGAATCTGCCATCATACCCAATGATAATCCCTTGACAGAAGAAAAGATCAAACTAGGAAAAAAACTGTACTTTGAAACTAAATTATCTCTTGATGAATCAATTTCTTGTGCCTCTTGTCATATTCCTGACAAAGGCTTTGCTGACCCATCACAGTTTTCTGTTGGTGTCGGTGGAAAAAAAGGGGGCCGTCAGGCTCCTCCCGTTTTTAATAGGGTTTTTACTCTTAAACAATTTTGGGATGGTCGGGCAGCTTCATTAGAAGAACAGGCACTAGGTCCTGTACAAAATCCCATTGAAATGGCAATGCCGGATATAGATACTGTGATCAAAAGGCTACAAGGTGATTCAGACTACGCAGCATTGTTTGAATCCGCCTTTCCACCTGCTGGGGATATAACTGCTGATCACATAGCAAAGTCGATTGCCAGCTTTGAACGAACTATTCTAGCTGGGAATAGCCCCTTTGACCATTTTCAGATGGGACACACTGATTCTATGACTGAGTCAGCTCAGCGTGGGTATGAAATTTTCAAAAATGAAAAAAAAGGAAATTGTGAAACATGTCATGTTGGTTTTAATTTTAGTGATGAAAATTACTACAACATAGGTGTTGGCATGCAAGCAAAAAATCCTGACCTAGGTCGCCATGCGGTTCAAGAATTGGAAGGTTACCAGGGTGCTTTTAAAACTCCTACGCTCAGACAAATCACAGAAACAGCTCCCTATATGCACGATGGCTCTCAGAAGACGCTTGAAGAAGTCATTACTTTTTATGACAAAGGCGGACATGCCAACAAATGGCTTAACTCTAAAATTAAACCGTTAAAGTTAACTAAACAAGAAAAACAAGACCTATTAGAATTTCTTAAAGCTTTGACTGGAGAAATTACCTGGTATGGAAAGGAAAAATCTTCAAAAATGGCATCACTTAAAAACTAATCCTAGATTAATTTTCATTTAGAATTTCCTAATTAACTAGGGGAGGATACTATTTCTTTAAAGTTTATTCATTTAACTGACTCGCACGTTGGAGAAACACCTTTAACCTTGACCACTTTATATGCACCTGGTCAAGCACTTCAAGCCACTTTAAAAGAAATTGCCCAAAATGATGGATATGGGGCAGATTTTATTGCCCATACTGGCGATTTAATTTGCACTTCTTCTCGACCTGAATCCTATGAAGGAGCTCGATTAATTTACCAACTAGAGGGTAAAGGTCCTGTCCCTGGACCGCTAACTGTCAGGGCAGAGGGTCTAAACTTACCTTGGTACTACATTCCAGGTAACGCAGATGATCGTAAAGCCTGCAGATTACGATTATTTCCAGCTGAACACCAAGACTATTTATTTAATTATAGTTGGGAATTAAATGGAATCCGTTTTCTTAGTTTGGATTGGGGTGCCTGGAAAACCGACTCCTATATACTTGAACCAATTACATTTGATTGGTTAGAAAAACAGTTGAAAGAATCGGTTCCAACAGTAATTTTAACCCATCATCCCCCAGTCCACATTGGAATTGAGAAGTTTGACAAAATGACTCCCCCTGATTTAAATCGTCTTCAGGACCTCATTACGAATTCTTCAGTCATAGCAATTTTTCATGGTCACACCCATTATCCTTGGAAAAACTACATTGGAGAGGTCCCCGTATATGGCACAGGATCAATAACCTATAGGACAGGTCTCCAAGAGGAGCAGAATCATTTAGAGATTCATTCACCGCAATACCGGGTAGTTACTATTCAAGATGGACAATTGCTTTCTGCTACTCTTTATGATGTCCCCATATCTTTATGATGGCCCCTTAGGTAGGTTTTACCTTTCAACCCCTGTTTTTTCTAAGAGTTCAAGCGTTGTTCCTATTTCAAAGTACTTCTGAAGAAAATGGATTCTAGGTCCCTTTTATTCTAGAGAATCAATATAATCTTAAAGCTGAAGCAACCAAATAAAAAATTAGCCAGTCTATCTAATCCGGCATTGTAGCAGGAAGGTGTGTGAAGAATCCTCCACTTACATAAACCCTTAGAATTAAAGTCTTTAGAAGGACTTCCCTTCCCTTGTTGTCAGCAAGGAGAAGCAGAGAGAGGTGTGTTTGTACTCTTTCTACAGCCATCTGTCTCCATCGCTTTGGGGGGCACCCCCCTTTTTGGCGCTTGTCGATATTACTATAACCCCCTCCGACAAAATTGATCTATTTTTGAAAAGGTGGTATTGCCCTCAAAATATATTTTTTATTTTTTTCTAATCAACACCTATTTAAAGTTACTTGATCGCATCCCACATCCAGCCTTTCAGACCTTCCAGCCGCCTGATACGCTCAGGAGACATCTTGCCCCGCTTATAACTAATCCTCTGACTGGAAATCCACCTTCCAAGGGAAAATCCTGATTCTGTTTTGAAACTTCTCGGTACCCGGGCATGGCTTTCCCGGCTAACAAAAGGGTTTGAATAGTAGGGACACATTTAATTGATCTTAGTCTGTTATTTATATGTAATAATACTGAGTGATATAAAGACTGGGAAGTCCCACTGGTGCATTGATTCAACAGAACTTAGTATGCACTGGTATCACTTAGTATAAGTGGGGTTTCATAATTTGGGAGCAGGGGGTCGGAGGTTCAAATCCTCTCGCCCCGACCATTTAAAACAAGGGTTAATGGCGATTTTCCGTAAGCCCTTTTTTTGTTTGGGGTGGCAAATGAAGGCCAAATCAGATTAAATCTTCCTCATTATACCTCAAATAAAAATCACCCCACCCATTACCACCTTCGATAATGAGCAGGGCAACTGAATCCTTACTTTTCTTTACTGCTTTTATCATCTTTAGAATTAGATGAAGTCTTCTCAGATGTTTTCTTGAGTAACCTCTCGGCGTACTTTTTTGATCTGAGCGGAGTAAAGATTCGATAAGGTTTGTTTCTGTTTCTTGCTTCTGTTTCTTCGTATGTTGCTTCTATAGATCTTATTGCTGGCATTAAGATCTATTTTGGAGTAGTGTAAATAGGAGGGCGGTTTGTGGTTGAAACCGTCAGGAGAATTAGTGGTGTTGAATAGAAGAGAGTTTTCCCTTTTTGGTTGAGGAAGGTTTGGATCTTTATTTGATCCTTTGATTTAAGTCCGACTTCACCCCCCCCATTTTTCTCAACAAAAAACCAATCATATTTATTAAAGCTGCGCTTGATACTTAGGCCTGTGTTTAGGGCGTTTGGGTTCTTGTGTCGGGCACTATTCATTTTTATTATTTTAAGGAAATTATGTTAGTAAACGCATCAGTTCAATCGGCACAAATAAGTTTTGAAACTTTGAATCTTATTAATCCTATTTGCCGGGCCGTACACGAAGAAAAATATACCCTGCCTACACCTATCCAAAAGAAGGCCATTCCCCATCTTATACAAGGTCGGGACCTTTTAGGATGTGCTCAAACGGGAACTGGGAAAACAGCAGCGTTTGCCCTGCCTATCCTGCAATGGCTCGAGCAAAATAGTGAAGTTGCAGGACCGAAAGGTGTTCGCACGCTAGTACTTGTTCCAACCAGAGAATTGGCTGCGCAGATCAGTGAAAGCTTTCGAATCTATGGACGTTATTTAAAAATCAAGCAGGCGGTGGTCTATGGTGGAGTGAGACCAACTTTGCAAATACGTGCTTTATCGCGCGGTGTTGATATTCTGGTTGCCACTCCAGGAAGGCTTCTGGATCTTTTTAACCAGAGACAGTTGCGTTTGGATAAGGTTGGTGTGCTTGTCTTGGATGAGGCAGACCGAATGTTGGATATGGGATTTCTCCCAGACATTAAAAAAATATGTTCGGCGATTCCATCAAATCGACAGACCATGTTATTTTCAGCGACACTCCCGAGCGAAATAGTCAGGCTCTCCAAAAACTTTCTAAATGATCCGGTCAAAGTTTCTGTCAACCCGCCATCTAGCACCGTGGATA
>CAYWYX010000148.1:2182-4339 GCA_964462735.1 uncultured Acidobacteriota bacterium | reverse complement strand
GCGTCAGAATAACCTCTCGGGCAAGTCCAGCTAGGTTAGACATAATCCCAGTGATGTCCTTATCTCGCAGTGAGCCGTAAATGAGAAGAACTTTTTCAGAGGACAAAAATTTGGCGATATGACATCGAACACTTTTGGCAGCTTGTGTATTGTGGGCTCCATCCAAAATGATTCGAGGGGAAGTTCGTCTGATTTCTAATCTACCTGGCCAAACTGTTTGGGACACACCTCTTTTGAGGGCAGAGGCTGAAACTTTAAATCCTGTTTTATTTAAAATTTCGATGATTTGAATTGCTGCTAGCACATTGTTTACTTGATGAGTGCCAGGTAATGGAATCTTCAATTTAATTTTTTTTCCTAGAACAGGTTCAACACCAAGTAAAGTTGTTTCTAAAGAATTATTCAGTATTTTGAAATTTAAATCCTGAAAAGCTGAAATAAATTGGGCCTGATTACTCTTGCACTGATGTTTGACTAAATTAATGACAGTTTTATTTGTACTACTACACACCACCGGTAAACAAGAGGAGTACGAATGCTGACTGGCTAGCATTTTTTTTATAATACCAATCTTTTCTCGAGTGATTGATTCCAGGTCTTTCCCAAGATATGCTTGGTGGTCAAAACTTATACTGGTAATTACCGCAAGCACTGGATCGATTATGTTGGTAGCATCTAGTCGTCCACCTAAACCAACTTCTACTACTGCAATTTCGACTTGACGCTCAGCAAAATAGAGAAGAGCAATTGCAGTCAGAATTTCAAAATGGGTTGGGTGACGCTGTAATTTTTTTATCTCATTAGTAGTATTAAACAGAAGGGCTTCTATTGAGTGTCTGACTTTCTTAGTCAATCTAGCAAAATCGTATTGAGTGATTTGTTCTCCATGTACCTTAATTCTTTCTTCAACCTTTACCAGATGGGGAGAAGTATACAAACCAGTTCTATATCCTGCTTTACGCATAATTGATTCTGTAAAGGCTGCAACTGACCCTTTCCCATTAGTACCAGCAATCAGCACGCAAGGAAATTCTTTTTGCGGATGCCCAAGAAAATTTAATAAATTCCTCATATTTTCCAAACCCAGTTTAGCCGTTGTAATCTCATTACCGAGGGAATTAAGGAAAGAAATTGCTTGTGAGTAGTTCATGACTGAATTTACAACCAATTATAGAATGAGGACATACATGCTATATAGAACCAAAGTTGGAATACCAAAGGGAAGAGAAATTTAAGGTTATTGCATAGAGAACTGAATTGGTTAGAATTTAACTAAAATCCAAAAAAGTTCAGTGCATTGGAAAGATAGATCTTTATGTCTTTGCGATTGACTATAGCATCAAGCATACCGTGTTGAAGTAAGAATTCACTTCTTTGGAAACCACTGGGTAGCTTCTGTCTAATGGTTTGTTCAATTACTCTGGGTCCTGCAAAGCCAATTAATGCACCTGGTTCAGCAATATTTAGATCTCCCAACATAGCATAGCTAGCGGTAACTCCGCCGGTAGTAGGATTAGTTAAGACAGAAATATACGGTATATGTTTTCGATCTAATATGGCAAGAGCCCCGCTGATCTTTGCCATTTGCATCAAACTGAGGACTCCTTCTTGCATGCGTGCCCCTCCTGAGCATGAGACAACGATCAATGGATGTTTTTTCTCAACACAGCGCTCTATTGCTCTTGTAATTTTTTCTCCAACTACTACTCCCATGGACCCACTTATAAACCCTGGTTCCATGGCACAAATACAGACCACTTTATCACTGAGCTTCCCTTCACCAACCATGATTGCATCCTTCATACCTGTAGCTAGTAACATGTCACTGAGACGTGTTTTGTAAGGCTTCTTATCTACAAACTGAAGTGGGTCATTCGATTGTAAATCACGGTCATATTCAATGTAGGTTCCATGGTCGAACAATAGATTGAATCTTTCATTAGCTTTTATTTTGAAATGAAAGTTACAGTTGGGACAGACGTTATGCGTAGATTCTAAATCTTTTTTCCAAATTGTCTGTTTACATTGCTCACACTTTTCCCACAATCCTTCTGTTTTGACAGTTCGAGTGCCAATAGGTTTTTTGGGAGCTTTTCTTTTATTAAACCAAGACATCTTAAAGCCTCTTATAACAGAATCAGGATATTAGCCTACTCA
>CAYWYX010000148.1:0-2082 GCA_964462735.1 uncultured Acidobacteriota bacterium | reverse complement strand
TAGATAACAGATCCATGAGAACCCAGCCAATTCGCGAAAAGAATGCCAAAGTAGATTTGACGAAATTTGCCAGTGTTTACAAAAAGGGATCTGGTATATCAGGATTAATCAAAGGACTTCCTAAAATCTTGGCGGGGAGAGATTTTGGTGATGTAGTCGAAGCTGTTATCCAAGCTAAAAAAAATAATCGTGCAATTATATGGGGATTGGGTGGACATGTGGTTAAGTGTGGACTGAATTCTATTCTTATCGACTTGATGGATCGTGGGTTCATCTCAGCTCTAGTTTTTAATGGTGCAACAGCAATTCACGATTTCGAGATAGCAATGGTAGGTTCTACTTCTGAAAATGTTGAAAAAGGTTTACCCACTGGAGACTTTGGTACAAGTGAGGAAACAAGTCATTGGATGAATGATTCAATTAACAAAGGAGTTTCTCGTGGTAAAGGAATTGGAAAATCCCTAGGGGAATCAATAATTAAAGGTGGACAGCGTTTTCCCCATGCTGAATTTAGCTTGCTAGCTTCTGCCATTCAAAAAGATATTCCGGTGACTATTCATGTTGCTATTGGAACAGATACCATCCATACTCATCCGTCAGCTGACGGCTCTGCTTTAGGAAAAGGTAGCCTTCAAGATTTCCGTCTTTTGGCCTCAATTATATGTAGACTTCATAATGGTGGTGTTTATCTAAATTGTGGTTCAGCAGTGATTTTACCAGAGATATTTTTAAAGGTAGTTAGTTTAGTTAGGAATCTTGGTCACCCACTGGAAAAGTTTACTACGGTTAATTTGGATTTCCTTCAGCACTACAGGCCCACTCAGAACGTTATTAAACGCCCGACTCTTGGATCTGGTCAGGGCATCTCCCTTACTGGACACCACGAGTTAATGATTCCATTATTGGCTGCCACTTTAGTAGAGGCTTCTGACGATTGAAATATTTTTTCATTAGTTTACAACTATGGAAGTAGAATCTAACATGGTTTTCATTTTTCTATTAAAAGAGTATGAGAGTTAGTTTCCAGAAAGAAAGTTTCTCCGAACCCTCCTTAAAACAAAACCAAGTTCCAAATTTGTTTCCCGTTTGGTCTGGCTGGGATCTATTAGCTATGCTTGGGTTTTTCCCTCTTTCTGCTTTCTTGATTCTTCTGCTCAGTCAGGGAGTAGGGTACTTATTACTTTTTGTTTTTGAGAAAAACTATTTTTTAGATCAACCAAGTTATCACGCTGTTATCCAGATATTATTCACTAGTTTTTTAAATGGATCTCTCCTTCTTTTTATATATTTTACCATCACATTTAAATATAAGGTTCCTTTCTGGTCGTCTATTAAGTGGAGAAATCAGAATAAAGTTCAGGTTAATTTTTATGTTTTGATAGGTATGTTGTTAGCATTAGTAATGGGATTCCTTTCTGGGTTTATCTCAGAAGCGAAAAATCCTCCTATAGCTGAATTACTGAAATATACCGAATCAGCTATTTTATTAGGCGTAGTAGCTGTTCTGGTTGCTCCTTTTGTTGAAGAAGTGATTTTTAGAGGTTTTGTCTATCCTGTCTTCGAAAGAAGATGGGGACAATATACAGCAGTTTTTTTAACAGCTTTGATGTTTGTATCTCTTCATGTCAGCCAACTTTGGGGTAGTTGGTTAGGTATCAGTGTCATTTTTTTTGTTGGTCTTTTATTATCCATTGTTAGGGCAAAAACAGATTCCCTTTTCCCTAGTTTTCTTTTGCATCTATCCTATAACACTACGCTCTGTTTGTTAGCTATGATAGGTCTTTTAGTAGGGTATTGATGAAATGGTACAGAAGCAATAAGGTCTTAAGGATCTAAATTTAACTAGAAAATATTTTCCTAATAGATTTCAGATAAAGACATATAAAAGAGTCAAACCCTAATAAGATTACTTGTTAGTGTGAGGTTTCTGCAAAAGAGCGGTACTCTTCCTCGATATCTGCAGATATTGCATTTCCGGGGTGAATATAGATGCGGTAGTGAAATGTAATGGATTCACCTTGTTTTATTAAGTGGCTACCGTCTTGCGTTTTATCGTTATAAAAGTCGTGAAGTCCAAAAGGA
>CAYWYX010000147.1:0-4375 GCA_964462735.1 uncultured Acidobacteriota bacterium | reverse complement strand
TAGCACTTGTTGAAAATTTTGCAGGACAGTGGCTCCAACTACGTAATTTGGAAAGTGTATCGCCTGATCCAGATCGGTTTCCTGCTTTTGATGATGATCTTCGAAAATCTATGCGTCAAGAAACGGAGACCTTTTTTAGTACCATTATGCAAGAGGATCGCAACATTCTAGAGTTTCTTGAGTCCAGTTATTCTTTCCTTAATGAAAGGCTGGCAAAACATTATGGCATCACTAATATTAAGGGAGACCATTTGAGAAGGGTACCTCTTCGAGGTGATCAAAGAGGTGGCTTAATCACACAAGCTAGCATTTTGACTGTTTCCTCTTATCCAACTCGAACCTCTCCAGTATTACGTGGCAAATGGCTCCTCGAAAATATCCTAGGGAGTCCACCACCTCCTCCTCCATCTGTTGAAACACTAGATGAGAATGGATCTAGAACATTCAAAACCCTAAGAGAGCGTCTAGAAAATCATCGAAATCAAGGTACTTGTGCTACCTGTCATCAAAAAATGGATGCTTTAGGGTTTGGATTAGAGAATTTTGATGCGATTGGTGCTTGGCGTACACAGGATGGGGGATTTCCAATTGATTCTTCAGGAGAACTGCCTGGGGGAAGATTTTTCCAAGGACCACAGCAGCTTAAGTCAATCCTTCTAAAAACAGAACGGACTGCTTTTGTTCGCTGTTTAACTGAAAAAATGCTAACCTTTGCTTTGGGTCGGGGTCTTGAGATCTATGATAAGCCTGTGATTAACCAAATTTGTAAGAAACTAGAAGAAGAAAATTATAAATTTAGTGAGTTGGTCTTAGCAATCGTGAAAAGCCTACCTTTTCAGCGGCGGGCAATACCTGGAGAAAACTCATGATTCCTCGTTATTTACCACGCAGGTCATTTTTACGCGGACTAGGAACTGCCATAGCTCTTCCATGGCTTGATTCAATGGTTCCAGCCTTTGGAGCTAAGACATTGATTGATTCTAATGCACCCTGTCGTCTCAGCTTCATTTATGTGCCGAATGGTATTATCATGGAAAATTGGACACCTACAACTAAAGGAAGCAACTTCAAATTACCTTCTACCCTGACGCCTTTAAAAGAATATCAAAAGGACTGTCTATTGCTTTCTGGATTAACACACAATAATGGAAGAGCCCTTGGAGATGGTCCCGGTGATCATGCTAGAGCTGCAGCATCCTACCTAACTGGAGTACATCCTAAGAAAACTCAGGGGTCTGATATCCAAAATGGAATATCAGTTGATCAGATTGTTGCTCAATCAATAGGTTCAAAAACACGACTACCTTCACTTGAACTAGGAACTGAACATACTCGCATAGCTGGAAATTGCGATTCAGGTTATAGCTGTGCTTATAATAACAGCATTTCTTGGCGAACTCCTTCCAGCCCTTTGCCCCCAGAGGTTAATCCTCGAGCTGTTTTTGATAGACTATTTGGGGAAAACAACTCCACTAGTGATTTTAAACAGATTAACCAACGTTATCGTCCTAGTATTATTGACTTGGTTCAGGAAGATACAAAGAAACTCATTACCCAGCTGGGCCCAGCTGATCGCCGGAAGCTCGATGAGTATTTATTTGCTATTCGTCAGATTGAGAAACAAATAGAACTTAATGAAAATACCAATGTTGACATTGATCCTAATATGGAACGACCACAGGGTATCCCTATTGACTTTGCAGAGCACCTTCGCTTGATGTATGACCTCCAAGCAGTAGCCTTTCAAACAGATCTCACTAGAGTTTCTACTCTAATGATAGGAAGGGAGGGTAGCAACCGAACTTATCGAGAGATTGGTGTATCTGGAGCCCACCACGGCCTAACCCATCATGGGGGTGACAAAGTCAAAATTGAACAAATTTCTAAAATTAATCATTATCACATCGAACAATTCAAATACTTCTTGGATAAACTAAAGTCGATTCCAGATGGAGAAGGCTCTCTTCTTGATAATACTATGATTGTTTACGGTAGTGGTATTAGTGACGGAGACAAACATCTTCATGATGATTTGCCAGTATTAGTGGCAGGTGGAGGTCAAGGAACTCTAAAAACCGGTCGTCACGTAAGGTATGAAGATGAAACACCCCTTACAAACCTTTATTTGTCCATGCTTGATCGTATGGAAATCAAACTAGATGTTTTTGGTGATAGTACTGGTGATCTCAAACTACTATCAGATATTTGACCTGAACACACCTAATCTAACAAAGCTCTCTAATTGAACAAAATCGTTTTCAGCCTATTGCTATTGGGACTCCTCTCACCAAGCCAATCAGAAACGCTTCATAATGGGCGACCTTCTGTTGTTTTGAAAGGAAAAGTTGCTCAGTTAGTGGTCGATATAGGTGGTGGCTCAATTGTTAGCTTCCGCCTCCATAACCAACCTACTAATCCGTTAGCTTTCGACTCTAGTGAGTTTGACCCTAGTGAAAAAGCAATCCTTCGACCTTTAGGACACTTTCTTTGTCTTGATAGATGGGGTCCGGTAACAGAAGCTGAAAAACAAAACGGAATGTTTTTTCATGGAGAAGCCTCACGGGTAAAATGGGAAATAATAAAGCCGCCAACCTCAGAGGGTGACTACATTCAAGCTTTAATGACTGCAAAATTACCCTTAGCTGGCCTAGAGATCAAACGTCAGATTCAACTTTCAAGTAATTCTGCTAGTTTCTTTGTGTCCGAACAAGTCACTAACAAAAATTTACTCGGTCGTATCTATAACATGGTTCAGCACCCAACAATCGGTCCACCTTTTCTTGATGAGGACACCCTTGTAGATAGCAATGCTCAAAAAGGATTCATGCAAACCAGCCCCTTACCAACTCCTGAAAAGCCGGTAGTTTATTGGCCCAATGCACTCAAGGGAACTCAACTTATCGATCTTCGACGCCTTTTAGATGACTCTGATCCTAATGTTGTTTCTTTTACTTTTGAAGAACATATTGGCTGGATCACAGCCAGTAGCCTCTCTGAAGAATTACTCATTGGTTACCTTTGGGATACTCGAGAATATCCTTGGCTAAATATTTGGCGTCATGCAAAAAATGGAAAACCAGAGGCTCGAGGATTAGAATTTGGCACTACCGGGCTACACCAGCCATTCCCAGTGTTAGTTGAAAAAAGACAAATTTTTGACCGGCCCATTTTTACTTATCTGGATACAGGTCAAACTTCCAAGAGACATTATCTTGCCTTTCTATTCAAGATTCCAAAAGACTATAGAGGAGTCGCTAGGGTAACTTATGAGCCAGGTAAAATAACTCTCCATGAACAAGGGTCTGACCCTAAAAGAACCTTAAAGATGAAAACTGGAAACCTTCCACTAGTTATTAAACAAACAACTCCTTGAAAAATTAAATACAACATCATGGAAAATTCTAGGCAGGGGTCTGTTTTATTAATATTTAGTTAATTCTTTCTAGGTGTTCTTTTAAAACAAAAAGAACCTACCTCACAAAATACTCTCTAGAGGTGGTTGAAGATCTTTAACTTCAGCCTGTTCCCACGAATTTCTTTGTCTTTTAATAGTACTAGGATTTGGACAACAAACTGGTGAGGTAATTTCCGCTGATTCTCCTTGTCTCCACACAGCGCGGGGAGTTATTTTTTGTTTTATCGATCTTTTCTGTGAATGACAATCTTCCAAATCCATTGCTGTATTGTCCACTGACAGGACAGTAACATCCGCTTCACGCCCAATCCCCAATGTTCCCAGACGATCTTCCCATCCAATAGCTCTAGCAGGTTCATTGGTAGTCAGATTTATTATATCGATTAAAGACAACCCCAGATGTAAAAACTTGGTCATAACTATGGGCAAATCATAAGCTGGTCCTTCACAAGTTCCTGAATGTAAATCTGTACTTATTGTCGAAGGTTTAAATCCTTGATCAAGAGCAAGTTCAGCCACTGTCCAGTTAAATGATCCCTGACCATGACCTACGTCAAAAAGAATTCCTTTTTGGCGTGCACTCCATACCACTGGATCTAACTGTCTGTTTGATGACTGGATGATTGTACTATGATAACCATGATAGGTATGGGTATAGATATCCCCCTCCTCCATCTTTCCAGGACAGTCTTCTAGAGGAATCGTTGAGAGAGTATGGTGTACCATTAGTGGCAGGTCAACAGCTCGGGCAGCCTCTAAGGCTCTCCGATAAGATTCCACTTCATTCTTGCCATTATCTGCTAGGTTCTTAGAGAGTCTGATCTTAACCCCAACGATTAGGTCTCGATTAGATTCTATACATTCAACACAATTTTTCAGATCTACTAATCCAATCAATCCTAGTTCCCCTGGAGTTGTTGAGTCTCCTCCAAGTAGAGCAAATGCTAGTCCAGCACTCGA
>CAYWYX010000146.1:0-4410 GCA_964462735.1 uncultured Acidobacteriota bacterium | reverse complement strand
TTGGAGGGAAAAAACAATATCAAGAAAGCCATCTTTATTTAAATCTGCCACACTGCTAGCAATAGTTTTCTTTAAAGGCAGGGCAGTTTCCTTACTTTTTTCCTGATAGCCGGCAGAAGAACCCCATTTTACATAGGCGGTATTACCACTGTTAAAAATAATATCTGGAAAATTGTCATCGTCTAGATCAGCAATGCTGAATTCCATAAAGGCTCCTAAATCAAGCTCAGTAGATGCAGCATTAGAATAATAGTGATCAGAAGTTCCCCAGTAGACAACTGAGGGAAGTACGCCGCTTTTTCCGCTTAAATGAGAGACCAATAAGATGTCAGGATTTTTGTCTTGATTAAGATCAGCGATACCGGAACTAATTGTTCCAAAACCAGTGAGTTCACTACGCCGGTGAGAAGCGAAACCGCTATTTCCACCCCAATAGATATAGCT
Source organism: uncultured Acidobacteriota bacterium (assembly GCA_964462735.1). GTDB lineage: Bacteria > Acidobacteriota > Terriglobia > Versatilivoradales > Versatilivoraceae > JAKUNG01. Next base: position 3,966 of record CAYWYX010000146.1, on the reverse strand, counting down.
TGGAACATCATTGCCGAAAGAATTGCGCGAATTGCCTATTAGAATGTCGAGAATGTTGTCTTTGTTAAGGTCAGCTATTGATACAGTAGTAGCTCCTAGACTGGGTAAATCTGTCTTCTGATTTTGGCTAAAACTGTTGTCAGTGCCCCAATAAATTGTAGAGTTAGTCGACGAATTATTGTAGTCGCCTGAATTGGCCACTACAAGATCAATTTGTTTATCGTTATTCAGATCTGCTGCTTTCAAATCTTGGCAATAATTTGTGGGGAGGGTCATGATATTGTCAAGAAGTAAGCCGTTATTTGATCCATAAAAAAGAATTGCTTTATTAGATCCAGCCACTATCAGGTCGGCAATGTTATCTTGGTTGACTTGGATTGTCAGAAGAGTTTTCATTCCCTGTCGTGCCCCTAGCCATCCTTTAGGTCTCTCTCCAGTTTGTAAATCCTGACTATTTAGGACTTGACGTTTTTGTTCGTTAAACTCTCTTTTACCGGTGCCCCAATAGAGAAAGATACTTTCTTCCTGACTATTATGGTTAAGAAATGCAAGATCTAACTGTTTGTCTCCATTGTAGTCACCGATTGCTACATCTGTGGCGCTAATAGTCGGGATTGAGCTGCGATATTCAGAGCTATATCCATTTAGGTGGCCCCAATATATATAAGACTCTAAATGTTGTTTGAATTCGACACTTTCACCACGTTCACTTCCATTATTAGCTAGAACAATGTCGGGAAGGTTGTCATTATCTAGGTCTCCTATTGCTATTCCAACAGCCAAAAGAGCAGGTAGCTCAGTTTTCTTAGTTAAGTCATAACCGTTAGGCCCACCCCAATATATATAGGCAGGTTGATCTGTTCTGTAGTTGTGTTGGGAATTACAAATCACTATTTCTGGAAATCCATCTAGGTTTAAATCAGCGATCTTACTGCGGCCGCCTCCGGATGTTGGAAATCGAGTAATTTTTTTACTGGCAGATTCAATATGAGTTAAGATTGAAAATGGTGCCCGCAACTTCCAGTTTTCTGGCATCAATGACTGAAAACCATTTGGCCCACCCCAGTATAGAAGGCTATCGGGTGCATAGACGTTGTTATGATCCTGAGTGAATAGAAGATCAAGTTCTCCATCTAAGTTTAAATCCCAGCGGTTGATTGTTTGAATACGTCCCTTTGCCGAAACATAGAGATTAGCGCCAGAATCATCAGCCTTTCCGGATCGAAGGCTTTGAAAATCATTGTGCTGTATCCATAAGCCTTCAGTTGCCATTAGGTAAAACCCTGATAAGATTACCATTATGAGGAAGGCTGCACACTGAAGTAATAAAGGCCGCTTGGATAAATACCTCGGTCTATTCACTGGTTTCTCCTGTTTACTATAAAAATTACCGTTACGAAATAGAATTGATATGATAACTCGATCAATGTTAGACAAGCTAGGTTATCATAGATTGAAATGATTTTTTTAACGAGATTGTTCCCAATTTGGAATTAGGAGAATTTGAATAATGAACGGTTGTTATGATTTACATGGTATTGTGCCAATAATTAATACGCCTTTTGATGAAAAATTGAACATTGATGTGCCGTCTTTAGAGAGATTAATAGAACAGTCGATTACTGATGGGATTGTAGGATGTATCGTACCAGCTGTAGCAAGTGAGGTGGACAAACTATCATTAAGTGAGAGAAAGTTTTTGGTTAAACAGGTAGCTTCAGTTGCCGATAGGCGCATTAAGGTTATAGCTGGAGTAAGTTCTGAAGAGATAAAAGATGCTATTGGATTGGCTGAAAATGCATTACATTTGGGATGCGATGGAATCTTATGCAGGGTGCCTGATAGGTTAGAGGCTGATCATCAGGGCACAGTTCAATTTTTTCAGGAGCTTTCCAGTGTTGGTATGGAAATGTTAATGGTTCAGGATCTATCTTGGAACGGTTATGGAATGTCATTGAAAACAATTCTTGAGATGTTTAAGAAAATTTCTGCTTTTAAGTGTATCAAGATTGAAACAATTCCAGCAGGGTTTAAGTCCAGCCAAGTATTATCAGAAACGAAAGGGGAATTGAATATTTCTAGTGGGTGGTCTCTTCCCGAAATGATTGAGGCATTAGATAGAGGCATTCATGGGTTCAATACTACTGCCATTAATAAACCTTTCATCCATATATATCGCTTACATACTGAAGGGCATAGATTTGAAGCAATAAAACTATTCGAAGAAATAGTGCCTTTTTTGGCTTGGACTCATCAACATATTGATATCTCAATTCATTTTTTAAAGCGTTATTGTTATACAAAAGGGATTTTCTCAACTTTTAATGTGAGACAACCGATACTACCTTTTGATCTATATCATGACAGATGCAGTGAAGAGTTGATCAGAAACATCATCTTGTGCGAAACAAGACTCACTTGAAACAATCGAGAACAATGGTAACTTTTTTAAGCAATGATTTTTGTAGGTGAAGAATTAACATCTTTGTAGATTATTTTGTCAAAAATTAAAACTTATTAATTAAATTTTTTAGGGTTGCTGGTATCATTGAAGTTTCTCTAATCTTGTAAACTATTATTAGTGTTAAATAGGAATTCGGTAATCCAGAAGGGAGAAAAAATGTCTTACCCCCGAATGATGCGAATACGTCAACATTTTGAGGCACCAACAGTAGCGGATATTGCAGGAACCGTGCATGAACAGGTAGCCAGACTTAATTTGGCTTCAAAGGTTAAGTCAGGAGATAGTGTTGCTATTTCTGTAGGAAGCCGTGGAATTGCTAATATTGCATTAATTGTAAAGTCACTTGTCGCCGAACTTAAAACACTGGGTGTAGCACCGTTCCTGGTGCCTGCCATGGGTAGTCATGGTGGAGGGGTTGCAGAAAATCAACGAAAAATAATTGAAGGTTACGGTGTGACGGAGGGATACACTGAAGCTCCTATAAAGGCCAGTATGGAAACAGTTAAAGTAGGCGAAACTGAAGATGGAGTGCCAGTTTTGTTTGATAAGTTTGCTTTTGAAGCTAAACATGTTGCCGTTGTTGGACGGGTTAAACCGCACACGGGCTTTGTTGGTGAAATAGAGAGTGGACTGCATAAGATGATGTTAATTGGATTAGGAAAGCATAAAGGGGCCTCACTGTACCATGGAGCAATTGTTCACTATAACTGGGATCGGATTGTGCGCTCGGTGGGGAGAACAGTTATAGAGAAATGTGGAGTCCTGTTAGGGTTGGGTATCGTTGAAAATCAATATGATCAAACCGCTAGGATAGAAGCTGTAGCACCAGATAGGTTTGTTGAACGAGAGAAAGAACTATTAAAAATGGCAAAAAAGTGGATGCCACGGTTACCTTTTGAAGATATTGATTTACTGATTGTGGACAAAATTGGAAAAAATATAAGTGGTGCTGGAATGGATACAAACGTCATTGGGCGAAAATTTAATGATCATTCTGCTGTTGATGGTGAGTGTCCTCGAATTACCCGGATTTATGTTAGGGATTTAACCGATGAAACCCATGGGAATGCTTCTGGTGTTGGAATGGCTGAGTATGTGCACAAAAAAGCTATTGATAAAATGAACAGGGAAGCCACTTACATAAACTGCATGACTGGTAATGCACCGTCTGGGGCTGCTATTCCTATTACATTTAACAATGACCGTGCGGCATTAGATGCTGCTCTCAAGACGGTTGGTCTGATTGAACCAGCTGATTCTAAGGTGGTTCGAATTCATGACACCCTCGATCTTGGAGAAATCCTTGTTTCAGAAGTTTATTCCTCTGAGATTAAGAAAAAAGAGGAACTCAGTATTCTAGGTCCGGCTAAGGACCTAGAATTCGATCACTCTGGTGATTTGAATGTGTTTTGATTTCCAGATTCAGTTTTAATGGAGTACTTATAATTTTAAGCAGAGCAATTTTAATCAACCATTTCTAAATCTGCTTTAAGTCATCTTGG
>CAYWYX010000145.1:2502-4592 GCA_964462735.1 uncultured Acidobacteriota bacterium | reverse complement strand
TAACAATTTACTATATAAGGGATCAAACGTTTAAGCGACTTGCACAGAGTCGGTGCCGGATACCGGCAAGCCTGCCATAAAAGTGTGTAGATCAACGCAATCCTTAAAGCCATTGCAGCGTTCGAACAACACGGCCGCCGATGCTTCACCCAAAACCGGTACGCAGCAATCGTCGAACTTCCGACGGCGTTCAAATTCTGATAACGGATCACCCAATGTTCCCTGCCTAGAGCCAAGATAAAGCCATGTGGCCAAAGGGGTTAAATCCAACCTGCAACCACCTAAGTGACCACCTTCGGAGTTCTCAAAAGCAAGGGGCAAACGAGTTTAATATGCACATTAATATGCACATGGCCCTAATAGTCCGGAAGGTCTGTGTGCTAATTTTATTCTAAGTTATTGATAAAAAAAAGGATGTAATGGTCGGGGCGAGAGGATTTGAACCTCCGACCCCCTGCTCCCAAAGCAGGTGCGCTACCAGCCTGCGCCACGCCCCGTTTATTGCATCGTCTTGTTTTCAAACTACTGAATTTCTTTAAGGATTGTCAAGAAAATCCCCAGTCTTGATTTTAAGCCTTAGTTTAGAACAATCTAGAAATAAAAAGTTTCCTAAACCATTTTTAACTAGACACTCGTAAAGATAACGTCTTAACCATTTTTCTAAGTGCCTGTCCACGATGACTGATTTGAATTTTTTCATCTGAACTTAGTTCAGCTAAAGTTGGTCCATTTTGAACAACCTGAAAAATAGGGTCGTAACCAAAACCATTCTTTCCTCTAGGTTCTCGACTAATCACACCCTCTAGAGTGCCTTGAACCATTTCTTGAACTGTCCCTTCTCTAGCCAAAGCAACACAGCACTCAAACCTAGCAGTTCTCTTAGAATCAGGAATATCTTTGAGCTCAGTTAAGATTTGGCAGAAACGATCTTGGTCTGAAGCCTGCTCACTTAAATACCGAGCCGAATAAACTCCAGGTTTTCCGCCAAGAGCATCAACTACAAGTCCTGAATCGTCGGCTATAGTTAAAAACTTGGTAAGGCGACTATAGTAAGAAGCTTTATCTCGAGCATTTTCTTCAAAGGTCTTTCCTTTTTCAACCATAGGGTCTACATCGGAAAATGTTTCCAAAGACAGAAGGTGAATAGGTAGAAACGTTAGATAACTTTGGATTTCCTTTAGCTTCCCCTGATTAAAGGTCGCTACCAAAAGACATGATTTGTCATTAGATTTATTCTCCGACAAAGTTAATTCCCTCGAGGTGGTGGAAGTAATAGGGCTATTAATAGCTACTGGATAATGCTTGCGGACTGTCATTACAACCATAAAACGATATTCAAGGAATTTATACTTAGAGTTTAAATAGATTGGCTAAAACAAATACTGTATCAATTTTCATACTCACTAGATCTTTTAAATCTGTAGAATACTTTTTTGAATTTCAATGAGCTGTTTAATTCCTGATTCAGCCAAATCTAAAAGAGAATCCAATATATCTCTCGCAAAAGGATCTCCTTCAGCAGTCCCTTGTATCTCTATCAAAGAACCATCACCAGTCTGGATTACATTCATGTCCACCTGGGCTTGAGAATCTTCCCCATAATTAAGATCTAAGAGCGGAAGCTCTCCAACGAGACCAACACTAGTAGCAGCAATAAAATCCTTGATTGGCAACTTTGCAATTAACCCTTCTGCCACTAATTTTTGTAAGGCTATTGTCAGAGCAACAAAGGCTCCGGTGATAGAAGTCGTTCGGGTTCCACCATCAGCTTGAATTACATCACAATCCATCCATATAGTCCGTTCTCCCATTTCTTCCATCCGAACAATACTTCGAAGAGAACGACCAATCAAACGCTGAATTTCCTGAGTTCTTCCTGACACCTTTCCTCGGGATGATTCACGTAGAGTTCGAGTGTTAGTTGCTCGAGGAATCATTGAATATTCGCTTGTAATCCACCCTTTGTTTTTGCCTCGCATAAAATGAGGCACAGAATCTTCAACGCTAGCGGTACAAATTACCCTCGTATTACCTACTGAAATTAATACTGATCCCTCTGCCTCAGCAATAAAGTTTGGCTCAATGTTTAC
>CAYWYX010000145.1:0-2402 GCA_964462735.1 uncultured Acidobacteriota bacterium | reverse complement strand
GACAAAAGAAATAATTTTAAACAATGGTGGAGGCGGCGGGAATCGAACCCGCGTCCGAAATCACTTAGCAAGAAGAATCTACGCATATATCCGTTTCATTTTTGTTTCGCGATCTAATATTGAGAAAACGGCAAGATTATTAAATCGCTAGACCGGTAAATTTCACTGATTGCGCCCGGTCTTCTGCGATCAGTTAGCCTGTTAGTCGACGCTCCACATCCACCGCACAGGCATCAGTAGAGGGAACGGCTACTTATTTAATTAAGCAGCAAGTGCTAATTTTTCATCAGCAATTAAGTTTAGTTCCATATTTTTTACGAGATTATGGTCCTCGATACGCATCTTCAGCCTTGATAATCCCGTCGAAACCATTTCGCCCCCTTAACTAGGGATAATCTGATTCCAGAATTATCTTTTGTCTGAAGGTCAATTATAGGAATGGATCTGATCAGCTGTCAAGCTAGTGAGTTCAGGAGAACCTTGGAAATATTCTAGAACATAAAATGACTTCAAAATCTCTATAGTCTGCATGAAGAAAATATCATTCTTTATTTTTTATATCTTTTGTCCAAAGTGATAAGTCCTATTTTACATTTCAGAACAATGTAAAAAGTTTCTTATTCAATAGCAACTTTTAGAAAATCTATTATTTCTTTAAATACTATTCATTCCAACAAAAAGGTCGTCCTGGGGTCTCCTCTTTAGAAGAGGCCCCCAAGCTTGACGGAAGGATTCATTTGATAGTCTTATTGCTAAGTTAGGAGGATCAAACCAAATTCTATCGATCGAAAGATGTTGGGTTCGGTGAACTTTTAATGCTTCAGCCTTATTCTTAGCCCAACATTTGACATCTACAACAAAATCTATCCCCGGATGACCGATTAATTTCTCACGGTGTCCTAGTTCCTCTGGAAGCAAGGGAGATGTCCACAATAAACGCTCTACCTGATGTGGATTACCCTCATTGGGTAACCAATTAGGATCTGCTGCTGCTGCGATGGCATCCGAGGTAAAACGACTAATAGCAATATGGTCTGGGTGCAAATTAAAACCGTTAGGATCAAAAGTGATGACTAAATTAGGTTGATATAGTCTTATTAAGTGAATCAATTGCTTACGAATCATTTCTGGATCAGTCGCTGCAAGCTTCCGGTCCTTAAGACCTAGCAAGTGAAGAAAATGAATACCTAATAAATCCACAGCTCGCCGTAATTCTTTTTCCCTTACCGTACCCAATTCTTTTCTTGAACAGATAGGAGGCTGTCCTACCTTCCCCTCCTCACCCAAAGTAGCTGTTGACAAAACTAAACGAACACCTTGGGCAGCATATTTGCAAGCCACACCTGCAACCATAAAACTTTCATCATCTGGATGAGCCATACTAAACAAAATAGTAGTATTCTTTTTCATGGATAAAACAACTGTTTATTCTTATTGATTAATGTATCGAGGGTCTCTTGAACTCTAATAAGGTATAAGCATTTATGATTTCCAAATCATTGATTTAACTATTTACAATTTCTTACTAGAATATAAGTTCTAGTATTTCACAAATACTAAAGTTTTGATTTTTTATGCTAACCTTAACGTGAGATTTCTACCATGCCTTCCAACTTCAAACAACTAGAAACCAAATTGATTCATGCCGGGGAACCAGTCCCCCACATTCAAGGCTCTGTTAGCATACCTATATTTCAATCAGCTACCTTCGAACATAGAGAAGACACTGATTATCATGATATCAAGTATTTGAGACTCAGTAATACCCCTAATCATCTAGCTCTACATCAAAAACTGGCTTCTCTCGAAGAAGGTGATGCCGCCATAGTAACGGGAAGCGGCATGGCGGCAATATCAACTACACTTTTGTCATGTCTCAGTGTTGGAGACCACTTACTTGCTCAGGATTGTCTCTATGGAGGTACTTATGGGTTACTCAGTCGAGATTTTAGTGATTTAGGATTAAGCTTTGACTTCATTGACAGCAGTAATCCTAAATCATGGAAGCAAATGCTCCGCCCTAATACTAGAGCTATTTATGTTGAAGCCATTTCTAATCCACTCATGCAAGTAACTGATTTAGAAGTAGTAAGTGAATTTGCAAAAAGTAATGGATTAATCTCTATCATTGACAACACTTTTACAAGTCCAGTTAACTTCCAGCCTCTAAAATGGGGATTCGATTTGTCTTTACATAGTGCTACCAAATACCTTAATGGTCACTCTGACATTACTGCAGGTGCAGTGATTGGTCCAAAATTTTTGATCAAAAAAATTTCTAACAAACTAAATCATCTCGGTGGAATATTGGACCCACACGCTGCTTTTTTATTACATCGAGGAATTAAAACTTTAGTTCTAAGGGTCAAAGCTCAAAACCAAAGTGCACTTCAAATTGCTCA
>CAYWYX010000144.1:327-4646 GCA_964462735.1 uncultured Acidobacteriota bacterium | reverse complement strand
TCCATCCGAGTTGGCTTGATCGTTAATCACTCCGTAGGCATACCATTTTGCTGAACTCCCACCAATCGGTCTAATCCTGACAAACCCATTGGTGGCATTGGGAATATCCTCTAAAATCCCTGAATACTGATGAAACCCTCTTGGTTGAACCCACTTCGTTAGCCTTTTTTGATACGTAGTCATACCAGACGAATACACAAGGATTTCTAGCTTAACAGAATTACTTCTATCCAGATTTTGAATTGCCACATTGGATCGATCTTTTTCATTCTGGCGAAGACCACAAATATAAACTGTATCTCTTTGGAATATTCCAACTGCTGTCAAGCCATCCCCGCCTGCAATGCCAGAATAAGCCAAACCAGCCCGACCGTCAGGCACGGGGGTTGTCGTTCTAATGGTCACGTTAGTATCAACGGAGCCTAGGATATCCAGATCCAATGTACCTCCAACGTTTCCTTGAACTCCTAAGTCGGGAAAATTCAAGAGATAGGCCATAACATTCGGTATGATCTTTTGCTGCCCTGCTGGCAGAGTTTCTTCATCAAGGATTTTAGGCCAATTCCCAAATGCAGGTTTATAGGCATAGGATATCTTTGATTCCTGGCTGGGGTTTGTATTTGTAAGGGTCATCTCAGAAGTGTAGAAGGAATCCTTTGCTCCTGCTAAACTTAGGACAATTGGGACAAAAACCTGTTTTGAAATCGTAATCGAGGCTGTCGATGTAACAGTAGTATTATTGGCTTCATCAGTTTCAGCTACCTGGCCTTGATCATCAACAATGGCTCCCACAAAATACAACCCCGCTGTGGTTTCGCTGGGCACGGATAATTGCCCGTTACATGAGGATGCTAATGTTGCCTGAAGTCCAGAATCGTAGTCGCAGGAAGCTATAATAATATCCTCAGAGGTTATTATCGTATCAGTAGATAGATAAAGACCCACACGAAAAGCTCCGGATCCAAGGTTGCCCGTATTATTGATATTAACAGATAGATTAATCGTATTTTTATACGGATTGTCGATCAGTACAGTCCCTGATCCCTCAAGGTTCGACACAACCAGATCCGTTCCTCCAGACAAATCAGGTTCAAAGTTAGCCGTTACGCTCTCAATGAAGTCCATCTGGACAGTGCACTGGATCCCGACAACCGAATCACACCCCTCCCAGCTTTTAAACTGAAAGCCCGTATTGGGGGTGGCCGTCAGGGTGACACTGGTCCCCGGGGTATATTTATCCACCAAGGTTAAGGTATTTAAGGCGGCATCCACCTGGATGCGGGGTTTTAAAAGACCGTTCCGTAAATCAACAATGGGCTTACCGGTACTTACCAAGGCAGAAAGAACCTGGTCAACCGATGCCAGGGGGACCTTGGATTTAAGCACTGCCCAGGCGCCTGCTACCTGGGGAGCAGCCATGGATGTTCCTGAAAATTGCTTGAATTTTCCCTCGAGAACTGAAGAATTGATTTTCTGTCCGGGGGCCAGCAAGTTTAACACCGGGGAACTATTTGAAAAGCTGGAAACATTATCTGTATTGTAGCTGTTGTCGGGATTTTTGACTTGGGTAGAACCCACGCTTATCCCGGTTGAATAACAGGCAGGCCAGCTTTGTCCATTTGTACGACCTCCATTGCCACTGGCAATAACGGTTGCAACTCCCACGGCACGTAAGTTATCAATGGCAGCTTTTGCTGCAGGATTTGCATCATCACAATAATCATTTCCTGACGATCCTGACCCACCTCCTAAACTCATATTGGCCGAGGCAATGTCAAAACTGATGCTCAGTTCAAGTACTCGCTCCAGCCCTGAAATAATATCTACAGTTTTTGCATAATAACCTTGGGGTTTAGAATCAGGATCGTCCGGGTCGACTCCGGCACCAAAAAAAACTTGGATCCCAATTATGTTTCCATCTTTTGCCACCCCTGAAAACTCTGTGCCCTCATAAGATTGACCTGCCGAAATTCCTGCAACATGGGTTCCATGCGAGCTGCTTCCTACAGGAGGCATTGATGATCCTGGACCGGTCTCCCCTGAAACACCGCTGGGACATGAAGACCTTTCATCGGAATAAGTCGCAGTGGAATAACAGGCCTCTGAGACAACCCTGCCGTCTAAAAATGGATGCGTTGAATCCACTCCTGTATCTAGAATAGCCACGGCCTGGCCAGCCCCGCTGAAACCCTTCTCCCAGGCGGCTACAGACCCGATGACTGGATTGCTGTATTCAAGCAGAGCTTCAGCTATGATCTCTTCCTCGATACTTTTTACTGCCGGGTCCTGTTCCAGGTAGTCCAGACATTTGGCATCTACCGTCATGGCGATATAGGGGATGTACTTAAACTTTTTAACGGATGAAACCTTGTAATCCATCATTCTGGTAAGAAGCGCCGTCTGGGCCTGTAATATCATGGGAAATTTCCCTGCAATGTCAGCAAAGTTCTGGACAAACTCATATTCATTCCACAAACCCTCCGTGCTCACTCCAACAATCACCCGCACATATTCTTCCGTCTCTGCCTTAGCCTTTAAGGTACTGAATATCTGTGCCCTGAGAACCTGTGGGGTGATTCCACTGGCTCTCCCCTGGAATTCCGCCTGCGGGTCGGATTGGAAGCCCTGGTCAGCAATACCGCCCAGGCTAACCTCTGTGTCACCACAACTTGCTGCTGCATCTTTTGTTATCATGCCGGCGCCCTGGGGTGAGACCCTGGCAGTTAGTGGGTAACATGAGGGCGAAACAACCGTGATCGTCCTTGTATACTCGTTATCGGTTTCATCGCTCTCTGTAATAGCTTCAGTGGAATCAGCCACAACCTTGATGGTGTGAGACCCTGCACTGAGCAATCCAATGGAGATGTCCTCCCGTGCGCTGTAGCCCAGGGGCGCTAAGGGTATGGACCCGGCATCAATTGCCTGCTCTTCTCCGTCAACCAGCAGTCTAATCTTAAAGGGATCTGTCACGTTTGAGCCCCCATTGTTGACTACGGCCCTGTCAACATAAAGAATGTCGGTTGTTTCAAACACGCTGCTGTCCAGGTTGGTGTCTTTTACAGTAGAGACCACGATCTTGTCGGACCAGCCGGAGGGTTTAAAGGGAGTCAGATTGGGGGGGGACCACTCATTGACCACGATGGTCTTTGAATACTCATTGTCAGTTTCATCGCTCTCTGCGACAATGTTAGTGGAATCAACCACAAGCTTGATGGTATGCGAACCCACACTCAGAGGTTCAATTTCAAAGTCCGTCATACTGTTAACTCGATTTGGAAGCAATATGACGGCACTTCCCCAAGTTTGCTTCACCTCGCCATCGACTAACAGTGAAGTTTGAAACCCAGCGGCAGCAGACGCAGTTCCAGTGTTAATTAACGCCCAATCTACGTAGAGGGTGTCAGTGTTTGTGATCCAAGAACTGTCAGTTCGAGTACCTTTCTGAATAGAGACTACGATCTTGTCAGACCAGCCATAGTATTTAAAAGGAGTTAGATTGGGTAAGTCTTCCGCATAAGCGAAGTAGGAAAAGATGGCAACGAGGATAGCTGCAAAAAATAAGCGGGGTCGTTTATTTTTCATCGTCTTGGAAAAGAACTCATTCAACTGTCCTGGATTCACCTTGCAATGCAATAGATGGCAAGTATTCCATTTTTAGATCTGGAAGAAACATTACAATCATATTTTACAATACCCTCTACAAAAAAAAACAATACCTTCGATCTAAAATATATTTTGAGGGCTTGACCACCCTTGAAAAATAGAAGCAAATTTGCGAGGGGGGTTATATATAGATAAGCGCAGAGCGAAATTGGGTGGGGGGTACCCCCCACCCAATTTAAATTTACTACTATAACTTTTTATTTTTAAAAAATGTTAGGTTCTAGATCACTTCTGGTAACGCTTTATAATCGTCAAGAAGATAGTGGGGACGATTAGCTAGATCAAGAAGCTGGGTTTTTTGGGTGTTAATGCCCAAGTTATGGTATAGCGTTGCAAAAACTTCTTGGAAATGGATTGGGCGTTCTTTAGGTTCCTCCCCCAATCGATTAGTAGTACCAATTGCCTGTCCAGTTCTCATGCCTCCCCCAGCGAGTAGAGCAGAAGAGACTCCAGGCCAATGATCACGGCCCCCTGCATTATTGATTTTAGGAGTACGACCAAATTCCCCCCAAGCAATTACAGTTACATCCTTGTCAAGTCCTCGCTCATGGAGATCCTCTACTAACGCACTAATTCCCTGATCAAATGGGGGAAGGTTAGTCCGAGCTCTCTTGAAATTTTCGCTGTGCCAATCCCAAAAACTAAACCTGACAGTA
>CAYWYX010000144.1:0-317 GCA_964462735.1 uncultured Acidobacteriota bacterium | reverse complement strand
CACAACGAACCCCAGCTTCAACCAATCTACGTGCCAGAAGAAATTGTCCCATGAGTCGGGGAGCAGCATCAGCTTGATGTTTAGGTGTTCCTTCCCCATAACGTTCTCGGGTTCGCGGGTCTTCTTTTTGGATGTCTAAAGCTTCCAGAAGACGGCTGGATGTTAAGACATCGAATGCTTGTTCATTAAATGCGTCCATTCCTTTCATTGATCCGCTGAGGTCTGTATCTCTGCGAAACTGATCAAAGCTCTTAAGTAACGTTTTACGATCAGCAAGCCGTTCTAAACTGATGTCTTGAAGAACCATATCTTTGCGG
>CAYWYX010000143.1:0-4699 GCA_964462735.1 uncultured Acidobacteriota bacterium | reverse complement strand
GCGGAAGTGGCGGAATTGGCAGACGCGCTAGATTCAGGTTCTAGTGGCCGCAAGGTCGTGGGGGTTCAAGTCCCCCCTTCCGCACCATCTTTTTCAGAATAGTTAACCTTTTAATTAGACAATTCCTTCTTTTTGCCACTGGTATGTCAGGCATTTTCTGTGGTGTAATCCAGAATATTCTTAGAGGCATAAGAATACACAAACATGATGATTTGAGTTATCAAAAACCAGGGAAAGAAAAAAATAATGTCCTACAAAATTGCAATCTATTTTATAAGTTTATTAGTAACAGTGGCTTATTTAGTGGCACAGACTGACAATAGTGAGGGGGAAAAGGAATGGTATGAGCTGTGCGGAAAGACCATTAAAACAGTAGAAGGTTTAAAAATACACAATAGTAAATTGCCTTTACCAAGGACTCAAGTCAAAGAAATCGGGCTAAAACTACGAGTGCTGACCTACAACATTCACAATTTTAGGGGCTATCCAGAGGATTTGGGAACAGAAAAGTGGAATGCTATGCTTCCGGGAAAAAGAGATTCCAGAGAAAAATTAGATCTTCAGCTAGGGGCTCTTGGGATGCTTGATGCCCACATTGCTTCTTTACAAGAATGTTTTCATGATAAGCAGTTACAGCTTCAACTAATTGATCAGTTGGGGTATAAGGCAAGCTTTTTCCCTGCTTCCTATCACCGACATTGTGCTGGTGCTACACTGAGTCGCTACCCATTAATAGATTCAGTCAACCTAACATTTATGGAGCTATATGGAGTTAAGGCATCTTTAAATAAATCAGAGTTTTTAGCTCCAATGAAACGGTTTCTTGGTCGTTCACTTGTCCGTTTACCTGGGGGACAGGAGATTTTAGTTTATGGAGGACACTATGAACCCGCTTCAGAAAATGAACTTGCCTTAGTTAAACAGATTTATCAGATTGATCGGGCACTTCAACGTCCAATGATCTGGATGGGTGATTGGAATATAGAGCGGTCCCACCCTCTTTATAGTTGGTTCAAAAAAATTGGATTGGTTGATGGATTTATGTACCTTAATTTACCTCATACGACAACTAGTCTAAAAGGAGACCGATCTCGCGGAGGGATTGATTATATTTTCTGTACCCCTGACATTGCTAACCGTCTTGAGTCCATTGAGGTTGTTTCTCGAGGACCGGTTACATTAGATCCTAATGATCAGGATAGTGTGGCTTCTAGTGACCATTTTCCTGTGTTGGCAGTATTTAGGTTTTAAGCTAGGGAGCAGAAAACATTTATTTTTTAAACAATTTTATAGGAATATAATTTTCCTGAATTAGGAGAAAGGGTTACTGAAAAACCATCGTGAATTAACTTGTTGCCGGAAATGTCTGTCTCTTTCCCTGTACCTTCATCACACAGCCGATAACGTTTACCTGTTTCTAGGGTTCGGAGAAAAATGGGATAGTGATTTCTACGGCCTGCATATCGAAAGATGAATAGAATACCATTTTGAGATTGGTCACAAAACTGGGCAGCATCCCATTCTGCATCTGTACTGGGTAACGGCAATAATCGGTAATAATCCTTAACAAGTAAATGGCGGAATTTTTTGTAGACACTAAGCCAATGCTTAGCTCGTCGGACTACTTCTGGAGGCCAAGAAGCTATTCCTCCGTGCAAAAGTAGCTGTCCTGTCATTCGGCTAAGAAAAGCCAAATCTGAGAAACCATCATCTAATCCGTCTCCATGGCCACTGCGTCTAGGTCCGACAGCCAAACCAAGATAGTTAGCTGGTAAAAAAGTATTAGCTCCCAATTGCATCATTCTACAGGAGTGGGGATAGCCAGTTGAATCACTTAACCATGCGCAATGGTGTCTCCTTAGACCTCCTAGATCAAGATTATTACCCCCTCCCGAATTTAATTCTAACATTAGTCGGGGATGTCTTTTAGTCAGAGTCTCCCATACTCGATAGACACCTTTAATATGAGCAAATCGGGTTTTTCCATCTGAGTCCACTAAATCCCAATGGAAAGATTCATTTCCTCGCATAGGGTCTGTACCAAAGTCAGCCCTAATAAAACGAAGGTCATAACGTTCTACAAAACTGCTGATAAGTTCTATCCAGTGATCACATGCTTCAGGAAGACTAAAGTTATATTTCAATGGAAAAAATCCACTTGGTAACTGATAAAAATATTCAGGATGTTCCCGGCCTAGCTTACTAGTTCTAAATGCCACTGATTCAAAGTAAAGGCCTAGGCCCATCCCTTTTGAACGGACATAGTCTGAAAAAGGTTCCAATCCATTTGGAAATTTTTCTAGATCTACTTCCCAGTTTCCTCGCCCCTTTGAATGTCCTCCAGTGTACCAGTCAGCATCCACACAAAACATTTCCACTCCCACCGTAGCTGCGGTGTCGACCTGACGCCGTAATTCTTGTTCAGTATAAGTAACACTAATTCCGGGCCATAAGGTGTAGGCCACAGCAGGTACCATAGGTTTATTTCGGTATGGAGGAGTAATATATTCATGAATATATCGGCGTAATATATTAGATCCTCTTTCAAATCCATCTTGGAAAAATCCTATGTGAACTACTGGCAAGTCCAGGGTTTCTCCTGGATTCAAAATCAAGTTGTTGATAAGTGGGCCCAATTCAATTCTTAAATCAGAGGCTGAGCCATCAAAAGAAATGCGATTTTTCCAAAAAGTGGACCACTCCAAGCCAAAAAAAAGTCCAGGAGAGTTTGATTCATGGCTCGGAATTATCATAAATAAAGGAAGATCTTGTTCCGAGGAGCCAGTCCAGCGTTCTCCAAAACCTCTTTGCATAATAAGATGACCAAATTCGTCTCTACGTGAGACGGGGGCATTACTAGATGCTGTATATGGGGATCCAGTTAATTTCCTGTGACTTGCAAATTCAACTGGACGGTAATGGAATGGTTGGATCCAACTAGGCTTAAAAGCGTCAGGAGGGAATTCCCGGGTATGAGGAAAGTAAGCTTTACTGCTAGCTCCAGAACAGCCCATAATTTTTGGATATTGAGACTGGCCAAATCGAAGGAAAAGAGAAAGAAGACGAGTTATAGGTTCAGAACGACGGGTTGAAGTATTCGTTAATTGAACTCGGTGCTCAGCAACCCCGTATTTTTGATGAAGTTGCAGTGCTGATTTAATTTGGAGCCCTTTTTCTGAACCAAAAACAAAGTGCCAACGATCCTTAGATTGCTGTTCTGAAGAGTGCAATTGCCACTCAACAAAATCCCCATTTTGTTCCATAGCAAAACCGACTCCTGGCTTGATTTTTTTCTGTAAACTACTAGGGGCTAGCGAGCTTAAAATTTCAACCACAGTTGGATATTTCTGTTCTGTTTTGCCTAGATTCTCTGTTGGAGATCCTGCCAGAACTGGGACAGTAGCTAAAATGGCTGTACTTTGAATAAACTTTCGTCGATCAATCTGTTTTTTTTCTTTTATCATTTGGCCTCCTTTTCTTCAATAGAATAGTAGCACGTTTCTAAACAACCAAGAAATTGGTTAAACTATTGAAAAAGGTTAATTTGATGACTTATTAATAAAGTGGTTTAATGGAAATGAAAAAGTATATTAACGATATTTAATAGTTGTCCTACCTAGGTGAGATTATGCAAATTTTTGTAGCCAATTTTTTAACTGGATTATTTTTGATAATGATTTCAACAATTTCTTGTTCAAGTTTAGTCAACGATAAGGTCAATAATAACTTAAAGAATCGCTTCCAACAAATAACCCGGACAAGCATAATTACCGATACTGCTAAGCAGGCTCTAAAAAAAGCTATTCCTATAGCTGAGACAGACCCTAATCGCCCGGTTTATCATTTTCGTCCTCCAGCTCAATGGATGAATGATCCAGCAGGAGCCATCTATCATAATGGGCAGTATCATCTCTTTTATCAATTTGGGCCTACCTCTGATCAGCTTACTCCACATATTGAAATGTACTGGGCACATGCTCGTAGTAGGGACTTAGTTTCTTGGGAAGATCTGCCTGTAGCACTTTGGGCATCGAGAGATCTAGGCGAAAGACGATGTAACTCAGGTTCAGTAATGACTAACCCTAAAGGTCAACCGATGGCTTTTTATACATCAGTTCCAATTATGTCTAATAAAGCTCGTCAACAATGGGCAGCAGTAGCTGGAGATGATGATCTGATTAACTGGAAAAAACATCCTTCTAACCCGCTTCTTTCACTTGAGACTCATGGTGGACCAAGATTTGGCAATGGTTGGGGTGACACTGTGATTTTTCAGACTAATAATCGTACCTTTATGATTTTAGGGGCTGAATTAGGTGAAGAGGTGGTTTTACCTATTTATGAAACAACAGATTCTGACTGGACCGATTGGAAATATAAGGGTTTACTTTTTAGACTTCCCAAGACGAGTTTGAAGGATCTTGAGACACCCAGTTTTTTCCCAATGGGCAAGCAATGGGTTTTTCTTTGTTCTCCTGGGGGTCAGGTTCAGTACTTTATTGGCTCATTCAATTTAGAAACACTGACTTTTCATCCGGTTAATAGAGGTACATTGGACCATAGTTATGGTGACCAATGGCCTTCTTTATCCAAGGAAGAGCTCAGTAAAACCCGCTGGCCCAGCCTAAATTTGCCTAGAGGCTTCTATGCCAACCATACTCTTATTAATAAAGATGGTCAGATTATCCTCTTGGGTTGG
>CAYWYX010000142.1:0-4804 GCA_964462735.1 uncultured Acidobacteriota bacterium | reverse complement strand
ACAAATTAAGTCCTGCAGCCACAGCATGTGGGTGTGCTTCTAATGCTGCCCTTGCTGCGGCGGTGCTTTCAAAGAGCTCCTTCACTCCACCCTACCTTGGACAAAGAAAAAATCGATTTATGAAAGGAAAAAGTCATCTGAGCCATTCCCATCACACGTCTTTAAATTGTTCGACAGGGAGAAATACTAAAAAATAGTAATGCAAAGCCATGTTTCTATGGTGATGGTGTGTTTGGTCAGAGAATGGGGGATTTACTTGTCAAGCTCATCTATGGCAAAGATGAAAGAAGTCAACTTAACATTTCCAGCTTGCTGAAATTAGGGCTGGGCTGCTTCAAAATAAACTTGGGCCTCCTTGGGACCATTTGCGGAGGGATGCGATCAGCCATAGGACTTTTAAAGAGCTATGACTTTCTATTAATTAGAGGTGGTCTACTGAGAAAAATGTTGAGTCTGATAACTTTTATAAATTGATTTATCTTGGTAGTCTTGTATTAAAAGTTAATGCATTTTAAAAAACCCAGAACTGTTTGAAATCAGTTGGCAAAAAATTCATTTTAGTTATGAAGATAAGATCCTTAGTTAAGTCTTATTTGAATCTGCAGGGTTTTTCCAACTTTGGGTGAATTCTTCAACAATATTGATAGATGAATTATGGACTCCTTTAACAAGGACCTGACTGAAGAACAGCGCTTGATGAAACAGAGCTGTCGTAATTTCATAGATCGGGTTGTTGCTCCCTTTCTCCGAGAGGAATGGCAACGTGAATGGAATATGGAGCCTGCAGAACGTCTTCCGGATAAGATCCTGAAGGCAGCTGATGATATTTCCATTCGGACACTTGGTGTACCGGAAAAGTACGGAGGTGTTGAATTGAGTACTGAAACAGAAATTCGCAGCTTTGCAATTATCGCAGAAGAGATTGCACGCGGAGATTCTGGACTTGCAGATAAACTGGTGCAAAATTGGAAAGTCGCAGTACTGCTCAGAAACCTGGCTGCGGAACATCTTCAAAAGAAGTGGTTTACACGCCTGGTGGAAGAACACGGTTTTCTGCTAGCACACTGTCTGACAGAGCCAAAAGGAGCTTCTGATCGCTGGCTTCCCTACAATGTCCCGGAAGCAGCCATGGACACCATTGCTCAAAAGATTGATGGGGGCTGGAAAATCAATGGACGCAAACAATTTATCAGCAATGGCTTTGATGCAGGTCTTTATGTCGTCTACGCAAACACCAGTCCAGGGTCTGGTATGCTTGAGGGGACATCCAGTTTTTTGGTGCCCAGAGAGACTCCCGGGTTGGAAGTGGTTCGATGCAATGAAACCATAGGCTGTCGTTTCATGAATAATGGGGAAATCTATTTTTCCGACTGCTATGTTCCGTATGATCATCTGCTCTGTGAAGGAGAAGCCCTTTCCAAGGCCGCAGTCTATTTCCGCCCAGGTAAAATAATTCAGGCCGCCAAGAATCTGGGAGTTGGAGTTTCTGCTTTTGAGAAAACATCTTTATTCGTTCAAAGCTATGAGCGTGGAGGAAAAATTCTGATCAAACACCAGGCAGTTGCTTCCAGACTGGCTGATATGGCCACCCGGATTACGGCCGTAAGAACCCTTCTTAATCAAGCTGCATATTCTGTGGATACCCGTAGTTCAGATGCGGACGTCCTATGCAACATGGCCAAAGTTTATGCGTCTCAGGAAATCCTGAAAGTTTGTCAGAATGCTTTGGAACTTCACGGAGGAATGGGGGCAATGCTTGATGTAGGAATCGAAAAACTTTACCGAGATGCAACCATTTTCTTGCATATGGACGCAACGGTTGATATTTCTCATTTCAAGATCGTGAAGGCCATGTTTCCTGAGACTGCGGGAAGATATGCCGGTCCGGAGAACTAAACATCCAGCCTTACTCTTGATGGACTAGTTTTGCATGGCGATAGAAGTCAGGGTCCTTCTAGACTAAAGGGAGTTCTGGTAAGCCTTCGTGGCTGGGACACGCTGAATTTCAGCCGTAGTACTAGTGAGAAGAATTTAAACTACAAAGGGCATGAATTTGCAGTAGAATATACTATCTACATCCGGAGAATGATGAGTGTCCCAGTTGTAGTTCCACATTTTTAGGCTGTACTAGTTCAGGTTCATTTCAAAACCGTTGAGTATGGTAACCGACTTCGCGAAGTGCTATGTCTTTATCTTAAGCCTCATTCAATGTCATCAGATTTTCATGTGTTTCGACATATAATATAGCGTATCGCTTATAGCTTCAGTTTGGATTTCATCAACTTGATATTTTCCTTTGCTGTTTTTTTCAGGAAATAGAAAACCGTGAAGATCATGATTATATGTATTCCATTCTGAATCTTTCCCTGACGAATTTAATAAATCATAGACTGCCTTAAAGATCCCCTGAAGATGGTCATTATTTCTCCCCATTATAAAGATTGGTGTTCTTATCTTATTGATTCTATCTTTTGCTCTTGGGAGATCGATTCTTTTCAAAACTTTTTCTATTCCATCCATTCCCTTTTTTTCATGTTTTTTTGGTGGGGTCCTTCCTTTTTGGAAGGCCGTTTTATCTGTATCAAGACTGAAAAATTCATGTGCAGCAGGTTCACTTGCTACAACAGCCTTCAACCCGTGATACTCAGATATGATCTTTAAGGCCATTTCTCCACCATGACTCATACCAACAAGTCCAACTCTGTTAGAGTCTATTATAGGTAATGATTTAAGTTGCTCTACAACAGATATTTCATCTTCGTATTCCAATGGAGAGCGGTTGAACAAATCACTGCCTTGTCTTTTGTCCCTGATAAGTGGTCCGCCATTGTTATATCCTAATTCGACTTCAGTTCGATAACGAATCCAAGCGCATGCAAATCCGGCTTCAACAAATTGATTAATGGTATATGCTTTGTTTTCGAAAGCCTTTATGATCCAAGGCATTCCCTCACCGCCATTTCCATATGAAAAAAGTACAAGAGGAAAAGGTCCGTTTCCATTTGGAATCCTGAGGCCAACAGCAGTATAAAGACCGTCCCAAGTTTCAACGTACATAAGTTTTACGTTTTTTCCATCTATTTTTTGATCTACAATGAACATTTCCTCAATCATTTTTATCTCTTAATTAATACATTTTATCATTAAGCCATTTTAAAAATACCTGTACCTATCCATTGAAGCACGAAAAAACAAATTGAGATGCACTAGAAAAAATTCTTGTTTAACTTACTACATGAATGCCGTGTTTCATAATAAAATAGATGATTCCAATGGACGAAAAGAGATACAATTCCCCAATCATTATCAAAAATGTCTGACTACCTTTTCTGTTTTACCAAATTAGTTTAAAGAACAAATATTTATTGGGTCTTTTTTCTTTCTTAATTGACCACTTTGGCAATGTTGGCGGTCCATTGGGTTATTAGAAAATAAAGTTTGATTTTAAGTTAGTAGTTTCACAAACTGTTTTAATTCTTCTGCTTTGAATTAAAAACCAATTGGGTGCCCAGCAACAGTTACAACAGCTTGTTCTATTTCAGGAAAATAAACGACTTGTTTCAATTAAAATTGTAACCAATTAATTGTCTGGAGTTGATAAAAGGTATACAACTAAATTTTTTAGATATTCCAAGTCTTCTATCATTGAAAGTCACCCTCAAAAAAAAACGTCAATACTCTACGACCAAAGGATAATTAAATTGAGTAAATCCTCAAGAAATATTTCTCATTCATTGAGTTGGATTTTAAATTGATTATGAATCGAATTATATTTGAAACAGACGTTCAGCATTATCATATTTTATTTTATTTTTTTCTGTCTCTGAGAGATTCGATTCATCAACCAGTTCAGTTGGCCGCTCATACCCCATGTCAAAGGGATAATCTGATCCCATCATGACTTGCTCTGCACCGACAAGATTTATGAGGTAATTCAAGGCATCACTGGAGTGTGTAATTGTGTCAAAATAAAACATCTTCAAATATTCACTAGGTTTTCTGCTGATCTTTTTACTAGTTTCTGGACGCATTTCATAAGCCCGGTCCAGTCGTCCAATCTGATAGGGAAGATGTCCGCCTCCATGAAAGAGTTGGATTTTCAGTTTCGGATGTTCTTCCATTAAACCGGAAAGAATCATATGTGAAGCAGTAAGAGTAGTCTCAGCTGGATTGGAAAACGCATTCCAGAGGTAATATTGTTTGTTTGTTTGTCCACCCAAACCCGGTACCGGGTGAATTTGAACAAATGCACCAAGTTTCTCGACCATGGCCCAGAAAGGACGGTATTCTTCTTCTCCAAGATATTTACCATTTATATTGGTGCCGATCTCTACCCCTTTCAGTCCTATGTCCATGCAGTATTTCAATTCTGATATTGCAGAGCTTACGTCTTGCAAAGGAATCATGCCCAAGGCAATGATTTGATCACTGTATTCAGAAGCTATTCTTGCCAGAGCATCGTTTTGAATTCTATTGACACTTAGGGTGGTGCTTACATCTGAATCATATCGAAACAGGCTAGACCATGGACTCAACAAGGTTTTATTAATACCGGCTTCTGTCTGTTTGTTTATACTTTTGTCTACATCAACAAATTCATGAAGTGCGGAATTGAGTCGTTTACCTCCAAACTCGACAAAAGGTTTACCCTTTTCGTAACCTGTATTCGGTGACCATGGATCTTTTGTTATTTTCTGTGTTATTTCATTGACAATGATGTGTATATGAGTATCTATAATCATAAATTTATCCATAAATGGTTATGATAGATGCACCAGATGCGATAAGACCTGCTCCAAGCCAA
>CAYWYX010000141.1:0-4814 GCA_964462735.1 uncultured Acidobacteriota bacterium | reverse complement strand
AATCCTCATGGTGTTGCCTGTTTTGTTTTGGAAGTTTCTATAAGTTTACAACAATCAAAATATTTTTTATTTTTTTGGGACCGTCTTCATATTGAAAGGGTAAGCAGGGACTAGCATTATTAGGCATGGTTCCCCATGAAAAAACAATAGAACTAATTTTATAGAATTTCATGCTTTATCAAGAATTCTCTCAACTGTTTTTTTTCTGCCATACCATGTGA
Organism: uncultured Acidobacteriota bacterium; assembly: GCA_964462735.1. Taxonomy (GTDB): domain Bacteria; phylum Acidobacteriota; class Terriglobia; order Versatilivoradales; family Versatilivoraceae; genus JAKUNG01. The sequence continues at coordinate 4,593 of CAYWYX010000141.1, read as the reverse complement.
ACCTGTTGGAGGTCTCCACAAGTTAGTTTTAAATAATCCAGTTAATTCTAGAATACTTTTGATCGTCTGACCCCACCCTAAAGGTCTTGCAATATTCATTAGGGGATCCTCGTACTGATACATAACCTTGCGAGCCTCGTCCAGATTATTTTCCTTCAGAGCTCTATAAAATCTCAATGCTATGGATGGAGCAAAGGGGGCATAGGGGCACAAATAACCATGAGAACCTATCAAAAATCCAAAAAGAAAATTTCGCATTTGACCACCACCAATAACCACAAACTTTTTATCTTTTACTACTCGAATAAAATCATGATAACGATACAAAGCATCATGACTTTTTAACCCACAAACACGAGGTATAGTTGATAAACGGGCAACTAAATCCGGAGAATAATTTTCATCGTAAGCAAGAAGTGGCAATTTTGTTTGGTTAGAAACCTCCGAAAATGTCTTAAATACTTCTTCGGCTTTATTAGTATTGAGATGAAGGTTAATCCCATCAACACCCGAATCATTTAATCTATTAATAAAATCAATACTTTTGTTGGTCCACCACTTGCCCGTACCACCAATCACTAAAGAACGCCCCCTAGCCTGGTCTGCAGCTGTACGACAGAGTTTTTCAATTTCCCATTCGCTCATGCTTTTAAACTCACTACTTCCATGAGTAAAAAAAATTACGGGTACTTTCTGTTCGCATAGAAAATCCACATAGGACCTCAGATTTCCGTAGTCTACAGAATAGTCTTTAGCAAGAGGAATATTAATAGGGACAACTGGACCTCGGAGTCGCTGATAAACCTGATCCACAGTCTTCTCATGGTTTGATCCTAAAGTAGAAGCTCTCACCCGGTGATTCAGGGCCACAATACTAGCTGCTACTGAAGATGTTAAAAACTGTCTCCGACTAAACCAACTGTCTAATTGTCGAAATTTTCTCATGGGATCATTCTCCTTTGTTTTTTTTGATCAACTGTCCGTTCTACAGGATCACGCCTAACATCAACCTCTGGATAAAAGTAGGCAATTACCATCGGGTCGTGACTGTGATTATGAAAGCAGTGGGGCACTAGGGGTGGAACAATAGTGGCATCGTACTTGTCTAAATGAAATAGTTTTCCATTAATTTCTGCCGTTGCCTTGCCTTCAATAATGATTACGGTTTCCTCACAAGGGTGAGTATGCAAAATGACTGAGGCACCTGGTTTAAAAGTAGCAATACCAGCCGTCATATGTTTTGCACCCTTCTGTCGATGTACTAGCCGTAGAGCTTCAAGCCCCTGATCACTTCGATCAATGGATTCTTCACGTGAGTGGACGATTTTCATTCTGGCCCCTCTCCTAAAAGTTCCTCCCAGCTTACTTCTTCAATACTTTGTGACTTTAACTCTCCCATTAGTGCCATCTCTTTTAGCAAGTTTTCAGCCTGTTCCCTTTCAAAACAACCTACCTTCCATTTTTCCACTCCCCCCTGTTGAATCTCCATGCCAATGCGAAATCCATGGTTCCGAGCAACAGCTTCTGAACAATAGCCCTGATCAGGACTTGTCTCAGTGAGGATACGAATGAATGTTTTATCTGATGTCCTCTCAAGTAACTGACTCTCTGCAATGCCATCAGCATCACTTAAACTATCCAAAACTGCCTGAATTTCACCTTCACTTGGATTATCTAGAACTAGTATTTCCTCCGCTGCAGTTGGGCTTAGAATGAATCCACCTGGGCAAACAAACCGAACACTTGGTACATCCCTAGATAATTGATTAACCAAACATCCACGGTGAACAACACCAAATTCAACTTTAAACATAAGCAAATCTCCTTATCTATTTTAAAAAGTCGCTTCTAATTGGGAGTATGAACCTGACTATAACCCCTACTCATTAGCTCTATTAGCCTTATTTCGTATACTTGAAATAATGTACTACTTTTAAACTTCGGGGAGGGATCTCAAGCTCAAAAGCACCGTCTCTAATAATTAGTTCCTTGTTATAAGATAAATCTTTAGCCCGATGGATTTCCTCTTGTGGCTGGAGTTGAACCTTTGCTAGAGAATTTTCTAGGTTTAATACGAATAAAAGATTACCGGTTTTAAACGATCCTCTTTTAAGAACAACTACTTTGTCTCCCTTTGCTAAGACTGGCTGAGAAACATCTGCCATTTCCATGAATGACTCGAGTAAATTCTTTGGAACCACACCGTCAAAGGCATGTCCATACGGCAAGTCTTTAAGTATTGGCTCAGGAAGCCCGCCCAAGGAGGATCCAATTGGGATTGCTAAATAGGTGAAGCGTCGGTCATGAGTCTGTACACCAACCACTTCTTTGCCAAAATGAGCAATGGAACGGGTCATACCCCTAGGGGAAAGGCTGGCATAATTACACCCTTTTTCAATTTTGTAATCACCGTATATAGTCTCAATTATATTTCGGCCTTCATGCAAATCCAGAGTGTCAATACGAGAATAGTCTATGACTTCCACCCCTAGTAATTGAGTTAATCCTTCTGGGGGATCGTAGCTAAACCGTCCCGTTGGAGCGTTTGTTCCCAGAATTCCATCAGCAACAAGATACGTCTCTGGTTGCTCTTGAATTACTTGATGAATTTTATTAATTGTCGACTCCGTCAGCAACATCAAATTTGGAAGAAAAATTAATTTGTAACCTGACCAATCCATCTTGGAAGTCACCAAGTCAACTGGTACATTTTTTTCCCAAAAACCTCGGTAGATTCCCTTTACAAAACGCCATTGCTGTTCTTTTTCGTTTTCCATTTCCAATAAGATGTCATTGTCACTATCGTGAACAATAGCAACTTCTGCCTGTGGAATTTTTAGTGGCAAATGAGCTGCAACTTCAAGACTTTTAATAGAACTTATTGTCTGCTCAATAGCTTTTAGTTGTGGAAGAGGCTTTCCATTTGGACTAACCAAATTTAGACCAGGGGCCTCATGAGTACCATACTCTTGACGGTATTGCCAAAAAATGGCTCCTTCCGCCCCATATATCAGACCCATCCATAAACACATTGCTAAATCCTCAGGGAGAGTTTGCTTACGATACCTCATGCCACCGTGATAAAAACCTGAATAAATTTCTGTATACCACCAACGGTTATTTTTTCCAACGGCCCGTGACCACTGGCTAGCATAGGCAATATTGCTATACAGATATGGATCTTCACTATTAAAAAGATTTGTACTGTGAGATGCAAAACCCCAGCTATCAGACTCCTGACTGGTTCCTTCGTCGAGAGCTTGGGGATAACGAAAACCATGGCTATGAAGCTCGTGTTTCTTGTCTATACTTCGAACAATCTCGACTTGCCATTTAAGAATTTTTGCTACATTTTCATAAAGAAATTGCCTGTATAATAGACCTGCCATAACTAAGTTTTTTGATTGCGGGGCCTCAACATCTTTCCAGGTTCTATAACGTCTTCCTAATCTTTCACTTAAACTATCTAATGTAAATCTTTCCTTTAACCAAATCTTGTACTTAGAAACAGTGTTAGGACAAAAACAGCTAAATCCGGGCCTGTTAACATCATTACCAGCCCCAGGAAGTCCGGGACCATCCCATACTACCCACATTCCCATAGCTGGATGATCCTTATATCTATTCACCACGGTTCGGAGCACTTCTTCCGAATATATTTTCCACATCGGATGATCATAACAGTGCCGATTCCCTCCTTGAACACCCGCTGAGTTCGCAAATGGTTGGGCAATCTCTCCAGTGCTATAAACAACCCTCATATCAGGATGTTTTCTCAGCACCCAGTCAGGGCATGCCATGTGAGTAGACAAGGTGAAATCAAAGATCACCTTTAAACCATGCTTGGCAGCCAACTCAAACATCCGATCAAAATCATCTAATTCAATTTTTCCTTGTTCTGGATTTAACCAATTCCAAGAACTAAATGTCCTCACTGATTCCAATCCCGCACGACGAATAGCAGCAAAATCATCGTCCCACATCGACATTGGAGGAAAAGGAGCCCGGTAATACTCAACTCCTACCTTGTAGCGCCACGGGTCACTCTTGCCCTCTGGCATGTACGTATTTGCCCCTTCTAATTCCAAGGTACCAGCTGCTGCCATCGCAGTAGATAGAGACAAGAATTCTCTTCGGTCCATAAGATGCTCCTGACTGTTGTATTTTTTTTACTTGATGTAGTAATCCAGAAGTAAATAAGGCTATTGGTTCTTCCCGCTTATTGTCAACTATACAACATAAATGGAGTTATGATTATACTGATCTAAAAGTTAATCTGCATTGATTTATATTTGGTGGTAGCCGGACAACTAAATTTCATTGTAAAATTATTTTATCTCAGTATAGACCCTCGTCACATCAAGGAGCCTTTATGAAAGCATGTCTTTACATTGGACTGATCTTAACCGGAATTATGTTTTGTTTTATCTCACCTGGTTTTGATATTGACATTTCAGCTTCTTCAGAAAAATGGCAGATCCTGGTAAATGGTAATACCCTTTCTGGCTGGCAAGCTCAAGACCCATCTAAGCCGCATGAATGGACAATAGCTAAGGCTGTTAAAGTTAATCCTCAAGACAACCGGCTTTTTGA
>CAYWYX010000140.1:0-4847 GCA_964462735.1 uncultured Acidobacteriota bacterium | reverse complement strand
AACCCGCGACCTTTGGGTTATGAGCCCAACGAGCTACCAGACTGCTCCACCCCGCATGCGGATTCTATTTTCTCCACAGCGGCAGAGTCAAGTTATTTGTTTTACGAAGTTTAAATTTAAAGAGAAAACCTTTTATTCAGAGGGGGGGGACTCCTGGCCTATTTTCTCATTGTTATTAGGTTTGATCACAATTTTGTGCTCTCCTGATTTGACCATACCTAATTCTTCTCGAGCAATTTTTTCAATTTCTTCTGGGTCAGTTTTAAGTCTCTCAATTTCGTTCTCTAATTGTTTGTTCTCAGACTTAATAGCTTCAATACGTCCAATCAAGTCGTCACTTTTACGTTTAAGCTTTTGACCCTCTTGATAACCTCCAGGACCAATCACAGCCTGAATAAGCATTACCAATAATGCAACACCGAGCACAACTACTAAAATCGATTTAACTTTGAAAACACTTTTTTTCTTTACCATGAAGAGCCCTAAGTTTAGGAGAATAGATTCTAGACCAACCGTAGTTTGGCAAGCTTGCTTATTTCTAGTTTCAATCGAAATTCAATCCAGAGTCTAGCCCAAAAACGGTATAATGAAAAATATTTTTGTTTGATAGAAAAAATTAATAGTATAAACAATATTTCAAAAACTCAGCCTGATAAGAAAATGACTGACAAAATAGTTGTTTTGGTTAATTGTTCAACTTCAGATGAGGCTAAGAACATCGGAAAGTATTTAGTAGAAAAACGTCTGGCTGCGTGTGTTAACATTATTCCTATGATGCAGTCTTGGTACTGGTGGGAAGATAAAGTAACTCAAAACAATGAGGTTCTCATTATAATCAAAACTTCTCGCAAAAAATTTTCCAAATTGGAAAAAGAAGTCGTACGGCTCCACTCCTACGCAGTACCAGAAGTTGTTGCTCTTCAAATTGTTGAAGGATCCAACAACTATCTCAATTGGATCGACAGTTCTTTACAAAATTAATTGATGTTAAAATGTAGATCGTAGTTTATTAGACAGTGGACATTTAACCCCTCCCCTGTCAAAAAAGGAAAAACGTGAATGACAACCAATCAGTTTGGAAATCCAATCAATTACGCTTTGGCTTAAACCTTCTTATCTGTTCATTGGTTTTGTTCACCAAATCAAGTTTACCTTTGAGTAAGTCAATTGAAAATCATCACACTATTTCCCTGCACTCAACTAGCTCTTGGGAAAAAAGCTTCAGCTTAGATCAAGGAGAAAGTGTGCAGATTTCAATCCATCTTCCTCAACCATCGCTCTTGCCTTCGAACGCACTTGTTGGTGTTACCTGGAATCTTGCAGAACAATACGAACAGACAAATGAAAAAGCTAGTAAGACACTCATCCCTGATTTAAAATCAAGAAAACTAAACGATTTTGGGATCTACACTAAACCCACTCCTAATTGGGGGAAAATACTCCATGCTCTAGATCCTGACCTTTTTTTAATTTATCGAGCTCCAGTGTCTGGAACTTATGTCTTAAATATTTCTCCAGAAAAAAATCCAACATCGTTATTTGATGGTCCTAGGTGGCGAGAAACCGGTCTTGCACCTAAATTCCCTAAGTTTTCAAAAACCGTCTTCTGGCCAAAAAACATCAAAATTCCCATTAATTTTCAAGTAGCCCCTATTAATTTAAAGGGGAATCGCAAGTTGAATTTTCATGTGGAACATGAGCCTAACGATACCCCGGAACAAGCCCAATTAATTCCAATTCCGTATGGTGAAAAGATACAACGTATTCTAATCACGGCAGGAGCTGATGACATTGAATATTTTGATAATGGTAAGGTGGGCCAGTCCGGTGATGACTGGTTTCGCTTTAATTACAATGGTTCCGAACAACGACTACTTACCTGCAATTTAACACTGCCTGACCACACTATAGCAGCTCGTCTAAGGTTCTACACTTTGGATCTTCCTTCAGAAAAGACTGGAACCTTAAATAGTCAAATAGATTCCTCTTTTAATGTTAATGGCTTAAACCAACAGCTACTACCCCTTCTAGAATATACAAAAGGGCGAAATGAAAATGAACGGGTACATCAACAAACCGAAGAACATCGTGCTGAAATAAATCGACTGCTGGAACCCGGTGGTATTTATTTCTTAAGGGCTGAAGCTAATGCACCTGGTTATGAATTAGAACTTCGACTTTTAAAACCTGCACCCTATAAAGATCCCAAAAGAGCTGTCAAGCAAGCTATGTATGACCACTTAGGTCAAGTTAATTCTTGGCTCTCTAATCGTCCCCGAGGTGCAAGCGTTGAAAGGCGAATACGGGATACTGGAAATTTATTAGGCACCCACTGTATGAGTTGTCATACTCAAGCAGGGGTATGGGGACCAGCAGGTCCATTAGAAAATGGATATAAAATCGAAAATGTTCAAAATTTTAGACGATTAGTAAATATCATGTATGAATCTTTACGCCCAACTAACTACTTAAAGAATGCAGCTAATAATACGAGTTTAGCTCCATTAGATGTGGGCGATGGGCCCGCTGGAACGCGGGTTGCTGGACACAATGTGTGTACAGCAGAACGGGTGGTTTCCCCTAGAAAGCTTCATTCTCAACAACTAATTCGAGTTGCAAACCATGTTTTACAGACTGCTGACCCAAGTGGAATTAACGCAGCTGGTCCCGGTTCTAATGTCGGGCAAGCAGTCGTGTTTAGTTTCGCGGGAGAAATTCTTTATACAGCCTGGAACCGAACTAGCCATCCTCGCTATTTTGCTGCAATGGAAAAAAAAGCACAGGAAATCCTAAAGGTAGAACCTAAATATAGTGATGATCTCTCCCATCGCATTGAGTTTTTTCGTCGATTTTTTCCTCAAAATTATCTCGAGCAAAACCAAAAAGCCCAAAAACTCCAGAAAGAAATCAAACCTCTTTCTGCAAAGGAAGTTAAGAAAGTTGTTACATCTTCTAAGAAAAAAGAACCCAAAGTTGCTGAATTTCCAGAATACAAAATCTTTTCAACAGAAGAATCTCAAAACTTATGGTCTCAAATTCAACAAAAGATTATAAAAGATGAAAAGCGACTAAGAAGAATTCAAAATCCGGAGGGTTCATGGGGATTTGACCCAGGAAAAACTCAAACTGGTAGTGCTAACTGGAAAACTGATGGTAAATCTGACCCTGCCCCCACCGCCTTGGCTCTGATTGCTTTGGAATCCCTTGGCTATAGGGCAAATGATCCAGCGGTCAGCCGCGGAGTTGAAGCCCTCCTCAAGATGCAGAAACCCTATGGTCTATGGAATCAAAGTGCTCAAACAGGTTTTGTAACAACAGGCTATGCACTTCATGCACTCAGTCGACTTTTTCCAGCTTCTCCCGTTAACTTCAGCCGAAAAGATTTTGTACCATCCCCAAATGAATCATTGATAGAAACACTTAAACGAGTACGAACTCTATCTCATACGGAAGATTTTAATTTGGCCGATTTAATGATTAAAGCGACTCGACATCCTAACCCATTGGTTCGATATTGGGGAGTGATGGCATTAGGAGGAATTCATCAAAAAGATGGGGTTTCTACACTGATCCAAGCAATGTCTGATCCTTCTAAAATGGTCCGGGATGCCTCAGCTTGGGCAATGGAACAAACGCTGCTTGATGATTTAGGCTTTGACAAACTTTTTGCTGCCTATGATCGCGGTAATGATGCTACTCGAGAAACAATTTTAAAAGCACTTGGAATGCGTGCCGATACAGTAATGACCAATCCTGATTTTAACCATTCACGACTGGTTAACCTTTTAAGTAAAGCACTCAACTACGATCCTCATCCAGGAGTGCGAGCTTGGGCAACTAAGGCTATTTGGCAGTGGTGGGTTTGGAACCCTCCAATGCGCAAAAAACTTCAACAGGCATGGGAAAAGAGATTACTTTCTGTTGAACCTAATTCTCTGGTAGAACATTCCATACGTTATCAAAGTCATGCTTTATTTATTGCTAATGGTCACAAAGCCAATAGTAGTAAAGACCATCAGTATCCTGAATTAAAATTGCTCTTTAAGAGCTTGAATGATCGCCTAGATGACACCAATCTTCCTATTGAATCCAAAGACCTGCTGGCTCGCAGGTTAGTTCAGATTGGAGCTACTTTCTATAATACTTCCGGGGGCGATGGAGGACCGGGTCAAATGGGGTATGCTACCCCTGGAAGTGCTGAAATGATGGGCAAGGCAGTCCTTCATTATTGGAAAAAAATGGAGGGTCTAGAAAATAAATTGGGCGTCCAGTTAGCGCTAGAAGCTGCATCTAGCATCCCTTTTCCAAGCTTACAAGATCGATTAATCGACTTTGCCACAAATGGTCCCGAAGATTTTCGTACTTTAGCTGCAGCTGCTATCTCTGATCCTAGTGCAGTGACCCTGCCAGCAACACAGGAGCAAGTGCAGCCTATGATTGAACAAATTTATAGAGGAGCTCAGGTTTACGAACGCCGTAAGACCTTGGCCGACCCTATGATTCAGTTAATCAGTAGAGCCGGTTGGACTGTTCCACAAACTCTAGAACAGCAAACAATTCTTTATAAACTCCTAATTCCAACTTTCGAAGAAAAACCTAATGCCGACTCTCTTAGCAAAATTCTAGAGGATGCTGCAAATGCTCTCAAAAATTCTAGAACCATGGATGCCGATTGGTTCATTGCTGATCGTATGGGAAAGCTTTTAGCTAGCAACCCTGATTTGCACACTAATACTTTAACCAGTTTATTTCCCAGTTCTTTTAGTAATCCTTTAAATGCTCACTTCTGGCTTCCTAGTGCCGATTGGGTTTCAAACTATGAGGAAAAAATCCCAGATATTATTCCG
>CAYWYX010000139.1:0-4949 GCA_964462735.1 uncultured Acidobacteriota bacterium | reverse complement strand
GTCGGTCTCATTCAAAGAGGCTAAAAAAATACTTAAACCTCTAGTCATTGGTGATGTGGTTAAATATTTAAGATTGAAGTTAAAATAACCACCAGATAAAGTTTGGAACAGGATTAATATAGTTCTGTGGAGTCTGCTGAGCCCAAAGTGCCAAAAGAATCTTGAGTTATTCTGCACCCCTATGCTAAATTTCATTTAAAGAAGTTTATACCCCAAAATAGTTTAAAATTTTGAAGGAGATTGGTGAATGGGATCAACTATCTTAGATGTTAGAGAGAGACTTTTACATTCAAGCAAAAAGTTTAGAAAACTTTCTGAAGAACATAGCCTATATGATCAAAAACTAAGTGATTTGTTAGGTAGAAGTTTTCTTTCTGAGGAAGAACAGGTTGAGGAAGTAAATTTAAAAAAGCTCAAACTACAAGTTAAGGACCAAATGGAGAGAATGATTCGAGATTTCAAACAGGGTGGAGTTGGGTAAAATTTAAAGGGAATAGGATTTTACTATATATCCCTTGCAAGATAGTTATAGTTTTAATATAGGTCTTGAAAAAATAAATGGGTTGATCTGTTAAAGATAAAGAACAGATCAGAATCAATTGATTCTTAGCGAAAATACATTTCAATAGTCATATGAATCCCAACAAATACAATTTCCCCAGATCATGAGAATTGCTAAAGATGCTTTTAGGTTTTTGATACCGTTATCTTTTATTTCTCTGTTAACGATACTTAGCAATTTTCTTTGGACAGGATTGTTTTTTGTTGCACTAACTATTTTTGTTGGATTTTTTTTTAGAGATCCGAAACGTAAGATTTTGATAGGTGATGGTTTAATTTTAGCCCCTGCTGATGGGAAAATTGTAGCTGTAAATGAAAAATCTGATGGAAGTAAAGAGATCTCTATATTTTTGTCCATTTTTAATGTTCACATTAATAGGTCTCCCATTACAGGTAAAATTGAAGAAATAGTGTACCGTCGTGGAACCTTTAGAATGGCTTTTGACAATAGAGCTTCAATTGAAAATGAACAAAATTCTATTGCCATAAAAAATGAATTATTTCGAATAAAGTGTAATCAGATTGCTGGAGCAGTGGCAAGGCGCATCGTTTGTTGGAAAAAAACAGGAGATCAGGTGAAAGTAGGGGAGCGTATTGGCTTGATTAGATTTGGATCAAGAGTTGATATTGTTCTTCCTGTCAATGTTTCAGTGTTGGTAGCTAGAGGTGACAAAGTGTGGGCAGGGTTAACTCCCATAGGGAGGTTAATACTTGAACAAGCATAAAAATAGGAAATATGTTCTTCGACGTGGTGTTTTTATTTTACCCACTCTTTGTACTATTGGGACTATTTTTTGTGGATTTTATTCAATTACCAGTGTGATGAGAAGTGAATTTGATCAAGCCGCTATAGCTATTGGTATAGCGGTAGTATTCGATGGCATGGACGGGAGGATTGCCCGTTTAACGAACTCCTCAAGTGAATTTGGTGTTCAAATTGATTCTTTGGCAGATGTAGCTACTTTCGGAATAGCTCCTGCTCTTTTAGCCTATTATTGGGGTTTAGGAAATCTTCAAGCAATACAATCTTTTTCACAACATTTAGAACAATTAGGGTGGGTAATCTGTTTTGGTTATTTAGTGTGTGGTGCAATGCGTCTAGCTCGTTTTAATACCCAGAGTGAAAGCAGTAAATCCGCTCCTAAATACTCAGAGAAGCGTTTTGTGGGAATGCCAATTCCTGCTGGAGCTGGTCTCATTGCTGCTACTGTTCACTACAATCCAGAACCCATTAGTTGCTGGGCAATAGGTGTAGGGTGGATGCTGATAATTTCCTTCATGTCGTTTTTGATGGTTAGTACCATCCGGTATCCCAGTTTTAAGTATTTTGATTTTAAGAAAAGAAACCGCTATATCAATGTAGCGTTTTTAGGTTTAGCCATCGCTTTGATTCATCAGTACTCACAAGTAGTACTACTAATTTTGGCAGTGTCATATGTTTCTTCTGGTCTGGTTGTTAAGTTTATAAGTATGTTCAAAACTACTAATGGGAGTCTCCTAACACCTGACACCCTTGATCTCAATGATGAATAAATAAAATGGTTGTTCTTTAGTTAGCTATCACCCAGAGAGTGTTAGGCAGGTTTAAAGGTAGAGGATATAAAAATTTAGTTGGTCTACTTTTCAAGAAATATCCCGCACCTTTAAGTGTTCTGCCTAAGACGACTTTAGAGTGAATTGAGTAATCATTCGTTCTAAAAGTTTGGCGAGATAAAACGATTAAGTCATTCTTTAAAAAATAATAGAATTTTTTGGAGAATTTAAGTTGTCAAAATCCCTGATTTTAGCAGATGTACCATTGGCAGAATTTCTCGAGAAATTGTTTGAGCCCGATTGTCAATGTGGTTCCTGGAGCCTTATTAAAAATAGCTCAAAAATGGACCTAAAAAAAGTTGAAGGGCTCTATCTTTATGGTCATCCAATTGTGAATGGTCCACTAATGGATTGTTTGCCTAATTTAAAGGTTGTTAGTAATTTTGGTGTTGGAATTGATCATGTGGATGTGAAAGCTGCTTGCGAGCGAGGCATTGCAGTCGGAAATACTCCTGGTGCAGTAGAGGGAGCTACGGCTGATATGACGATGGCCCTCCTACTGGCTGCTGCTAGGAATATAGTTTTAGGAGATAGCTTCGCTAGGAGTAATGAATTCTTACATTATGATCCTAGTCGATTTGTAGGACACGAGGTGCATAGGAGTACTTTGGGAATAATTGGTTTAGGAAGGATTGGAACTGAGGTCGCACGGAGGGCCAAAGGCTTTGACATGAAAATTCTTTATTACAATCGGCGTCGGAATGCCAAGATCGAAGAAGAGCTGGAGGTTGAGTACGCAAGTTTAGACGAACTATTACACCGAGCTCATTTTGTAACACTCAACGTTCCTATGACTCAGAAAACCCGGCACATGATTGGAGAAACAGAGTTTCGTTCTATGCGTGAAGATGGTATTTTGATTAATATTGCACGGGGCGGGGTGGTTGACCATGAAGCTCTATATAAAGCCCTGAAAGAAAAATGGATAGGGGGTGCTGCTATTGATGTTACCGAACCAGAACCTCTAGCTAGAAATCATCCGTTATTGAGTTTAAAAAATTTGGTCATTACACCTCATCTTGGTTCTGCTACTTTTAAGACAAGAAAACGCATGGGGGAAATGGCAATAGCTAACATTCGCGCGGCATTGAAAAATCTACCCCTTCCATTTTCAGTAGAGCCAATCTAGTCAATTATGTTATCTATTAGGGAATTTAATTAATTGAATGTGTATTTTTTATCTGAGATACATGCCTAGAAAAGTATTATTAAAACTGGGGATTTTTACTCTTATCATTTTATTTCAAAGTTTGCCTGATGGACATGCTGATCAGGTGCAATCTACTGGATTGCCAAAATCAACGATTAATGAGCAGTCCTTTGTACTCGAAATAGATGTTAATTTGGTTGTACTCAATATAACTGTAGTTGATGCAAATGGAGGGAATGTAACTTCCTTGACAAAGGATGATTTTTTAATCTATGAAGATGGAATTAGGCAAGATATTGCAAACTTTTTTCCTGTAGCAGCTCCGTTTAAGCTTGTTTTAGTTGTAGATACCAGTATTAGCACACGAAAAAATCTTAGTTTAATAAAAACTGCGGCTCGTAATTTTACAAAGGAACTTCGTCCTAAGGATGAAATTGCATTAGCTGAAACTCATTTTTTTTCACAGGAGGTTCAGGGATTTACTAATGATCGAAAAGTGCTCAGAAAAGCGATCAAAAGGTTATCAACATACCCTTATGGTGGGTCGAGGGTTTATGATGGCATGGCAATGGCTCTAAGAAGCTTACAGGCGATCAAGGGTGGTCGAAAAGCTATAGTGGTTCTGAGTGACGGAATGGAAAATTCTAGCAATATAAAGTTTGATGGATTGCAAAAGTTATTTGCAAAAGAGAATGCGGTTCTTTATCCAATAACTATTGTTAATAAGGACCGTCAGAAAGCGATTTTGGAGAGTTATATTCATCAGCATAAGGGTGAGCTAGAGAATCCCTATGTAAAAAATGCACGACTGAGTTTGTCTGTATTGGAAGAAGTTTATAAGATCCAAATAGAACGACTTAACCAGCTTTCAAGTCAAACTGGGGGTAAAATCTTTCTAGTAAATGACCTCTCTGATTTATCAGGAGAGTACTCAAATGTAGCTCATGAATTAAGAAATACTTTTAGTTTGGCATATTATTCAAGTAATAAAGCAAGTCAGGGAGGGATGAGGAAGATTAGAGTAGAAGTGAGCAATCCTAAACTCCAAGTTAGAACTCGAAGTAGCTACTACGTTCCTGAAGTCAAGTTACCAACCTTTTAGAGTAGCTGTCTAATGGATTGTTCGATTGTCATCTGTATCTTTAGAATCGTCTTTTAAATGAATGGTAAACTTTTTTTTTGCTTGTTGAAATTTGTACTCAAGATAAAGCTTCTTTATAAATTCTGCCCAAGAATTTATTGTAAAGCCTTTTCTCAAGTATCCTCCCTTGAGGTATAAATATCCAACTAACATCCCGCCCAAGTGGGCGGTATGAGAAATCCCAGAACTGCTTCCTGATACACTCGACAAAAATGAAATACCTCCAAAGATCATAACAGCGTATCTGGCAGGAAGGGGGAATAATAGCATGACGTAAATAATACGCTTTGGAAAGGTCAGTCCATAGGCAACTAGCACTCCATAAATCGCTCCAGAAGCACCAAGGGTAGGATAATAGTAACCAAGCGGTGAGAATAAATTCACTAGAAAAACACAAATGCCCGCACCAATTCCAGTAATTACAAAATATCGCCAAAACAGTTTGCTGCCCCAACGACGTTCTATTTCACAACCGAACATGAAAAGAATCAACATGTTAATCAT
>CAYWYX010000138.1:0-4985 GCA_964462735.1 uncultured Acidobacteriota bacterium | reverse complement strand
TTGTTTGGTTATACCCTCCCTCCTTAAAATTAAACAAATTCTAAAACTGGGATTTTTTTCAGATTTGAACAAAAAACGGCTTCATATAAGCTCGTTCTCGGCACTTTCTCGGCTTAACTGGACATCTAGTACCTTGCTTATTGGTTCACAATAACCTTTGTTTTGACAACAGGTGTCTCCTAACAATTCCAAGGTTTCTTTTAACAATTCTCTCTGCGATCCCCACTTCTCAGAGAATCCCTTTGAGTTTTCGTGAAAGGACTCTTTGCCTATTCTATGGTGATTCACGCATAAAGGTATGACTTCAAAATGACTTGCTCTTTGACCACCAATGGTTGCTACATCTTTAATATGATGGAGCTCAGCAGGAGAAAATGGATTCCCTTCCTTTAGACATATCAGACACCCCAGTCTAGCCACTTTTTCCATATGTGATTTTTCATGTTTGTTTGCCCTTTTTGTACTCAAAATCCTTTTTGCTGAATGTCTTAGTTCCTACTTTCTTCATAGTTCTAATACAAGAAGTAGGAATAATCATCTGATCTCCTATATCGTTTTCTTGAAAGCTCATCACGAAGGTACAATAGTGATTATTTTTTTCAATCAAATACCCCTCAGCAAAACAAATACTTGGAGTATCCAATCTCGCTTCCTCAATATTTTTCCATTCACAAAAAGACGTTGCGTCCTCCCACACGACTTGATACCTGTCATATCTAGCCATAGTGTTTCTTTTCCACAGTCGAATTAATCATGCGAGTTTTCCAACTCTCAAAATTGATATCTACAATCTTTTTCTGCCAGTTTAGTTCTGACTCTATTCTAACTGCTTCTCCAAGACTTGTGATATGCTGTTCATATCGAGGGTCTGACCTTGCTTCTCGTTCTTGGGCTACCGCCGAATTGAACTTACCATTAGAGTTTAGCTGGTATTCTTTCATAAGTCGAGAAAGTAATATATTTCTTCCATGTTCAAGGATAGTTAAATTTTTTTTGGCTTCTGCGTGTTTGATTCCAATCTCTCTAAGTTGATCGAGTTTAAATTCTAGCACGTCATCAAAAGTGAAATCACTCATTATAGTCTAATCTCCTCGTATTTTCCATGAACAATACCCCTCGGCTGCCTTTCAGATTTGCTTATATTGGCTCTATTTGATTCGTTTTTTTGCCGATCCCTCGATTTTGCCTGTTTTATGTTGTGATGTTTAATAAATTGTAAAACTTCTTCTCCTGTCGCAATAGGAGTAATCTTCTTGCTGTGAGGGAAGTGTTTATATTTTTCCTTAAAAATCCAGCTTGCCCATCCATCTTTATAACCCCGCTGCCTTGAATAGTATAACAGTTCTGCATAAAATCTTTTCTTATCAATAGAATCAGGTTTTTTCTTAGGCACTTCTATCAATCTTCCCTGCTTAACGAGTAAAATTTGCTCTTTTCTGGTTGGTAAGTGATTGCAATTGGGACAATGTGGCTCATCCCTAGTCGGTTTATAAACAGTTTGACACTCCACACAGGTGTATGGTTGTTTTTCTATTGGCTTAATCTCTTTTTTCTTATCGTTAAACACTTTAGATGTAGTCAATTTCCATTGTGGTGTATCTTCAGGGAAACCATGCTGATAGACTGCTCCCGAATGGTCTATAATCAAAGTATCTTTTTTGTCGGGATATGGTCTAAAAGTCCTACCTACCATTTGAAGACAGAGAGAGTAGCTTTTGGTCGGTCTAGCGAGGATAACACAAGAGATTTTTGGTTGATCCCATCCTTCAGCCAAGACCATGCAGTTCGATAATATCTTAATCTTGCCTTGATTCAGCAAATTAAGTTGTTCTTCTCTATCAATTTCATTCATTTCTCCATCTATGTGTCCTGCTGGGATACCATTTTGATTAAAAATATTTGCAATATACTGGCTATGTTTAATTGAACTTGCAAAAACAACAGTCGGTCTATCACTTGCATATTTAATCCAATGAGTAACGATATCTCCAACGAGTTTAGGAACATTCATTCTTTTTTCAAGACCTTGTTTGTCATAATCCCCTGCTATTGTTTTAATCCCCCTTAAATCTGGCATTGTAGGAGCTACTACCCTATTGGGTACAAGATAACCCTGCCTTATCAATTCTTTAACTGAAGATGTTTCCACGATTTCTTCATAAATATCTCCTAATCCCTTACCATCTGATCTTATGGGGGTAGCTGTAAGACCTATTGTGAACGCATTTGGGTACTCATTTACGAGGTTTCGGAACGAATTTGATACTGACCTATGGGCTTCGTCCAAAATGAGCAAATCTGCGTCTGGTTTAGTGAAATCATCTCGGTCTTTTCTGCTTGTAAAAGTCTGAATGCTTGCAACTTGAACATTCGCAAACTCAAATGGCGATTTTCCTGCCATAATAACTCCATGATTAACACCAAAATCGTGTAATTTTCGAGAGCATTGCAAAATCAACTCCCTTCTATGTGCGATAAATAAGGTTTTTTTTCCATTTTCTTCTGCTCTTTTGATGATTTCAGAAGCAATTACTGTCTTACCACTACCAGTCGGAGCAACTAAAAGGATCTTTCGCTTCCCTTTTTTAAATTGAGTACGAATATTCTCTATCGCTTTATTTTGATACAATCTAAGCTGATGCACTTGTTTCTCCTTCAATAATTGCTTTGCCTATCTCATAAACTATTTGCGGCACTATAGAATTACCAAGAGCTTTTACTCGTTGGGATCTATCTTTGTCCAGTTTATAGGATACCCCATCAGGAATTCCACAAACTCTGGATTCAGTTTGCCACCAAGTTTCTTGTTCTTTTTTTCCAAGTACAACATTGTGTCCGATAGTTTTGCTCCGAATGTTGATTCTGGTTTGTTCTTCTTCCTTAGAATAAAACTTCCAGACTTTGTTTGCTCTACCCTGCTCGACTGCTCTCCCCCTTCCTCGCAATCTACTGTTGGAGTTGGATACATTTTTATTGTGTCTGCTAGATTCAAACTGTGACTGTTTTTCCCATCCTTTGTCATGCATCTGCCTTTGTTGTTCAGCACCATGTTTGGATGTTCTATTTCTTGTGTCGTTGGAGTTGGCAATAATCCAGACCCTCTTTCTTTGATGCCATGCACCTTTGCCACTAGCTGGAATAATAAGACACCTGACTTCGAAACCTTGTTCTTCCAAATCGTTTTGCACCTGTCTGAGTACCATGCCGTCTTGGATGTTAATAATGCCTTCAACATTTTCCCCAATAAACCATCTGGGTTTACATTCTCTGATGACTCTAATAGTTTCATCCCAGAGATATCTGTCGTCATGTGTTCCCTTCTTTCTTCCTGCTTGTGAGAAAGGTTGGCATGGGAATCCTCCAGTAACCACATCTGCTCCATATCTCTGTCCTTTAACATTTCTTATATCTCCTTCGATTGGTATGTCTTTAAAATTTTTTGCTAATACCTTTTGACAAAATTGATCTTTCTCTACAAAAGCTATGGTTTCAAAATAACCAGTAGATTCTAAACCTAAACTAAAACCACCTATGCCACTAAACAAATCTAATACTGTAAATTTATGGTGCATATCTCCCCCATATATCATCTAATTGAAACATAACCTCTCTTTCACTTTCAGGTGGCTCACAATTCAGGGCAAATTGTAGTGCTTCGCCACGAGCATATTCGTAACTCTCTCCTCTAAGTCTAATTCCTATCAACATCTTCACTAATTTTTCGTGTCTATCTCCCTTACTAGCACCATACCTAAGTGTACCATTATACTTGCCTTTATAAATTTTTGCTTCAAAATCGTATTCTTTCTTTTTAGGTCGCTGTAATCCCAAAGTATCTCTTATCTCCTCTCTGGTATATGCATTATTCTCGTGGTATTTGACAATTTTAATAGGATATGGCTCTTTTTTATGATGATAAAATCCTGCTATTCTAAGCAAACGTGGGAGGTCGTGAACCTTTGGGTCAGAATTAAATTTGTTAGCAAGTGCTTCTTGAAACAAACTAAAACTTTCAAGTGGTACATCTTTAACTAACCAATACGCATGGTACTTGCCTGGACTTGTATTGGTTACAACGTGTGGCAGCAACTCCCATGTTTGTGGTAATGGTGTGCCATCTAAATCTATAAACAAAGCTCTTACTTTTCTGATATGTTTTTTACTTCTGCCCATCAAGTCAGTTTCATTAACTGTGAAAAATACCCCTGCACCCTGCCTGTTTAATTCTGCTAATTCATGGAAGTGTTCCTTGATACTTCCATGTAATTGTTTTATCAGCTTTCTATTCTGACCTTTATCACAAAAAGTCTGAAAGGTATGTTGCTCTCCAAAATAAGAAAGAAACTTATAATAGTGTGAACAGTCAGTATAAAAAACTTCTCCTCTGAATATGTTAGCCATCAGTTTTCTTTCTTTTCTTGCTCCATGGCATATATAAAGTCATCTGGTACTTTGGTATTTTCAGCAATTTTTTCCAAAGCAATAGCAATTCGTTCCAAGAGGAAATAAAACTCCTCATACCCCAATGGCACATCTGGTCTATTCTCCATCATCTTCTTCCTCATATTCTTCTGGATCTATGTCATCCCAGAACCAGTCCTCTGGCTCAAAATCATTTTCTTCGTTCATTCTTCCATCTCTCCTTAGCACCCTTCTTACCTGCTGAACTTCGTTTAGCTCGATTAAGTGCTTGTTCTCTTCGTTCTTCTTCAGCTTGGATGCAAATAAGATTTCCATGCTGTTGTTTAAACAAATGCTCTATCTTGGGAAATATCTTTTCTATTTTTTGCAAGGAGCAATTACACATTCTTGCGAGAACTTCTTGGTCGTTTGGTATTTTAAACCCTCTCCAACAATGACAGTATAATAATATATATGCACCTTGTTCTTCCAAGCTCAATCTCATTCTGTTGGGGTCACTTATCCAATCCCCTGCATAGAATTGAAAACTAGGGCTTTTCTCTGTTAATGTGCTTTTTCTCATT
>CAYWYX010000137.1:0-5002 GCA_964462735.1 uncultured Acidobacteriota bacterium | reverse complement strand
ATGGCGTGAAAGAAGCTATTCACAACCGAGATTTTATAGAAAAAAAAATGACCCCGGCACAGATAGTACAAGCACAATTACTAATCACTGAATGGAAGTCATTAAAATAAAGGACCAACATACAAACTTGAAAACTCTAATAAAGTAGCAATGTAATGATATTTTAGCTTCCAAAATAAACAAAAATCAGTTGATAAAGAAAAATATCCAATAAAAAGGCTATCTTAGTCCATTAAGATCTATTTTATAGGCTATATTTGTTATATACACTCCACATTATATGGTGGATCATATATAACCTACATTATATCAATTATATAAAGTATATATTATATTTATATTAATAAAAATACTCCATTTTTATTAATATTTTAACTTATTTTTGTCTTCTATAGTCCATAATTAAGGATTATTTCATTGTTTAGATGAACTGATTTAAATGGTACAATCTTTTTAAGCCTTAATTAAAATTATTAAATTCTTTTGCACACTTAGTATGAAGAATGGATAGCTTATGCAACCCACCAAATCCCTGCTTGTTATATTGGTACTTTTTAGTCACTGTTCCAGTAATCCTGAAGATATTCCTCAATCTGAATCTGCTCGATTATCAAGGGAATACTTTCGATTAGCTGAACAGGGGGATACCTTAGCCCAATATAACTTAGGACTAAAATATCAAAATGGGCAAGGAGTTTCAGAGGATCAACAGGAAGCTTTTAAGTGGTATCGTCTTGCTGCAAAGCAGGGGCATCCCCAGGCCCAAGCTAACTTGGGATGGATGTACGAAAAGGGACAGGGAACATCCCAGGACTATCAAAAAGCCCTGCAATGGTATCAACTTGCTGCCAAGCAGGATCTTGTTCAGGCCCAATTTAACCTGGGCTTGATGTATGAACAAGGTCAAGCAATCACACAGGATCTTCAGGAGGCTTTTAAGTGGTATCGACTTGCTGCCGACCAGGGAGATACTGATGCTCAACATAATTTAGCTAAACTATATCAAATTGGCCAAGGTGCTCCTAAAGATGACCAAAAAGCACTAAAATGGTATCGGCTAGCTGCCGACCAGGGACATTCTAGTGCTCAGTACAACCTCGGTTTAATGTACGAATCTGGAAGCGGTGTATCACAAGATTACCAGATAGCGCTTAAATGGTATGAATTTGCAGCAAACAAAGGCCATAGCGAAGCACAAATGAGGCTAGGACTCACCTACTTTATAGGAAAAATAGCTAAACAGGACTATGTAAAGTCATATAAATGGTTTGCTCTTGCTGCTACTTCTGGGGTAAAGGTAGCCCAACGAAATCTAGATTTAGCCGCAACAAAAATGACTCCCTCACAATTAAAAAAAGCAAAAAAACTAGTCAGCGAATAGAAGTCAACAAGGATTGAGTGAACTTATTTCGCGCAGAAAATTGGATCAATTTTTACCCTCTTCTACAAACTTTACTCACCCATTAACAATTATCTCAACTTGATTGAAACACTGGGTACCACCAAGAAAACTTCTTTAGGCTAAGTTAGGAAACGATGCCGTTGAAAATTAATAAATAGTATTTTTGTAATATGAAACTAAAAAAAGCTAATTTATCCCTATTATTATCCACTCAAGACAATAATAAGACCATATTTTAGGGTTATTACTCCACTACCTATAAAAACTAATCACTTATCCTCTCTTATCTCACCATTAAACACTTTTTTTAATTGATGAAGATTTTTTGCACTATTCTTTGGCAAACTTGTTAACAACTTGGCCTCATTTGCAGTGTAGACAACCCCTTTCTTATTAAGTTTACTAGTCAAAGCCTTATTAGAGACAAGCCAAATTGTATCGTCGACTAAAATACTCTTAATATTCATAGCAATTTCTTCTTTTTCCAACTGATCTAATAAGACACTTTCCCATTTCCTTGCAGCTCTTTGCTTCAGAAGGTCGATTAACCCATCTTTTCTCAACTTCAGTTGCTGCAGGATCTCAGGAGTAATAACTTGTTTTGGGCTTATTCTCAGTTGGTCACCAACAATAGAAACTGTTGCTCCATTGGATTCCAAATGTCTCAAAAGTTCTTCGGATGTCATATCAGGAGACCACTTTATTCATTAACAAGAATTTGGTTTTTCCAATCTTGAACCATCAGGTTCAACGTCAATCGTCTACGACAAAACAAAAACATGGAATAAAAAGTTTTGTTGTTCCTCAATCTAATTTAAGATATTAAAATAGTAGTCCTAGTTGTTGGTAATAAGTTCTTAGCCATTATTGTTAAACAATATCATTAATTAACCCAATGTTTTTTTTAAATTCCTTTATAAAATTAAAGCCCTGAATCAATGATTATAAAGTAAGCAATTAATTCTCAGAGCCTTAACAAAACAATCCCTAAAGCTGGGTTTCAATTATTAACTAAACCACTTCATGCTATTTAATACTTATCTTTTTATTTTTGCCTTCCTACCACTCACTCTTATCGGCTATTACGCTCTTTCAAGGCTAGGCCAAAGGGCTGCATGCATATGGTTAGTAGTAACCTCTCTTTTTTTCTATGGGTGGTGGAATGTATCGTACCTGGCGTTAATCCTGACCTCCATAGGCATTAATTATTGTCTAGGATATTACATCGCAGTTCATCTTCAAAACAAGGATCGCCACAAGAAATATACCTTCATCTTTGGCGTTGCTTTCAATCTCAGCCTGCTTGGGTACTTCAAGTACAGTGGTATGGTAATTGACATCATTAATCATCTATTCGACGCTAATTTATTGTTTGGTACGATGGTTTTGCCGTTGGCCATCTCTTTTTTTACGTTTCAGCAAATAGCGTTTTTAGCTGATTCCTACAGCGGAGTTGCACGCGAATATCGATTCATCAATTACATGCTTTTTGTCACATTTTTTCCACAACTGATAGCAGGACCTATAGTACATCATAAAGAGATGATGCCACAGTTTGAGTCTCCTAATTCTCAGAAGTTCAAATCTAACAACCTTGCCATTGGAATGATGATTTTTTCTATTGGGCTTTTTAAGAAAGTCATGCTTGCCGATGAATTAGGCCGATTTGCAACTCCTGTTTTTAACGCAGCTTCTGGAGGTGAAACAATCGGATTCTATTCTGCATGGGTAGGAGTGCTATCTTACGGCTTTCAGATCTATTTTGATTTTTCCGGTTATTCAGATATGGCCATTGGCCTGGCACGAATGTTTGGAATTCGGCTGCCACTAAACTTTTTCTCTCCCTATAAAGCCGTTAATGCAATTGAATTCTGGCGTAGATGGCACATCAGCCTATCTCGATGGTTACGGGATTATCTCTATATTCCCCTTGGAGGTAACCGCGGTCGTTATCCTTTACGGCGCCACATGAATTTGATGGTCACAATGCTCCTTGGAGGATTATGGCATGGAGCAGGCTTACAGTTCTTAGTATGGGGAGGACTTCATGGTTTTTACCTAGTCATTAATCATTTGTGGCACTACCTGAAGAATCGAGTCTGGGGTTCAAATCTTCCTAAATTACCCGGTGCCCGCCTAATGGGAACAGCGATTACCTTTATTTCAGTTATGGTCGCATGGGTATTTTTTCGTGCCGAAAATGTCGACAGTGCTTTCCGGATATTAATGGGTTTAAGTAGCGCGAATGGCTACCAGTTTCCAATAAAATGGGTACCGTTACTGGGAAAAGCTTTCAGCGATTCTCATTTTGAAAGCCTTGCTGTTTTTGATGGAGTATTGGAAATCATTCTTCTTGGTATACGTATGCTCATTGTATGGTCACTTCCCAACACCTGTGAAGTAATGAGTAGATATGACCCGGTAGTTGGTTCAGTACCAGAGACAAGAAGGAAGTGTTTTGCATTTTGTTGGCAACCTAACCTTATTTGGGGAATGGTTTGTGGTATTTTGTTAGTATGTTCTTTAATGTTCATGGATAAAGTAACCGAATTTCTTTACTACCAGTTTTAAATACTCTCAGTTAAAGACAAAAAATGAACGAACTTCATGACTCTTCTTCTGGCCGGCGTTTTTTCCTTGGTATAGCCCTCTTTTTCTGTCTGCTGGCAGGAATTTGGCTATTGACAGATGTGGTTTTCAGAACAATTGGTATTGAGAGCAAGAGCACGGTCTTTGAAACTGAACATGTCAAAGGGCGCGGTCAGGTGATGGCTCGACGTAATCAACTGGGTGAGGGGAATATCAATGAACAAGGTTTAAGGAGGAAAGGAACTCTTCCTGATCCATTACCTGAAGAAATTCGCATTTTAGTTTTGGGTGATTCGAGTGCCTGGGGGGTCGGCATGGAAATCCGGCATGCATGGCCAACCATGTTGGAAAAACTTCTCCGAGATGAAGGTATTCCCGCGACAGTGATGAATGGTGCAGGCCTTGGAAAAGGTTTTAATGGAATCTATTTTGATTTTCTCTGGTATAAAAAACACCTTGCGATTGACTTGGTCATCATACATGGTTGGTGGGAACATGCTTTTTCTAAGGACCAAACACCAGAACAACGTTTAAAGGAAAGTGAATTCCCTACTCTAGAAAATGCCAGAAAGCTTTTCCCTAATTGGCCACTTTCACTGAAACCCAACCGCCATCTCCCAATCAGAAAAATTGATGGATCATATCTTGAAGGGAACTATTTTGCTCCAAAAGCAATCGTGCGACTTGCTAATTTTAGTCCTCTAGCCCGTTACTTAAACGAAAGAGTATTTCCTTCTATAGGAAAAGTCCTCAGTCAATCTCCTGAATTTCATCGATCAAAAGAAAACAAAACATCAATACCTAAAGAAATTAAAAAGATCTCAGCCAAACTCCAGTCGCATTTTTCCAAAGAAGCTTTTCAATTTTTCACTGGGCTTATACTCAGAGAGGCAGCCCTAAGTTCCATTCCGGTTATTACTGTTCGTCCAATGTCAGTCCTCAGAATACCGGGTATCCTAGATACAGATTTTTGGGAACAGTTCAAGCTTGAAGCATTTAACCTTTTTCGAA
>CAYWYX010000136.1:0-5074 GCA_964462735.1 uncultured Acidobacteriota bacterium | reverse complement strand
GTGAGGAATTATTAATTCCAAAAACTAAATAGCCTAATTGGAGGCTCCATTTGTGAAGCGGTGGTAAAGGCATTAAAGGACCATCCCCATCTGAAAAAAGAAATTGGCTCCAGGAAAATTCTCCTTTTTGCCAGTGATAGTTATCAAAGAGCGCCTTATTTTGATAAACGAGTGAATCAGAGTGAGGGGGGATTTCACCTCTCAGGTTTTTCTCTGTTCGGAAATGAAGAAAAACAACTAAAAGGGCTACTCCAGTAAAGAGTAAAATTAGATGCAGTTTGTTTTTAGGATTTTTTAATGATAGAGAGTTGTTTGAATCTGTCATGATCCTACCGGGTTCGAAGGGATGAAGGTTTTGAGGAGAACACGATCTTTAGTCTTCATCAATCTAATGATACCAAAAAATAAAATTTTTAGCTTGGTACATGCAGTGAAATCTCTCCAATAAGTCATATTGGACAGATAGGACTGATGGTTATGCTAGTCTTTTGGCTGTCAGAATGATGAGTCCTGATAGATATTCTCCTTTTGAAGACTAAAAGTTCCAGTATTTTATTAGAAAAGATTAATTATTTTTTATTCTCTTGTGTTTATTTTGTACACTTTGAATCTATATCTACATTTCTGTTAGTCTACTTGTGTTCGATGTTACTTTGTTTAATAGAAGAGGACTCTCAAACCATGTTTTCTAGAAAAAAAATCATCTTCCACGTTATAGCTGTACTTCTTTTTCCAAATCTAATGATTGCTCAGGGGAAATGGGTTAATAGTCAATTTGATCCCTCACTAGATTACCCAGTTCTTGTTGTTGAAGCGGAACCCTATCTAAGACCAGGGATGAATGCAGGTACAAAGGGGAATTTTAAAATAGTGTATAAGGAAATTGGAACACTGCCTGCAAGACGAATGAGACTTCCTGTTCCACAGTCCACTTGGAGACTCGATGGTAGGGTAATTAGAACAAGAAACGGGATTTTATATGCTGGATTTGGAACGTATCTTTATCGGTCTAATGATGATGGTAAAACGTGGATTGGCAGACGCATAGAGGGCTTACCTAATACCCAACAAGAGCCAGTTTCAGCACAGGCTTTTGGAGGAAATCATTTCTATATTTATGTCTGTCACCAAGCTAGTGGATTACCACCTTTAACTTCCAAATTGGTAACGAATCCAGCAGTTTCAGCAGGTAGACAAAAACTTTATTCTTTAGTTATCTCACGTTCTAGTGATGGAGGAGAACATTGGGAAGGTAGTGAACCTCTGGTAGCGCCGCATCCTTATAAAGCTCTAACTGGTGATGGTAATTCTATTGTTGCATTAGGGGATGGGAGTTTGTTAGTTGCGCTTGACGCTTATGATCCGGAGGTATCATCAGAACTTCCCGGTCGATCTGCTCAAGTTTTTTTTCAGAGTAAAGACCAAGGTCTTACTTGGTCAAAAATTTCCTTAATGCAAGATACCGCCGCTGAAACGGGACTGGTTTCTTTGGGAGGATTACAAGTGCTGGCAGCAATCCGTGGTATTCCTAATTCTCGCCTTGGGGGTAAGACCATTCAGCTAGCTGATTCTATTGATGGGGGTCGTAGCTGGTTTAAATTCAGGCCCTTAACCAGAGTCTTCGGTCAGGCTCACGCTACCTTGGCATTGCTTCCTGAGGTAGGAATAGTAGCGACCTATGAAAATCGTTATCCTTATGCTGAAGGAGGTGATGTTCGTGCCCGAATTAGCTGGGATATGGGTAAAAGTTGGGCCCCCGAAGTGTATATTCTGATGAAAGGACATGGTTATGGTAGTTCTGTTGCTGGAAACGATGGAACCATCATTACTGTTGCAGGGGACGGAAAACTAGGATTAAATGGACAACCAACTGGGAGGGGTTATACGCTTCAAGCTATGCGTTGGCGGCCGTGGGGAAAGACTAAATGGAGCAAGAATCGATGAGAATAGAACAAGTCAAAGTTATATGGATTGGAATACTCTTGTTATTCGTAATAAGTATTGACAAAAATTTTTCTCAAGACAGGAGTAGAGAAACAATATCTAGTAATATCAGGAAAACACTAGAAACATTACCTTATTACGGTATGTTTGACCATCTAGTCTTTCAATTTGAAGATGATGAAGTTACATTAGGTGGCTACGTCTATCAACCTAATTTAAAGAAAATAGCAGAACGTGAAATAAGCCATATTAAGGGTATAAATAAAGTTAATAATCAAATTGAACTACTTCCTATCTCCACCAATGACAATAGGATTAGAATGTCTATTTTTGATGCCATTTACCGTAGTCAAGAGTTGTCTGGTTACGGTTTAGGTGGTGAAATATGGCAAATATTTTCCCAGTATGCACAAAAGCACCTCTATTTTAGTCGAGAGCCTTTAGGTGTTTACCCCATTCATATTATAGTAAAACATGGAAACGTTATTTTAATTGGATTGGTTAATAGTGCAGAGGATAAGAATCTAGCTGGTCTTAAAGCCAGTGGTGTTAGTGGTGTATTTTCTGTAACAAATAATTTAAAGGTTGACCAAAAAATGATTCAGCAGTAGTGATGAATGAGAACCCGGTTTTGGGTTGATATAGCTTCACCTCGAGATGAGGGTATTCTTTGAATAGATAAATATTCTTAACTAAAAAATCCTTAATCTATAAAAAAGGAGAATTTCCATGATCAGGCGAGATTTTGTGAAAAGTGCTGTAGCGCTAGGTGCAGTTCCTACTCTAGCAAGTTCGAAAAGTAACATCATATCCTCTATGGGTTCTACGTGGAAAAAGAAGTCAGCAAAAAATAAGCCCAGGATTATGTACTTTAATGATAGCCGTCATGACTTGGTCTATCATTATGAACCTCCCATGTCTAAGCGCCAGTTTGAGGCTCCAGTTGATGAACTTGTCGGAACGTCTGTGGAGGCTCTATGTCTTGGCCTTGGGGATGGTCGAACGGTTTTTCATGACACTAAAGTTGGTGAAGTTTGGGGTGATCCAGTAAAGAAATGGAGCCATGCGGTATTTCATCGTGCATATCAAAATGTTAGGGGTGCCATAGACCAGGGAATTGATCCTTTACGTGTAGCCTGTGAACGGGCCCATGCCAAGGGAATGCTGCTTTATCCCACTTTATTGGTCAATCAAGGAAACCGCGGATCATCAGTTGAAGAAGATGTTAGGAGTTCAAATTTTCGTTTTCAGAACAAACACCTAGAGATTGGGGCCAGGGGAGACTTGCCTAATTTCCCCGGTAAGACAAATCTTGATTTTAAGCATGAAGAAGTGAGGAATGAACGACTAAAACTAATTGAAGAAGTTGCTAAGAATTACCCAATTGATGGATTTGAACTACAGCTAAACTATCTTAGTCGTGTCGTAGCATTTTTCCATCCTATGGAAGTTACAGAGGGACGAGGAATAATGACACAATGGATTAAGAAAGTTTATGAGATCCTAAAAAATAATAATCCGGATTGTGAACTAGTTCTTCGTGTACCTTCGGATCTAAAAACTGGCTATGAATTAGGATTTGATTATCAAGAGTGGATCTCACAAGGAATCGTTGATGTTTTGGTAGGAGAGACACACTGGGCTAGGGTTGATTCAATGGCAGATTTTAAACCAATGATTGAAATTGCCAAAGGGTCTGACTGCCGAGTTTTTGGAGCTCTTAATAGTATTGTAAGCTCTGATCGATTATTAAGTGCTACTATCGAAATTATAAGAGCTGCAGCTTCAAACTACTGGCAACAGGGTCTTGATGGCCTTTATCTAACGCAATGGTTTGCTGGAGCTAACTGGCCTTATCGGGCTGACTTTTATGAGCAGTTACGGGAAGTCAATCATCCCGAAATTATGGCCTCTAAGAGTAAGTTTTATAGTGTGCTTACCAAAGGGGACTCTAGGCAGGCCCCTTCCGAGGGAAAGCCCACATTGCCAATTGAACTGAAACCGAACCAGACGGTCAAAGTCAATGTCACAATTGCTGATGACTTAATGCTTTGGGATCAAGAGGGTTTAGTTGATGAAGTCTTACTAAGGTTGCGCATTGGAGTAAATGAACGGGAGCCGTTACAATTCCGGCTAAACGGGAAAATCCTTCCTGAATCCTCTTTGAAACGGATCAATGAAATGTACAAAATGTATGCCCCCTGTAAACGTGCTAGTGGGTATTGGTTTGTATTTAAATTAGAGCGACAACACTGGTTCAAAAAGGGGAAAAATTTTCTTGAAGTTACACTAACACATCGTGATCCAGCCCTTTCCACATTAGTTCGTCTGACTGATGTTGAAGTTGAGACTAAATATCTAATGAGTCGTAATTTCTGGGTTGATGATGACCCGGATGTTGGCGCCTATGCAAAAAGGGGACGTAATTCACGACGTTAAGTTTTCGTAACAAGGAATTGGGCAATCTTGGGTCAGCTATTTACAAGAAAATAGTTTTGAATCGGGGAATGACTTCACTCTTGAAGGTTGTAAAAAGACACGGTTCTAAAATCAGTTAGTGTCTAATTAGCTGTGTTTTACAGGACTTATTCTTGAGACGCTCTTAACAGCTATATACAATAAACATAGATTACTCTATGCGAATTGATAGCCACCAACACTTTTGGTTGCACAAACATTTTGATTATCCTTGGATGGATAAAAGTAATCCCGTAGTGTATTGTGACTATTTACCAAAAAATTTAAACCCTCTTCTGAGAGAAAATAATATTGATCAAACCATTGCTGTACAAGCTTCACCGACGTTAGAAGAAACTGATTTTTTGTTAGCCTTGGCTAAGGATAACTTTTTCATTGTTGGTGTTGTTGGTTGGTTAGATCTGGAAAGTGAACACTTTCCAGATCAATTAGAACAATATTGCAAATATCCTGGCTTTGTAGGAATTCGCCCGGCCGTAGAACTGATTGATGATATTCGCTGGTTGGTTCGTCCGTCAGTTCTGAGAAGCTTACAAGAGATTGCTAAAAAAAAGATCCCTTTAGATTTAATTGTTTGGCCTCAGCATTTACCTTCGGTTATTGAGATGCTGACAAAGATACCAGACCTTTTAGGTGTTATAGATCATTTAGC
>CAYWYX010000135.1:0-5138 GCA_964462735.1 uncultured Acidobacteriota bacterium | reverse complement strand
TGCAATAAGCTAAGGGACGAATGACAGTATTTCGACCATCATCGCTCTTTAGAATCGCAGGCATGGTTTTCAAAACACCACCATAAAATAAATTTAAGAGTAATGTCTCAAAAATATCATCTGCATGATGACCTAGAGCTATCTTATTACATCCCATTTCTACAGCGACATTGTACAAAATTCCTCGACGCAACCTGGAACAAAGTGCACAAGTGGTTTTTCCCTTAGGAACTTGAGATTTAACTATAGAGTAGGTATCTTTCTTCAAAATACGAAAATTCTGATCCAAACCTTCCAAATAGTCAGATACAATGGTTTCAGGATAACCTGGATGTCCTTGATCGAGATTGACAGCTATCATTTCAAAATTAATTGGAGCCCGGGTTTGTAATTCTTTCAATAGAGATAGCAGGGTATAACTATCCTTACCACCACTAAGACAAACCATTATGCTGTCACCCTGACTGATCATGGAGAAATCAGAAATGGCTGTACCCACATGTTTTAATAGGCGAGTTTTTAACTTTAGAAAAGTTGACATCACAAAGATCTCAGACTTTCTTCAAAACCAACTAAACTTCAATTGATTCCTCTAATCGAACATAGTTAGCTTTCCTCTTAACCGGCTTGAAACCCTCAGCTTCAATTGCATCTACCAAATTTTCCTCTGTTGCCCGATAGTGAGCCCCCGCTGGAGTAATTACATTTTCTTCTATCATGATACTTCCCATGTCATTTGCCCCGTAGTGCAAGCCTTGACGACCAACTTGAATTCCCTGAGTCAACCAAGAAACTTGTAGGTTGGGAATATTAGTCAAATAGATTCTAGCCATTGCCAACCAACGTAGATATTCTTCGCCGGACTGTCGGTCTGGGATTTTTCGGCCAATTTTGGTGTTGTCAGGTTGTAACGTCCACGGGATGAAAGCAACGAATCCGTTAGTACGGACTTGTAATTGATAAATACGTTCTAAGTGCTCGATTCGCTGGGCCAAAGTTTCTCCAAGACCAAACATCATTGTAGCTGTGGTAGGTAGCTCTAATTTATGAGCAATCTCCATTACCTCCAACCATTGCTTAGTGTTACACTTGTTAGTGTTTTTCTTTCTAACTT
Source organism: uncultured Acidobacteriota bacterium (assembly GCA_964462735.1). Lineage (GTDB taxonomy): Bacteria > Acidobacteriota > Terriglobia > Versatilivoradales > Versatilivoraceae > JAKUNG01. The sequence goes on along the minus strand of CAYWYX010000135.1, from coordinate 4,024 downwards.
CGTCAACAAGAATTTCAGCACCGCCACCAGGAATGGAATCTAATCCAGCTTCTTTTAGTCTCGACAAAACTTCCCAAGTAGTCAGTCCAAAGATTTGGGTAAAAGCAAATATTTCAGGAGGAGAGAAGCAGTGAAGGTGAATTCTATACCGACTCTTTAGCTCCTTTAAGAGTTGTTCGTACCACTCTAGGGGAAGGTCTGGATGTAGCCCCCCCTGCATTAGAATTCCACTACCCCCCAAACTCAACGTCTCTTCAACTTTTTCAAAAATATCCTCATAAGTTAGAACATAACCTTCAGTTGATCCAGGCTTTCTATAGAAAGCGCAAAATGTACAAACAGCAGAACATATATTACTGTAGTTGATATTTCGATCTATGATGTAACTAACCGTTTCATCTGAATGCATTTTACGTCTAATGCGATCTGCTGTTCCCTTCAATGCCTCCAGAGGAGCTCTTTCTACCAAGCACAGATACTCTTCTTGACTTAGGTGTTCTAGGGCTGATCGTTTCAATAGCTCGGCCACACTCATGACATTTCCACCCCTTCTCCGCCTCCTTTATCGTTGTTCCAGTTTAGCAGTCAACTGAATTTCCTTATTATTGCGTATCACAGAAATTTGGACTTGATCCCCAGGTAGATGTTCTTGAAGTATGTAGGTGAGCTCATAAATGTTAGTGACCTTCTTCCCACACCATTTTACAAGTAAATCCCCAGGTTGAAGTCCAGCTTTAGCTGCCGGACTTCCTTCTCTAACTCCACTTAATCTTACGCCCTCAACCTCTTCGCCATAGTCAGGAATAATTCCTAGAGTAACACGAAATTCTCCTCTAGTCGCATTTGGTCTAGTCTCTTTGGTTTTGACAAAAATTGGACGTTCCATTCGGCTAATTTTCTTTGCAGTCTGGAACACAAAATCAACAATCCTTTTGGTTGCTGCAATATTAATTTTATCATAATCATCACTAGGCTTATGATAGTCCCTATGGACCCCGGTAAAAAAGAATAAAACAGGTATATTCTTACCATAAAAAGAAGAATGATCACTGGGACCAAAACCAGACTCCTGGAATTTCAGATCGAAACCTGAGGTTTTATTAAGTTGGGCAAGTATTTCATTCCATTCTAGTGAACTACCGGTGCCACCAATAATTAGTCTTTTGCCTTTCATTCTACCAATCATGTCCATATTGATCATTGCAACTGTTTTATCCAGAGGTAAAATGGGCTGACCTACATAATGCCGAGATCCCAACAATCCTTGTTCTTCTCCTGAAAAAGCCACAAAAAGAAGAGTCCGTCTTAATTGGTTAGATTGACCTGCAAAAGCTCCTGCAATTTCAAGAAGTCCAGCCGTTCCAGAAGCATTATCATCAGCTCCATTATGTACCTTTTCTCCAACTCCTGTTGCCAATGAGCTAGTCCCTCCTCGACCGAGATGATCGTAGTGAGCCCCTATAACTACAACTTCTTCTGCAAGAGAGCCACTACCTTTTATTACGCCTATAATATTATTTGCTGAACTGGATTTCTTAATAAGGTCAATTTGAACTTTTAACTGGATTCCTGGAAGATTTTTTGAGGTACCTTTAATTTCTTTGGCAGTCTGCTCAAGATCATCAAGATTAAGATTGTTTTGTTCAAAGATTTGCTTAGCAACTTGACGACTGATTGCTAAAGCCGCGATACCCGAATCAGAAAAAGATTGATCAAACCTGAGTTTTGAGAGTGAACTCTTCGAAAATTCATCGGAATCATCGATAAAAACAATTCCCTTTGCACCTTTTTCACGCGCTGTTTTAGCCTTAAAACGCAATGCGTGGTACTTAGAAAACTTCTTGTGTGGCTGGTTCCCTTCCGGACCATATCGAGATACTAAAACAAATTTATTTTCTGCATTTAACTTGCTGTAATCATCATATTTTAGAGAAGGAGCAGTAATGCCATAACCAGCATAACAAATAGGCCCTTCAAACAAACCTTTAAGAGAAAAAGTAATCGGGCTAAAATCATTTCCTATTTGAAAAATTTTCTTCTCTTCTTTTTCCCTTTCTACAGTGGACAATGAGTGAGTTATTTGAAGTAGATTTTTTGAACCCAAATTAACCCCTGAAACAAAAGAAAATTCTTGGAGGTAGGTCTTCTGGTTAACACCAGGTAAAACCCCTATTTTCTTGAATTGATCAGCCAAATATTTTCCAGCTTTTTTCTCCCCATTAGTTCCAGACAATCTACCTTCCAATTTATCGGAAGACAAATAACGTATATGGGTAATGAGTTCTCCTGATGTAATTTCAGGAGTAAAGAGTTCTTCGCACTGGGTAGAATTTGGATGCAAGGAAAAAAAACAAAATAAGAACACAAAAAATAGCAGTGAATCCCAACGTAATTTTGTTCTCAAATAAAAAAATGATAAATCCATATAAAACATTCCCTCAGACTCTTGGTTGATTTCTTGTTTTGAATCTTAAATCTACATAATGTAACTCAATCTAGCGACTTAAAACTATTTATCTTGAATCTGATGGCACAACAATCATTTTCCAACCTTTCTCTGAATCCGGAAGAAAAAAATATGCTCTTACATCAGGATGTTTCTCTAGAAATTGTTTACTTTTATGTACTCCCTTCACAAACAGAATATTATCCATGGCATCTCCCTTAACACCAGAGGAAGTTATTACTGCAACACTGAGCACACCTCGAATTGGATATCCTTCACGAGGATCCATGATGTGTGAGTATTTAGTACCTTCAACTATTAGAAATTGTTCGTAATTTCCCGAAATTGATAAACATTGATTCTTTAACTGGACGGTAACGGGACTTTGTTCAGAATTATGGGGTAAGAGTGGATCACGAATTTTTATTGACCACGTCTTTTCACCAGGTGGTGCCCCAAGGGCAAATAAAGTACTTCCTCCAGCATTAATCAATGCTCTGCTGATTTGGTTTTCTTTTAGTAAGGCAACTACCCTATCTACTGCATAACCTTTACCAATTCCACCAAGGTCCAGTGCCATCCCTGTTTCTTGAAAATAGACTGTCTGAAAATTGGGATCAAGGATAAGTTTTTCGTACCCTACCCGTTTCAAATTATGCCTAATTTGTTGTTGTTGAGGTATTTTTCTTTGACTACCATAAAATCCCCACAATTTCATTAGGGGCTGAATCGTAATATCAAAAGCTCCACCTGATTCCTTACTATACTTTAAACATGTTTGGAAGAATTTAAAGAGTTCAGTCTCTACGGGAACTGGTTGACTACTTGCATTTCGATTAATGATAGAAACAGCACTCCCTGTCTTATAAATACTCATTAACTGATCAATACGGTCTACTTCATTAAAGGCTGCTTCAGCAATTAGTGGTAATTCCTTTTCATCTGGTCCATAAATATCCAAGGAATAGGTAGAAGCCATGGATACTCGGCTAGAATGATGATAGGCCAAATCAGATTCTTCGACTACGGAACAAAAAATAGAATCGCTTATTAAAAGCAAAGTGAGACAAAGAGTCCCATAATTAAGGAACTTCATTAAGGGGGGAAAAGAATATTGAAGCTGACAGAATTTAGGAGAGTTAATCACCAATATTGATCTAAAGTAAGCAAAATATCATTGCGTGTCAAAAAAATAGAATTGGACAGACTTATTCAAAAAACTCGATTTATCTAGGCATCTGTTTGTAATGGCCATGTGATTCTGGTCTTCTTATCCATCGCCCTATTAGCATAAATTACAGCTCGTGAGTCAGCTGCCCCAATATCAAGATCAGCAAGAGGCTTATTACCTTGACGAATACACTCAAAAAAATGTTCATCCTCAGCCTGAATAGGGTTACGCTCTTTCTCAAAATCCATTATTCCCATATCAATTAACCATCTGCGAGCATATTTAATTTCTCGCGATACAAATCCCTGATCTTCAGTGAGGGTACTAGGAGAAATAGGGATACCCTTCTCCCTTTCAAGAATAGTGGCACCTGCCATCCAATCTAATTCCTTAGGAATGTCTTTAAC
>CAYWYX010000134.1:0-5172 GCA_964462735.1 uncultured Acidobacteriota bacterium | reverse complement strand
TCTAAGTGGGCCTTCTCCAGCCCCCATTTACTACGAATAGATTCAAAGATCGGATGTTCTCCAACTTGATTAAACCAGTAAAGAGAGTTATTAAAATCACCCTCACTCCGGTGAATCAATGCGTGCCAATATTTTCCCTCCCGACTACGATCCTGCTGAACCAACCGATGGGACTCTTCAAGAAAACCAAATAACCAAAGTGCTCCAGCTTTAACCAACAGATCCGTTTTGATCTGAAGCAACTTTGCCCAATCCGTCTCCATCAAAAGCTTACAGACATCATTACTCTCCCTCCGGGGATTAATGGGAACGGGTAATGCTGGGGGTGCAGGGAAAAAAGCGTTTAGTTGCATAAATTAGTCATGATCTTTTTGCGACAACATCTTAATTAATAATTGTCTTTTCCGTTCTATATTAACACTATAGTTTAAAACATTAATCTCTATGACTCTATTCTGATTAAATGTAGGCCAACCTTTTCATATCAAATCATGTTATTTAAAACTAGAGATCACTAAAAATAAAATAAAGCTTAAAAGAATAAGCGATCCAGCCACTTCAAGGCTAGGTCTCATTGACTTAAGAGCGTATGAAGGATTCCGTGAATAGTGTGTCAACCACCTGGATATTTCAAACAGTTTGAGTTCAGTATTATCAAAAAGTCTTCGGATTCTTAATAACAAACTATGACTCAAACCTCTGAACATTTTCCTGTAAATCCAGTCGAGATCAACAACGATTTGGGCTGAACCTTTAAACATTGTTCGGAAACACCAGAAACCCAAAAAACTTGCTGAAATCAGTTGAATACTTTCGACTAAATGAGAGCCTGTGTATGGCTTGTAGTCTACGGAATAAGGTAGTAGATCATAGAGAATAGACGGTGCTACTCCAAATAAAATACAAAAGCCAGCTAACATACCCATAGCAATGTACATATTGAGAGGTGTAGAAACTAGCTCAATACTCCTATTAGGTCCAAACCAAGTATAATATGGTACTTTTAAACCTGTATGAAGGAACGTTCCCACTGAAGAAAGAATTAGGAGAACAAAAACCACCTGAAACCCTTCCTCTCTTGCTGCACTAATAACCATTGATTTACTAATGAAACCATTAAAAAGTGGAAATCCAGAAATTGAAAAAGCACCTACCATATAAAGGAAGAAGGTTAATGGCGTACTCTTAAACAATCCACCAAGTTCTATTAAATTGTTCTTCCCTGTTTGTTTTAAAACCGCACCAGCCCCCATGAACAATAAAGCTTTATAAAGAATATGGCAGAAGGCATGGGCCACCGCACCATTGATAGCAAATTGAGTACCAATACCGATACCTACTACCATATAGCCAACCTGACTAATGATATGGTATGAAAGAATTCCTCTTATATCATTGACAAGCACAGCATATACCACTCCATAGACTGCCATTACAACCCCAAGTATTATTAAAATTTCCCAACCTGACGCCACTCTTACTAATAGGTAGACGGCTGATTTAGTAGTCAATGCACTTAAGAATATTGCTCCTGTAATAGTTGCTTTTGGATAGGCATCAGCAAGCCAAGCATGTAGCGGAGGAATAGCAGCATTTAAGCCAATTCCAGTTACAAGCAACCAAGAAGGAAACTGATCACTTTTCAAAGAATCGATAATAATGTTCCCACCATCATGTATATGCCAGAGAATTCCCCCTAGAAGAATACTTCCCCCCAACAAATGAACCACTAAGTAACGTAGACCGACATTGAAACTTTGATTGTTTCTAGTCCAAATAAGGACAGTTGAAGAAATAGCCATTGCCTCCCAGAAAACAAAAAGAGTGATCCAATCTCCAGCAAAAACAACTCCTAAAGCACTACCAGCATAGATTAAAGCTGAGATATGTTGTCTAGTATCTCTAAGATGACTAGCAAAGATTCCAGCAGCAACAGTTATGAGTGAAAAAATAACTCCAAAAATTCGGCTTAAACGATCTACTTCAAAAATAGATAGCTGATACTGCATAAATTCAATCTGAACACCTTGATTCAAAGGAACATTCCAGCATATCCACAGAGCGGCTAAAGGGAATAATGGGAAAAATAATCCCTGAGTTTTCTTAGAAATCAGGGGAAGGACCAAACATCCTAAAAAGAGTATGAGCGCAGGGTGGATAAAACCTTCAGTCCACATCATAGTAGTTCTCTCTTTTATGCAGAATTCTTTGCCCAATAAATTTTGAGCCAAGAAAGAAAACACAGCCCAAAAATCCTATAATCAAATGAAATCCAGGAATATATTGCCACATGTCAGAGACATGAGTTTCATCATGAACAAACATCTTTTCAGCTAATAACGAACCAATAATGAGACTACAAAGAATACTCCAATGCCACAGTTTCATTTCTGTTTAGACCCCTAAAATTTCTTGACTGATTTGCACTGCCAAAGGAAAAAACTTAAAGAATAGGTCAGGCTTAACTCCAATTAATATGGATAACACTGCAGTGAATACTAGTGGTACCACCATCCATTTTGAAGCTTCTTTAGAAGATTTAAACTCTTCTGACTCTTTAAAAAAAGCTCTGTACACAATAGGGAAAAAATACCCTGCATTTAATAAACCACTTATCAAAAGAATTATTAGTACACTTATTTGTCCTGACTCTAGTGCACCTAGTCCTAGATACCATTTACTCATGAATCCATTAACTGGGGGAATTCCCACAAGGCCTATAGAAGCAAGGGTAAAAGCCCCCATAGTCCAAGGCATCGCTCTTCCAATGCCATTTAACTCCGTAATTTTTTCCTTGTGAAAATTGACATAGATTGCACCAGCACAAAAAAACAATGTAATCTTCAATATAGCGTGGTTGACAATATGCAACAGCCCTCCAATTAAACCACTTGGAGACATTAAAGCAGCACCCATGACAATATAAGACAAATGGCTAATTGTCGAATAAGCTAACCGACCTTTCAAGTTATTCTCAGAAAATGCTAACAATGAGGAAACTAAGATTGTAAATCCAGCAAGAATTACTAGTACCCCATTAAGTCCAAACTGACTAAGAATCTCAGGTCCAAAGACAAAACCAACTAATCTGACAATCCCAAAAACACCAGATTTAACGACGGCGACTGCATGCAGTAAAGCGCTTGCTGGAGTCGGTGCTATCATTGCTGTTGGTAACCAGCTGTGTAATGGGATAATAGCTGCCTTAACCCCTAGCCCACCAACAAACAAAACAAATAAGACTTTAATAGTTAAGGGTGATAAATTTTTAAATTCAGAAATCCCTCCAGCTTGAAATTCAACTTGACCTATCATCTGACTAGTCACTGCTATTGCAGCTACCAACAACACACCTGCCGTAAGGGTATATACCAAATATTTACGTCCAGCCTTTATAGCAACCGTTGTGCCCTTATGAATAACTAAAGGATAAGTTGCAACCGTAAGAAGTTCATAAAAAATAATAAATGTCAGAAGGTTCCCTGCAAAGGCAATACCAAGGGTCGAAGAAAGACATAGAGCGAAGCTAGCAAAATATCTTGTTTGATGTTTTTCTTTTAAAATTCGTACGTATCCAATTGAATATATAGATGTTACAATCCATAAAAAAGAAGAAATAAGACCAAAAAATACACCTAACGCATCAGCTTTTAAACTCAAACTTATATTTGGGAAAAGCTGAATAATATCCATAGCCGCAACCTTGCCGTCAAGAGCTCCTGGCAACAAAGAAAACACCAAGGAAAATTTAACAATAGCAGCTGCTAATGTCCAAAACTCCCTAAGCTTTGGCTGGGAGGAGCTAATAAGAATAAGAGGAATAGCCATCAGTGAAACTACAACAGCTAATAGCGGAACAATTGATTCATAGATAGCAATGGAATTCATAGGTTGTGGGGCTTATGTCGACTAAGGGGTTATACTTATTCAACTAAAAACTAGATGGAATCATAAGAACAATTAGATTATTCACAATAAAGTAATTTAAGATCCCTATTACCAGCAGACAGGACGATAGTATAAGAGTAGGAGTTAGCATTGAAAAGCTTACCTCATTTTGAGCATATTTGTTTTCTTCCTCTTCCTCAGGAAGATCCGTCAGGGAGTCCTTTGATGGCGACAAATAAACCTTTTCAATTACTCTAAAAAAATACACTGCATTAAGCAAACTACTAAGTAAAATCACAAGTACAAAAAACCATTGTGATTCTCCAACTGCTGACACTACAAGGTACCATTTACTGAAAAACCCTGCAGTAGGTGGAACACCAATCATGGACAAGGCTCCTAGCGAAAAGGCAGCCATTGACCAAGGCATAGTGTGTCTTAATCGCCTATTAAATTTTTGAATATTTGAGTGACCGATTCTAATCTGCAAGTTACCAGCAACTAGAAACAGAGTAGCCTTCATTAAAGAGTGGTTCATTATGTGAAGCAGCGCACCAGTAAGAGCCAGAGGAGTAGCTAAGCCAATACCTAGACCGATATAACCAACTTGAGCAACACTGCTATAGGCTAACATTCTCTTTAGGTCATCCTGTGCAATTGCCATTATAGAACCATAGATAATCCCAGCTACGGACAACCAACTAATTATGCTTGTAATTGGCACTGTAGTAGTGACATATTCGGGTTCAAAAATAAAATAAAGGAATCTAATAAGAATGTAGGCCCCAATCTTTGTGCCCAAAGGAGCTAATAATGCCACACTAACTGATGAGGCTGAACTATAGGCATCTGGCAACCAAAAATGTAGAGGGAATAACGCCATCTTAAGAGCAATGCCAGTTACAACGAAAATCAAACCAGCAATAACAGCAGGCTCGCCACTTATGAAAGGAAGAATTTGAGAGACATCTTTCATGTTAAGAGATCCCCCCATAAAATAAATAAATCCTATGCCTAACAAATAAAAGGCTGATCCTAGGCTCCCCAACATAAGATAACGGAAAGAAGCCACCAGCGATCTTTTGTCGCCAAGAGCTACTATTGCATAACTGGCCAAAGACGCAATTTCCAGGAACACATAAAGATTGAATAAATCACCCGTTAATACGATTCCACTAAAACCAGTCAACATCAGCATTACTATACTAAAGTAGGATACTTGCGTTTGGGGATGCGCTTCAGGTACTACGCGGTAACCGTAAATTATTACTAAGAAGGAAAACC
>CAYWYX010000133.1:2717-5185 GCA_964462735.1 uncultured Acidobacteriota bacterium | reverse complement strand
TAGATTACTAATGTTAATAGGGTTGCAAGCGTTAAAGAGGCGGACAATATTCGTAGTTTCATTAAGAACTCCTAAATTGAAGATTAAATTGTTGTTTAAAGTAGCTGGTTTTAAACTCTACCACTAAAAATTAAGCCCCCGTGATTCTGGGAGCTTGGATCCAGTGACAGGATGGACTAAGAGATAAACAAACAATAGGTTGTTATTATCGACGAGATGTCTAAAGGGGTCAAGTCAGTTTTCATTGTATAAAGAGGGAATTAAGAGGAGGTTCTGTATTGACAATGCATTCGGGAGTGTCGATTATTCCAGAATTAAGGATTCTGCCATCAACAGGATTACACTCAAATTCAGGACTTGGTGAAGATGACAATAACTGATTTATCTCAGAAAGACTGGAAAAAGAACTCAGCCAGAGGTCAATTTGCTGATCAGATAGAATCAATGGCATCCTGTTGTGAATTCGGGCCATCCATTGAGAAGATTTAGTAGTGAGAATAGTAAAGGTGTAGATTGCTTGACCATTGCTGTCAGGAGGAATAAAAAGGTTGAAAAGCCCTGCCATTGAGAGAAAACTTTGATTCTTCTTACGAATGTGCAGGGGATGTTTTCTCCCTTTCGGGCCAATCCATTCAAAGAATCCTTCTGCTGGGATAATACATCTCCTTTTTTTTACTGCCTCCTTGAATGTTGATTTTTGATGGACTGTTTCTATTCGGGCATTAAAGGTGGAGTATTTCGTCGCGTCGTTAAGGTTTTTGGAGCGAGGATGTAGCATGCTCCAAAAGCCTAAGTGGAACATCCGTTGAATATCTTGCTGAGTGATGATGGGCGCCACTGTTCGAGGAGGAATGTTATATTCCCGTTCCCAGTTTTTTAGGCATTGAATAGAATCAATATTGTAATAGGTCTGAAGCTTGTGTTGGCTTTTTCGAGTTAGCTGATATCTTCCGCACATTTAAGACAAGTTTTTTCCAAAAGCCTTTAAAAATAACTTAATGATTTGTAGGATTATAATGTTTTTTTAGTTTTTACCGAGATATTTATCCATAGCTATTGTTAAACTTTTTATTAATGAAACTGGGCGAATGAAGTTTTCTAAAATAGAATAGTTGTTTTAGTTCTAATAAATCTAGTTTATTAAATCATGGTGTTATAGGCTTGAAGATCTCAACTAAGGGAAATTATAATTAAATTAAGTAGGAGGGTTTAATGGCAAAGTATCTATTTTCTGCATCTTATACGAGTGAAGGGACCAAGGGTTTAATTCAGGAAGGGGGATCTAGTCGTAGAAAACAAATTGAATCCATGGTTAATCAGTTAGGAGGAACACTAGAAGCAGCTTACTATTCTTTTGGTGAAATGGACGTTTTCGTGATTGTTGACGTGCCAGATTCCGTAACTGCCGCGGCTGTTAGTTTGGTCGTCAATGCTTCTGGTGCTGTCAGGTTGAAAACTATTCCCCTTTTAACGCCTGAAGAAATTGATGAAGCTTCAAGAAAAGGTATTGATTATCGAGTGCCTGGGGCTTAAATATTGATACAGAGATTAGGAACCCTAATTCCCATGGGTTTTACTTGTAAAAAAACTGAATATTAGGAGACTCAATGAAAAAACAGGCACTGTTAAAGCAAGAAGTTTGCACGGCAATCGATGACAAAAGTGAAAAAATCATCAATATTGGGGAATCTATCATGGATTCAGCTGAGCTTGGTTATAAGGAAACCCAAACAGCTAATAGAGTAAAAGAAATATTCCAAGAGGCAAGCCTCCCGTTTCAGGATGGATTAGCAATCACGGGAATTAAAGCAATCCTTAAGGGTGCTAGACCAGGTCCAACTATCGCTTTGATGGGTGAGTTGGACGCTCTCTTTCTTCCAGGCCATCCGAGAGCAAATCCTAAAAATGGGGCAGCTCATGCCTGTGGCCATAACGCTCAGATTGCTGGATTGATGGGTGCTGCTTTAGGTTTTTCAGGAACACAGGTTATAAAGGAGCTATCGGGGAATATTGTGTTTTTTGCTGTTCCGGCAGAAGAGTATGTTGAGATTGAGTACAGAATGGGTCTTGTCAAAACTGGAAAGGTGAGCTTTTTAACAGGAAAACAGGAACTAATTAAGTTAGGTTGCTTTGATGATGTAGATATCGCAATTATGATTCACTCAAGTAGTGCTGAATCAGCTGCTGGTAAGGTGGGTGTTTCAGCTTCCACCAATGGATTTTTAGCGAAGAGCATTACATTTATAGGGAAGGCAGCCCATTCAGGTGTCGCTCCAGAGGAGGGAATTAATGCGCTGAATGCAGCAACCCTGGCCCTTAGTGCCATTAATGCACAGAGGGATACCTTTAGAGATGAAGATTCTGTCCGAGTTCATCCAATCATTACAAAAGGAGGAGAGCTTGTAAATATCGTGCCTTCCGAGGTTAAGATGGAAACCTATGTTCGAGGCCGAACTGCAAAAGCAATT
>CAYWYX010000133.1:0-2617 GCA_964462735.1 uncultured Acidobacteriota bacterium | reverse complement strand
TTTTCACTAATGTATATATATCCATTTTTAACATGGGGGCTACCTGGAAAAACGTCTTCCTCTGCTTGGTTTAAACCATGAAATTCTTGGATACCAAAATTATTACAAACCAAGTCTAAATGGACATTAGCAGCATGGCCAACGGAGGAAACATCTCCCGGTCCATGCCATGCAGTTCGTACCCTAAAAAACTCGCATAAATGGGCAAGTTTTCGAGCCATGGTAATCCCTCCTATTTGAGAAATATGTACTCTAATAAAGTCGATTAACCGCTGACTAATTAAGTTTAACCACTCATTAGGATTATTGAATAATTCTCCCATAGCAATGGGTGTGCTGCTTTGTTGACGGAGGTGTTTGAAGTAGCCTATATCTTCTGGAGATAGTGGATCCTCAAGAAAAAATAAACGCGAGGGCTCAAGATCTTTAGCTAATTGGAATGCTAAAACTGGAGGAATAAGTTCATGAACATCGGTTAGGAGCTCAATCTTTTCTCCAAGTTCACTGCGTAATCTTTCGAAAAATCGAGGAAGTTCCCTGGCATAGCCAGGACCATCCCATAGGCGAATTTTTTGGTTAGGAGGAACCTTTTTATAATGTTTTAGGGTAGGCTCGACTTTTTCTGAAGGAGGTTCACAACGGATGTGTCGGAGTCCCTGATCCATTAGGTCATGAGCTGATTCAACAATTTCTTCAAACGAAGAACCTGTGGCTGATCGATAAGTATCGACTGCTTGCCTACTTTTACCACCTAACAGTTGATATAGAGGCAGGCCTGTCCATTTTCCTAAAATATCCCATAGTGCCATATCAACTCCACTAAGTGCATTATTTAGGACTGGGCCATTTCGCCAATAGGAACTAAAAAATGAAGAATGCCAGATATCTTCAATATCCCACGGGCTTTTTCCTACAAGGAAAGGTTTTAAGTAAACATCAACAGCTGTCTGAACTGTTCTAATTCGCTGAGTAAAGGTTGCACACCCTAAACCATAAAGCTCGGGTTCACTGGTTGAGACTTTAACTACCGCAAGTCGCCGTCCAGCTGGCGCTGTTAAAATAGTTTTAACATCTGTAATCTTAATTGGTGGTAGGGACCCTTTTTTTAGGCTCTTAGCCAACGCCGGAGGTTCCAGTAAATCTGTTCCCAAGGTAGAAAGGCCAGTAGCTGCTGCACCAAAGATAGTTGATTGGATTAATTGACGGCGGTTAAACATTGGATTCTCCTTTTAGCCTGTCAAGTTGTTAGTAGCTGAAATTGTAACTTTATGTGTTTTAATATGTCTAAGCCTAACTAAATCGTCCGGAATTACAAAACTAAAATCTAATAAGAAAAATGACTATCAATTTGTAGAGGGCTCAATGTTCAACCATTGCCAGGGCCCCCAAAGCCCAAAGATAAATCGAAGAGAATTTCTAGCAGGATCAATAGCATCGCCTTTAGCTATTATAGCGTATAACAATCAAAGCAGTTTTGGTAATGCAGGGAAAAGCAAATCAATTCAAACCGTGCTAGGTTCCATTGATCCATGCCGGGCTGGAGTGATATTAACCCACGAACATGCTCCTACAGTTGATTGGTCGGAGCTATACCAAACAAAACCTGCCCCTATTGCCTCAATTCAAAAAAGAATCTTGGAAGCAACAAGTGAGCTCCTGAATGGTTTTTATAATGTACTCGGCAAGTTGGACAAACCGGGAACGATTGTGGAAGCTACTCCAATCAGGGTGGGTCGCTATCCTCAACTCTTAGTTCAACTGGCCCGAATGACTAAGGTTCAGATTGTGGCCTGTACTGGTTTTTGGTGTGAAGCATTTGCCCCTCAACATCCTTGGCCTCTAACAATGTCATTAAAACGTGGTGGTATAAATGAAATGATCAAGTTATTCATTAGGGAAATTACTGAAGGCATGGAAGATCCTAAGTTTAGTTGGGGAGAAAAATTTACTAATATTCGTGCTGGAGCAATCAAGATTGGAACTAGTACCTACATGAGACCCAGTGAAAGAGCCGTGCACGAAGCAGCAGCTGCTGCAAGTAAGGAAACGGGTTGTCCAATTTTGACGCACACTACCAATGGTGGAGGATTAGAAGAAGCTAGGCTGTTAATTGGATTAGGGGTTGATCCTAGACATTTGATGATTGGCCATCAAGGTCATTTGGATGATCGAAAAAATGAAGAAGCCAATGAATATCACATTAAAATTGCAGACTTAGGCTGCTATCTACAATTTGACCGAGTCGGATCTAAAAATTATGATGTTGCCAAACAGGCCCGGCAAATTAACTTTCTGGTGTCAAAAGGTTTTCTTAGCAGAATATTAGTTAGTCATGATCATGTCCCTTACTTCTATGGAAATTATATGAAAGTAGAAAAAAAAGTAGATGGCTGGACGGAAGGGGACTCCGATTATACCCTTGTCTCTACAAAATTGGTGGCTTCGCTAAGAAAGCTGGATATGTCAGATTCTGATATTCGAACTATTCTCGTTGAAAATCCTCAAAGGTGCCTTGCATTTTAAATTGTGATTTTCAGCCGTTGATATGGATATGAAGTTTTCATTCCTTTTACGCAGAAGTTTCAAGAACTAAAACTAGTTGTCTTTTAGAGTTAGT
>CAYWYX010000132.1:0-5187 GCA_964462735.1 uncultured Acidobacteriota bacterium | reverse complement strand
CGGGACTCGAACCCGCACGCGTGACCCCACACGCTGCCAACGACAACTTAACCCAGTTGACGGGTCATGCACGCCCTCGCCTCATGGCTACCAGCGGTATACATTATTCCAGTAACTCAACACGCCAATTAGCTTCTTGTATTCTGGCATCCAGCTGGCGGTGTTCCTGAGCTAAACGACTGGCCATTTCTTGTATCTCTTTAACATCAACTGTGCTATTAAACTTAACTTCAGATTTACTATGTCGAGTCTGGGTTACGGTTGCCGCCTGAGCGAGATTACGGTATATTCCATGTTTTAAGTGCAAAATATCCCTATTAGCCAAAGCGTCAGAGAATGTTAGACCTTCATCGACCTGGTTGAGACTATTAGTCCTGTTAATACGCTTAATCAAAAGAAGAAGTTGTTCTGAGAGATCTTCCAATTCTAACCTCAACTGACTTGGGGCCTCAGCTGGTGTTTCCCCATCTTGAACCATGGCATTGTTTACCAGTCTTGTTTCCAGCTGTTGAATACGTTTTTGGCAATCTGCACGTAATATTAAAGCCTCTGCTAATTTCACAATTATGCTCCAATGATTAAACCAACTCTAAGAGAATAAAATACCTGAAATTATACTAACCTTGCTTATGGATAGTACATTCTATCATGCCCACCCATTCAGATACCGAACAACCCAGCAAATAACAACATTATAGTTATCGATCTCAAAACATTTTCAGATGATGTCTCAGTTATATTTTCCTCATATTTTGTCTGCTTGTACTTAAGTTTTAACTTAAAGACAACTTGACTGAGTAATAAAATCAACCATTTTACTTGTTTCTCTGTCAGTCAATATGTCACATGATTTCCAGTTGGTTTAAGGACAGCCAGACAAAGATTGAAGGACAATTCTGTTGCTTGGCTGATTCAGGTTACCAGATACTATCTAAGTTACATAGCAACAGTTGGTGGCAAAAAAACAATCCAAACATCAATCCCTAAGCCAGAAAGAGAAAGCCACTAATAGAGATTTACCCCGAGGCCACATTTATGTTGAATTGGTAAGTTAAAAGTCTTTGGCATCCTGTGCCAGCTTTATCGAAACTATCGCTGGTGTTTTTGACAACGCTTAAATCTGATCGCTTCTATCTACAATTTGGAGCTCACCCTTAAATCCTAATTTATGTAAGCGGTCTATTTAGGAAAATTGAATTATTTTTGAGTTAGCATGTCAATTCGGTTGCGATCCTGTTTTGAAGTATTAAGATTTTCTGTGAAATTTCAGGATCCTCTGGATTAGTCTCACGGATTTTCAAATACTCTTGTAATGCGAGTTCTAAGTTATTTGTTTTTTCAAGAGTTTCTGCTTTTAGTAAATGATATTCGGTAGTATTTGAACCACCACTTTGAAATCGAACCTTACCAATTATTTTTCTATGATATCCTTTATTTGACAATTCAATACAACTATCAAATAGTTTAATTGCAGCAGCATGTTGACCAATACTGGAAGCGATCATTCCTAACAGATGTTTTGCTCCTATGAATTTATTATCTATCCTAATCATTGCTTCAAGTGTATCTATGCCTTCCTGAGTGAATCCTTGAATGATATCCATCCTAAGTACGATATGCCTAAGCGCCGCTTCACACATCAGTTGCCTTTGCCGATCCGATTGAATACCATGTTCTTTCAATGGTTGTTTGGCAATTTCAGGAAAATCATTAATGAATCTGTTAAACCCTCGTTCGAGATTTCCCACTGTCTCTGGCCCCCAAGCTATGCATTGATTGACTTTATACATAGGGTACTGATTACCTTCCTCAGGTTCCAGCGAGAATTTATCGCGATACCACTCCTCAGTTGAAGCTACATCTGTATTGATCGGTCCAAACATTAGGAGAGGAGAACCAGAGTTAAGGGCCTTGCCCAGAGAACAAGTTTAAATAGGCTTGCCTATAAAGGGCCGTTCTAAATAAAATGTTTACACTAGCCACTTCACAGTACTCGAAACCCTCAATCTTTTGAGACCATAGATTAAACGTATCTGGTATGATAATGATTTTATATTCCGCAGGATTCAGCTTTTTTAGGAATTTATTCCATTCCGAACAATCAGTGTTCCTCTGGTCATAATACGGAGCATCTCTAACAGTAACAGTAATTAATTTCTGTGATGTGATTTTGTTTGCTAGAAAGGATTCAACCATCTGTGTATATTCAGAAGGTTCTTGCAGTTGGGCTAGTGTTTCACCACGTAGGTAAGCGCATGTTTGTGCTTCCTTAAAGTACTCAAGGTTTATTGGCTTTTGAAGCGTGTATCCACGTGGAAACACATGATCAGCACTTTCAAAGATCGGACTTATTTCATCTCGACTTTTCAACCATGAAACCCCCTTACAGTACGGCAAAAGCCAGCAAGCTGGAACTACGACGTTTCTCATGAGCATGTAACGCTGTAGGATGGATTTCGAGAGTGAATCATCTCTGAACCCTTCCTTGGGACCAGGAACGAATAGAAAGTATATTCCATCTAAGCTATATCGCCTTCGATGAAGATCTGCAGTTTGCATAAACTCAAAGAAGTCGTAACTGGGTGGAGATACCGAAAAATCATAAAAACAATACAAAATCTTACTATTCATAGTATCATTAGACCTCTTGCGTAAGTTAGGAATTGACAGCAAGTTCCAAGTTGTGGATAGCAGCAATCAGATTAAAATGTAAGGCCAGATATTGACATCGATTACGATAACGCTCGGACAGGATACGGAAGTAGACAAAACATAAGACAGTCCTTGAAAAGCAATACTCATGTACTTAAGTTATAACTTAAATACATGTACTAAAGTCTAGGCTTATGTACAACACGATCTAGCTATAGCTGGATTCTTACTGCGACTTAAGTCTATATGTATTAAACATTCTATCTTAAATACAACTAGCCCATTATATCTCCAATCATTTCCTTGAGATAATGCAGTAATCGACTTATGACTAACCTGCTTTGCTTATTTCAGGCTATGTACTTCGTCCTTTCCCTAAGCTATAGCCTTTTCAACACGAGCAACCAGTCCTGAGCACTTGGCGGCACCAGCGCGATATTACCACTGCTCGAGTAGGTCCCTGCCGCCTTGAGTTCTCCAGTTCTAGGATCAAACCAAGTAGCCTCAAAGCTGCCACCTACACCGTCAAGTTTCATCACGATGGGGCCGCCATCGCCACCATCCCAGGAGTCCCCTTGCCCCAAAAGAAAGTAGAGGATCCGATTGTACGCAGGATCTGCCAAGGCAAACTTACCAAGTTCTTCGTCAACTAGGTTCGGCGATGGAGCCATGCTGGCAAATACGTCTCCAAGATGCTGGTGGATGAAGGGGTTGACCCGAGCCAACCACTGCTCAGAATCCAGTTCGGTGTGCAGAGACGCAATATGGAAATAGCGGTCGCATTCCGTTATCCCTGTGGGACAGAAATTGGTGTTGTGCCGCACGTGAAAAGCTATACCACCAGCGATAGTAGCTTTCCATGCGGCCCTCCGAATGTCGTCTGGTGTATGACCATTGATGTTATTCTTCAGATCCTCGCTCCAGTTGTCGTTATTGGCTGTCGGGACACCGTCGCCAAGCACATACGCATTCAACAAGTCGCTTATCTTGGAGTTTCGATTACCCACACTATTATAGGTTTGACCTTGCATTTTACCCGGATAGGGATTGTAACGGCTCGAGATAGGGTGATTATAGGGATCAAGGGCCGTGACTTGGGCCCCATACCAATTTACCCATTCTTGGTCACGATACTCGACTAAGTCAATCCCAGAGTTAAACATCACCGAGGGGAAACCACAGAGACGGGCTACAGTGTAACGGATGAGCAACTTCTCCTGGGCTGAACGGGGACCAAACGATGGCTTACCTGAGTCGTCCGTGTACAACATCACGTCCACTCCCAAGCCGCGTTCAGTGAGGATCTCCATCCTTCTCTCTAGCCGCTGCCACCGCGCCAAGTGCATGGTGTTATTGTCCACATTCTCAAACGCTCGGTCATTTTCGGACAGTCGAAAATTCAACAAATGCAAATTGTTGTTCTTCAAAAAGTCTGCCATGGCCGTAAACGTTGGGAGTGCTGCGTCCTCCAACATAGCATTGACAAACACACCAATGGGTACAACGTATGGGCCGTCGGCGTAGCGCCATTTGTCGGGATAGGTAGAGTCTTTGGCCAACAGGCCTTTGTGGCCAGATGCTGCCACTTTCATCCTACCTGTGTGGTTTGACAAGGACTTGTTTGGTGAGGATGTCTTGTAGGTCCAGATGCCTACTTTAGTGGGCATGAAGCCGACCTTCCAAATGTTGTTGCCGTCATAATAGCCGGGCAGGATAAGTTCAGTTCCACTGTCAGTGTGTGTAAATGTAGCACTGATCTCTATTTCGAAAGGGTTCCCACTAATGCTCCTTGTTTTGAACGAGAAAACCTTGCGGTGCCATTTACCCACGGTATACGGTGATAGGTCCCCCACCTCCACAGTCTTGTTCCGGCTCGCCGAAATCACCCATTTTTCGTCTGGATTAAACGCAAACTGTCTGACATAGTCAGTGTGTTTCGGTATCAGTGCCCTTTGGATGACCAGATCATCTTTGTAAACATCACTTGGAACTTCGGCGTTGTCCAGTTTTTGTTGTGTGACTTTGGCAATTTTTTGCTGACAACCGATTAACAGCGTAACCAAGACAAGCAAAACGAAAAATCGAGCCATGTAATACTGCACAGCAAAGAATCCTTTCTACATTAATTTGTGAAGCGACAGCCCTTCCATAAAATGGCAATTAAAGCGAAGAGTTTAGAGATCTAGGCCGATACTTACTTCAGAATAACCATCTTGCGGGTGTCTGCGTAATCTCCTGCTTGTAGGCGGTAAAAGTAAACGCCACTGGAGACCTTCTCACCTGTCTCAGTAAGGCCATCCCAATAGATTGATCTACCTCTAGTTACATATCTTCCAGTAAGAGTATGCCCAAGATCAATCTTCCTGATCTCGTGTCCTGTTACATCATAGATAACAAGTGAAACATTGGTGTCCTGATGAAGTTCAAAAGGTATCCATGTTTCAGGATTGAAGGGGTTGGGATAGTTAGGTAGCAGTTGGGTGTACTCTGGCAACCTATCAGGTAGCATAGCTATCAGCAGGTTCAGTACTAACT
>CAYWYX010000131.1:0-5250 GCA_964462735.1 uncultured Acidobacteriota bacterium | reverse complement strand
TGGATTCTGGAAAAGATCCTCTTCGGATTGTTTGTGAACGAGCCCAAGCTAAGGGCTTACCAATCTATATTGCCTTATTGGTAAATCAGGGGAGGAGAGGCACTCGAGAACAAGATCCACGGAGCTCAAATTTTCGTTGGGAAAATGTCCACTTGGAGATCGGTGCCAACGGGGATTTAAAAGATTTTCCAGGAAGCACTAACCTTGATTTTAAACATAATGAAGTTCGCAGTGAGCGCTTTGCCATAATTGAGGAAGTATTGCAAAACTATCCGGTCGATGGGTTTGAACTGCAACTCAATTACAAGAGCCCAGATGCGGTAGCCTTTTTCCATCCTCAGGAGATTGCAGCTGGACGGGAAATTATGACTGCCTGGGTTAAGCAAGTTCATAATGCTGTCAAGGCCAGTGGTCAGGGAAGAGAGCTGGCAATTCGTGTCCCTGCCAGTGTTGAAACCTGTTATGCATTGGGATTGGATGTTCAGGAATGGATTCAACAGGGGATTGTTGATGTCTTAATTGGAGAAACTGATACTCGTCTGATGGATCAACTAGCTGATTTCCGTCCCTTGGTGCAGGCAGCTAGAAACTCAGAATGCCGTATTCATGCTTCTATTCAACCTGAAATGCATTCTGACCGATTGGATAACGGATCCATAGAAGTTATCCGGGCGGTAGCCTGTAACTACTGGGCCCAGGGAATTGATGGTTTATACTTAGCTCAGTGGTGGACTGCCTGGCCATACAAATCAGATTTTTATGAACAATTGAGAGAGGTTGCTCATCCAGATGTAATGGCTCCCAAGGATAAATTTTATTACATTCCAACCCAAAGACGACCTAATGATCAGTACAAGAAACCTCTTCCTAGGAGACTGAAGGTGAATTCTCCATTAACGTTAACGTTACCAATAGCTGATGATTTACCTCGTTGGGATAAAATGAGTCGAGTTCATGAAGTAATGATTCGTTTTAGATTGACTGGGGCGAGTGAAACAGATCGTCTTACCTTCCGACTCAACGGAAAAACTTTACCTGTTTCAAAGCTTAGAAAAATTGATCGTACTTACCGGATGAGAACACCACGCTATCGGGTACTGATTTCCTACTGGCACATTTTTAGACTACCTAAAGAATATTGGCCGAACAAGGGAAACAATCAGGTGGAGGTTACGTTGCAGTATAGGGATACGGATATGATGCAGCACCTTCAATTAAACGATGTAGAAATGGAAATTAAATACCTCCTGGCCAAAAATTTTCCTCGAGGACAGGATCCTGATACAGGTCCTTATGATGTTTAGACGATCTACATCCTTGTAACTAAAAGAAAAGTTACTGGTGTCTGAAAAATCGTAGAAGATGTCAGTATTAATTGACCGGAGAATTTGGATGGGACCTAGGGGTTTAGAGTAGATTTTCTTAGTTGTTTCTAAGTCTTTTTATAAAGGTCTTCACTAATTGCATGTACACTAGGATCGACATTAAAAGTCCGTGACAAATTTGAATTTAAAAATATTTCATTTAAGAGTAGATGCAATGAGGTAATTAAATGGCAAAAATCACTCAATATAAGGGTTACGAAAAAGGGGGAGAACCTCCGATCCCAAAGCCGAAGGAGCTAGTGCAGCCTAATGTAGTGACAGTGCAGGATGGATTGCCAGTGAAGTTTGAAGGGAGTGAAGGAATCGGAGTGCGAGTCTTACACCCTACAAATCCTAAAGCTCCTTCAACTAATTTTGGTCTAACGGTGTATTATCTGCCTCCTCACGTTACTTCAGAGATGGCTAGTCATTATACCGAGGAGTGTTATTTTATTCTACGTGGTGAAGGAGTGATGATTCTAGCTGGCAAACGAGTTCCAGTGAAAACAGGAACCTTTGTTCATCTTCCTGCCTGGTGTGAACATGCTGTAGACAATACAGGAGAAGAAACCTTAGAGATTTTGGTCTGCACATCTCCTACCAATCCTTAGTGCCTTATTCACTTATTAAGGGCATTTTCTGATTGAATTCTCTTTTCTCGTGGATCAGAGATTAGTAGGCTTGCTGACCATCCCACTGAAAATGAAATGATATTGCCAAGTCCGAGGACTAGCCAGGGATGCCAAGGGAATCTCACCGTATTGATGAAGTTTGTAGAGACATTTAAAACTCCAAGGATTTGGTCTAATCCACCCCAAATCGAAATTAATATACCACTTGCTATTCCACATATTATTCCACGTGAGTGGGCTCGAGGAACAAACATGCCCAGCATAAAGAGACCAAAAATACCCCCTCCAAGAAGAGAAGTGATTGTCATACCAAAAGAAAAAGCTTGTTCAATTCCAGTTAACAGCAATAAACCAACTGCTATTCCCAAACTACCCCAAAAAAGACAGGTGCCTTGTCCTAAGTAGAGTTGTTGCCGGTCTGTGGCTTGAGGGTAAAAATGAAGGTAAAAATCACGTACAGTAATCATTGACATAGAATTGATAGAGGTATCTAAACTTGACATGGCTGCAGCACACATTCCAGCCAGGATGAGACCAGAGACCCCAATGGGAAGGACATTCATTACATAAAAAGGAAAAACTTGGGTTTCTTTAGCTGCAATCTCCGAAGGTAATTGATCCGGATGAATTTGGAAATAAGCATAAAGGAGTGATCCAATTAAAAGAAATAAAGTCCAAGTTATTAATATAGTGAAACCACCCCATAATAAAGATTTTTGAGCTTCTCGTGTACTTGGGGTTGCAAGATAACGCTGCGCCGTGTCTTGCGAAGTTGTGTAGAAGGTGGCATGGGTAAAGATACCAAAGAGAATGACAACATAAACAGTTGGATTTGACAGATTCAAAGACCAATCAAATAGTGTGAACTTATCTGCAGTCTGTGCAACTTCAAATAAATGAAAAAATCCACCATCAGATCCGAATGTCAGAAAATAGAGACAGAGCAATCCTCCACCAAATAAAGTAATTGACTGTAGAATGTCCGTCCAAATAACTGCCTCTAAACCACCAAACATGGTGTAGAAAATAGCTAGTACCCCACTGATAATTACAATGGCTCTGGGGTCCCAACCCGTCATGGCATTTAAAGCTTTCCCCATCAGAAATAGAATCATTCCATTACGAAAAAGGTGAAAAAGTACATAAATTGTTGAAGCGTAGCAACGAGTTGCATACCCAAAACGTTTCTCTAAAAATTCATACGCACTCATTTTGACATTCTGTCGGTAATAAGGAACTACCCAAATGGCTACAAGAAGGGTTGTAAAAGGGAAAATCAGCTGAGCCAGATGGGGAATCCAATTGCCACCGTAGCCTTGGCCAGGAAATGACAGGAAAGTTCCAGTGCTAATAGAAGAACCAAAGAAGGAGAAACCGACTGCCCACCATGGTATTGAGCGGCCCCCTAAGTAAAAATCTTCAGTACTCTTCTGACGACGAGCGAACCATCCAGCCATAATGATAATAATTGCTAAGTAAATTATAAGGATCAACCAGTCAAAAACGGCCATAAGAAATCTCTGGGTTTATAGTAAAAGTTATTTTATTTATTCAATTTGTTACCAAACTATCACAAAAAAACAAACGTTGAGCAGTTCCAAACAAAAGTTGTTCTTTATCAGATGGGTTCAAAAAATCTGCATGATCTTGAATTAGCTTTAGACCGGCTTTGTACCTTTGCTCTGAAGGATGAAGGGGAAAGTGACCACTGGCACTTTCCCACATGCATCTGTCAGGTCCAAAAGAATCTATTATTCGCTTTATTGCAGGTAAAAGTTCAAGGTGAGGAGGGTTTTTAGACCCTTGGGTCCAGAAAGCACCAATCTTGACCAATACTTTGGGATGTTGAGCCATTCTACAAAGAGCAGAGAGCTGATCATTCTTAACATCTCCCTTAAATCCAATGCCGCCCATATGGTCTAAAATCACCGGGGTATCTGGAAATCTGGTACACATGCGGTTCAGTTCGGGCAGATCAGACGGTTTCATTAGAAAGCTTAAAGAAAGATTATGATCAGCTCCTGTTCGAAACATCTCGTTATACCCAGAGTGGTCCATCCACTGTTTACCCATTTTAAAAGGCGGACGAGTACTCTTTCCTCTAATCCGAAAAGCTACAATTCCTGCCTTGGCTAGGGCTAACATAGTTCGTTTAGGACTGGGTCCAGCTACATCTGTAATGGCCTGAACGACGCCTGTACCGACAAAATTTTTGGGACTGGAAGCAATAGTATCGAGAATGTAACGATGATTAAGTCCGTACCAAGTCATTTGTACTAGATTAAACCGAGTAACTCCTAGGGGACGACAATGTTTTAGGAGGTCATCCACCGTAAATTTTGGAAACCAATAATCTTTTTGCGTAAACCCCGCTGCTGGAGGATATTTTTTTAAGTCAGAACTCCATATATGGACGTGAGAATCAATAATTTTGGGGGAGGGCTTAAGTAGTTTCTTGGGTTCTGTTGACAAGTTAGCTCTAGATATTAGAATTTGTTTATAAGTTACTGAGTCAGAAGAATTCTTGAAAAGTCCGTCTTTGGCATTGTCATTATAAGTTTAATTTGAGAATGATATAAATTGCTCCTGCGTCTATTGGTTAAAAGCTATTCAAGGCACTAGCAATTCTAATTGATGTTTTAACTGAAGATATCTGGAAATTCCAGGATTATTTTGTACGAGTTGAACTGCTAAGTTCAAGGCTTTTTTAAAATGACCTTGATCCCTCTGGATCGTGGCCAGTGCAAATAACAAGTTCCTATCATAGGGGTGATCCTCCAAAGCATTTTCTAGGACATCTATAGCTTTCGAAGAGTTTCCAATTGAATTAAGTGCTACTCCAAAAACGTATCCATGCCGGCTTATATCAGGGTTTAGCTCAAGTGCTTTTTCTAAATGAATTAAAGCATTGGAATGATCATTAGCCCTAACTAAGAGGAGTCCAAGGGCATGATGAATTATTCCAGAATGGGGTACGATCTGAAGTGCTTCCAGAAGGATCTCTTTTCCTCGGATGTCTTGAACCTGTTCACGGTATAAATCAACCAAGTTTAGATAGGCAGGTATAAAACTTGGTTCTAGTTGGAGGGCTTTTCTATATGAATTCTCAGATTTCCTCATTCTATTTAATTCTCGATAAAGGTTGCCTAGGTTAAGGTGACTACTTGGTTGGTCACCGTTGATAAATTGAATTTGCTCGTACTCTTTCAAAGAAAACCTTCTCCATTGTTGGTCTGATTTTGTCAATTGATTAG
>CAYWYX010000130.1:1783-5329 GCA_964462735.1 uncultured Acidobacteriota bacterium | reverse complement strand
CTGGAAGGGATTTCCGGTTAACCGATGTCCACGGCCGTGTCGTTCACGACTTAATCGTTTAGCTAATCTAACAAAGCGTATAATTTTAATTGCTAAATTTGATTTAGAAAAACTAGTTAAATTAATTCCGCTAATGGCTTTCCAGTAAGATCATCAAAAGAATTTGCAATCTTAATAGGCCGGCCTACAGGTGTCATATACTCTTTATGCCAATCTATTCCAAGAGCCTTATAAACTGTCGCAAATACATCTCCTATACTAACTGGACGATCTAGAATATAAGCACCCTGTTCATCACTTTGACCTACTACTTGTCCAGTCTTAATACCACCACCACCAATAGCCAAAGACCAACATAGAGGCCAGTGATCTCGTCCCAGAGCAGGATTAATATGAGGAGTACGACCAAATTCTCCCATCACGAGCACAATGGTTGATTCATAAAGTCCTCTTTCTTCAAGGTCATCTATCAAGGCAGATAGTGATCGATCCAAGGGTGGGGTAAGTTTGTCTCGGTGACCCTTATCGTTATCCAAATGGGTATCCCATGAATTTTCATGAAAACCGGCTGCTGTTACAAAACGAGTTCCAGCCTCAACCAAGCGCCTAGCCAGTAGCAAACTTTGTCCAACTGAATCTTGTCCATAAGCATCTCGAGTTTTCTGAGATTCCTCTGACAAATCAAATGCTCTTCCTACTCCTGGCGTTAGAATCATATTCCATGCCTTTTCTATAAAAGCATCTAACTTGGTATGTTCAACACTCTCTACCTTTTGCCGATAAAGACGATCTACTGTATCTAGAAAGGAACGTCTATTTTCAACAGCAGCAGGCATTAAAGATTTAGGCAGAGTTAGATTAGGCACCTCAAACTCTTGATTTGAAGGGTCGGGAATGGTCATTGGAGCATAATCAGGTCCTAGAAATGCAGACTTAAAATAATCCTGGTATTGTGTATTACGCTCCCATCGAGGCACAATTACATAGGGAGGCATATTCTTTTGGGATCCCAACTCTTTAGCCACTACTGAACCAAGACTAGGAAATTGCATAGCAGGGTTATGCAGATGGCCTGTAGCTGAGTAGTGCACTGCTTGAGGGTGATCGTTACCAAACGATTTAATAGTTCGGATTAAAGCCAACTTATCCATTCTTTTGGCTAGCAGGGGTAAAAGTTCTGAAATTTGAATTCCAGGAACATTAGTTGAAATAGGTCTAAAAGAACTATTTGATTTTGGGTCCCAAGTATCAACCTGGCTGGGGCCTCCTTCTAACCACACTAGGATACATGCTTTAGCCTTTTTTTCTGATTCCGCATTTATTTGCTTGAATGCAGCCTCTAGACGAAGGGCTTGACTTAAATTAATCCCTAAAAAGCCTAGGGAACCAACCCTAACAAAATCACGGCGATTAAATTGTTCCTTAGTACCACACAAACAACCAATTTGTTTTAGCAAAGTACTTCTCCTATTTCAAACAAAAGCTATCTACAATCTTTTCAATGCTAGTAAAACAAAATTCATGGAGTGACAAAATTTAAAAATATGAATTTTGTAAAAGTATATGACGTTAAAGGCTAATCACCAACTCCAAATTCTCCTCAGGATTCAATCTATATTGTTAGTGGTTTTCAGCAAATTCTCGAGAACTGATTATTGACCATTGCAGATCCTTCAAAGCTTGTTCCCGGGTTGAAGTTTTCAGTATTAAATTCTTTAATTCTTTAATTTCTCGGGCAGAAGGAATTCGAGAGTACGCCGCAAGATAGAGGTCTTCAATAATTTTTCTATCAGAACTTCCTCCTTTAAACTGCTTATAAACATGACCGCCTTTGGTCCAAAGTTTGTCGTTATAGGTTGATCCAACCAGAAGGTGCAATGCCTGACTTAGATTAGATTTCCCATTACGCTCAGGAATAGAAAACCTGTTAGGTCGTCCAAAAGTGTCCAAGAAGGTTGAAGCGTACAAATCTGTTTCTTTTAATTGAACTGCCCTAGTTCCTTTGGGAGCAGCACCCTTACCTTTCTTTTTGTGTAACCAATTATCAAAGATTTCTGGCACACCGGTTACATCACAAATGGCATCTAGGAGTATTTCTGCATTTAACGGACGACTTAAGGCATGTGAGTAGTTTGATAGGTCTGCTCGGTTTGTATCATTGCTGGCACTTGTCAGCTGATACGTCCGCGAACTCACGATCAACTGAAACAAACTCCTAATATTATAGCCAGATTCAGAAAAATATTCTGCCAGCAAACGCAAAAGTTCTGGATGGGTAGGGGGATTGGTACTGTGAAAATCATCAACAGGATTAACAATACCCCTTCCAAAGAAATAACTCCATAAACGATTCACAGCTGCCTCTGAAAAATAGGGATGGGCAGTCATCCACTGAGCCAATTCTCCTCGAGGATAATTAACATTGGTATGGGCTACCTGAGTTCCATTCAAAAGGGTTGGTGTAACCTCCTGGCCTGTTCTTGGATGAAGGGTTCTAAGGTCAGTAGGGCTAGGAACGTCTGGAGCTACCTCCCGCCCCCCAGGATGGTCAAAAATAACAGAACGCTCGTTTCCACCTAATTTAAACATAGAACCAAAAAAAGCCGCCATTCCCCAAAACTGATCCTGTGTCCAACTCTCATAGGGATGGTCATGGCATTGCGCACAATCTAACCTTCGTCCAAAAAATACTCGAACTTCCTCTCCCATCATGTTTTCTGGAGGAGGAATTACAAGATAAGGCAGATAGTGCCGTGAAGCAGGACTATACCCCTGCGCGGCAATTCTTTCTCGTGCCACTTGATCGTAAGGAAGGTTTTGGGCAACAGCATTTCTTATCCACTCCCAATAGGATTGTGTCCACTTTGGATTAATTCCCACTGGAAAAACGGCAACTCTGAAGAGATCGGCAAAACGAAATGTCCAATAGTCCACAAACTCAGGAGAGTCTATTAGGATCTTTATTAATTGTTCTCTCTTTTTAGGGTCATTGTTAGATAAAAATTCTCGAACCTTCTGTTTAGGAGGAAGTTGACCTGTCAAATCGAGACAAACCCTTCGTAAAAATTCGGTATCACTAGAAAGTCCTGACGGAAGGATATTAAACTTTCTTAGCTTAGAGAATACTTGTTCATCAATGAAGTTAACCTTAGGTACTTCAGGATAGTCTGGAATCCATTCAGCAACTACGCCAATATCTGAACGAACTTCAAATCCTGATCCTCTTACCAGAATAGCCGTCTCCCCAGGATTAAAAGCTTCTACCATCCCCTGAGACACCACTTCCGCTACTTCTCCCTGTTTTGATTCAAATCGTACCTGAGAAGTGAAATCTTCTGACCTTCCATCTGCAAACTGGGCAGTAACGATGAAATTCTGAAATTCTCCCTTTTGCATTAATACTTCTCTAGGATTTACTTCCAGTTGCACAACCCTGGCTGAAACATCACCATCAGTCAAATCTGAATAGTGTGCACCTTTTTGAATCCACTCTAAGATAGTACGATAATCACCCGAATCCTTTTCTATCCTCAATCCACCTCCATG
>CAYWYX010000130.1:0-1683 GCA_964462735.1 uncultured Acidobacteriota bacterium | reverse complement strand
ACCATAACAATTAATTCTTTTACAGGTGTCTCAATTCCAAGCCTACCGTTCATGACTGGCTGAGCTAATAATCTTACCTTTACTGGAAACCGTGTAGGTTTCACATCTTTATTAACAATCAGAACAAAAGTCGCTTTCCGATTTTTAGCTAGATAACGATCTTTTTTTCCATCGTTAACTGGTAAAGGTTTATCAGAATCTGACTCGGTAGCTGTCAATGCTTTTACTCCTACAGGCAATCCAGCTAGTGTCAAAGCAATAGATCCACTAAATCCTTCTTCCTGGTCAGTAATCACATTTAGTTTTGTAGACCTACCAGGAATTAAATTTAAATAGTCATCTTCAACATGTATTTTCCCCATATGGGGCACCTGTTCTCTAATGAGCACGCGGTAATCCATCAATGAGTCACCAAATACAGCAGTAATATCTCTAATTTCCAAAGTAAATTCACCAGAGCGCGGAAAAGAATGAATTGTTTTAGGCTTAATTTGCTTCTGAATCTCGGTATTTGCATTAAGGAAAGAATGCACATTAGTAAAAACTTCTTCACCTTGTAAATCAGTAACTCTTATATATGGATTAAAAATAGGTACCGTTTTGTTCGGAGTCTCGATTTCAATGGCTATTCCAGAACCTACCTTTGCAGAAAAACGTACTTGATCGATGTCACCTGGAACGTCGATCTTTCCTACTAACAAGACTGGAAGAGTAATTACTGGTGGTACACTTTGCTCTTGATCTGTTTCTCTCAAGTAAAAAGAAGGGATTTCAGCAGACAAGTCACCTTCTATGTTTGCTGAAGACCCTGTTTTAGAAAGATCTTGCTTACTTGACAAACTTACTGCCCGTAGCTGAAGTTTTTTTATGTAGTTTGATTGAAGTGGCCGAGTCCATAACCGTTCCTCCCAAATTGTGTTGTCAGGAACTAAGTCATCTCTATTTTTATGAGAAGAAGCTCGAGCAATACGAAGAAAATATGAATGATCAGGCCCCCCTTCACCTAGAAAACCACTTACGCGTACTATAAATTTACCACTCTTCTTAAAGTGATGTTCAAGTATAGGCTCAGTAGATAAATCAGGGTGAAAGATTGGCTCATCATTAAAGGCAATTCTATGAGATCGATCTGGATCAAACCAACTTCCAATTGGCTCGTATAGTGAAAGAGCCGTGTCCGATAAAGCGGTCGAATGGACTTGAAAAATCAATGCCTCAGATTTAAGTAGTTCAAATGAATAGTAGTCAACTTCACCAGGATTAGCTAAAACTCCATGCACTGCGATGGGGAAAAAATCTAATTGTTCTGACTGAGTAACTGCTTCATGAGGAGTATTTGTTTCCTTATAAGATGGTTCAGTGTGTATCCAAAAGCTTAAGGGATTGGAAATTCCCCTAGCTGTAATCACCCGTAAAGAATGTCTGCCTGGAGTCGCCCCTCGCATAACATGAAGCTGTACGTTAAGAACTTGGATTAACTTAGAATTAATCCCACTTTTAGCTTCTTTCACTTTATTATTTCCTGAGGTTGAATTGGTCTCTAATCCCAAAATAGTTGCTGAAATAGAATCACTATCACACCATAGATCGTAGGATTTATTTAGATATTCTCCTCGAAGTTTTATTGGAAATGTTTGACCTATTTGACCTCCTAATGGAAAAACTGAATGAATTTTAGGTTCA
>CAYWYX010000129.1:0-5382 GCA_964462735.1 uncultured Acidobacteriota bacterium | reverse complement strand
TCAAGGTGATTATAGTAATTCTAGTGTCAGTATAATAATCCCTGTTTACAACGAGGCTAACTCTTTACCAAATCTTTTGGACGAGTTAACAAGTATTCTTGATGGGTTGAAGAGACCTTGGGAAATTCTTGTTGTTAACGACGGATCAACTGATGCTACCCTAGAGGTTTTAAAAGGTAGACGTGTTCGTACGATTTCCCATCCCTATAACATTGGAAATGGAGGAGCAATCAAAACAGGTATTCGGTATTCAGTTGGTGAAATTATAGTAACTATGGATGGAGATTCACAACATGATCCAAAAGATATTCCACTGTTGCTTTCATCAATTGGTCCATTTGATATGGTGGTTGGTGCACGAAGTAACGGTTTTTCTCAGGGCGTACTTAGAGCTATTGCTAATAAGTTTTATAATTTTATTGCTTCCTATGTTAGTGACTTCAAAATACTAGACCTTACCTCTGGATTCAGAGCCATTAAAGCAGAAATTTTGAGGCGTTACCTTTATTTATTGCCTAACACTTTTTCATATCCAACCACCCTAACACTGGCTCTGATCCGATCTGGTTATAGTCTGAAATATCAGCCTATCAGAACCTTACAACGTGGAAGCAAAAGCAAAATTCGTTTGTTACCTGATGGAATACGTTTTCTATTAATCATTTTTAAGATTTCCACCCTTTTTTCACCCTTAAAGGTTTTTCTTCCTTTCAGCTGGATATTTTTTTTTCTAGGTTTGATCAACTATAGTTACACCTACTATGTTAATCAGGAATTCACAAGTATGTCCCTATTTATGTTTATTGGGGGCTTCCTTTTCTTTTTACTTGGCTTAATTTCAGAACAGATATCTCAGCTTCGTTTTGATCGTGCCGAAGATCCTCATTCTCCTTCCTAATGCCAAAATAATAGGTATGATATACTCGGATATTACTTCGTTGAAAAAAGTAAAATCACATTAGTTTAAGTGACCGAGCATGGCCTTTTTTGAGGAGAAAACAGTAATAGTTACTGGAGGAGCTGGATTTTTGGGCTCCGAGCTAGTGAGACAACTTCATGCAAAGGGTTGCCCTAGGATAATTATTCCACGGAGCAGTGAATTTGATCTAACTCAAGAAGGTCAGATACGTCATCTATTGGAAACTACTACTCCGGATGTCATCATTCACTTAGCAGCTGTGGTTGGAGGTATAGGTGCTAATCGTAATCATCCGGGTGAATTTTTTTATAAAAACCTAATCATGGGTACTCAATTGATGGAACAGGCTAGGTTGCACGAAGTAAAAAAGTTTATAGGTATAGGTACTATTTGTGCCTACCCTAAATTCACTCCAGTTCCCTTTCAAGAAAAGGATCTCTGGTTGGGTTATCCCGAGGAAACAAATGCACCCTATGGCTTGGCTAAAAAAATGATGTTAGTTCAGTCGCAAGCTTATCGGCAGGAGTATCAGTTTAATTCCATTTATCTCTTACCAGTAAACCTCTACGGACCTGGCGATAATTTTGATTTGATTTCTTCACATGTTATTCCTGCTCTTATTAGAAAATGTGACCAAGCTGTAAAGGAAAAAAGATCTGAAGTTGAGGTATGGGGTACTGGGGAGGTTAGTCGAGAATTTTTATACGTTTCTGATGCAGCAAATGGGATTTTGCTGGCTACGGAACATTATGATAAAAGTGAACCAGTTAATCTGGGATCAGGGGAAGAAATTTACATTAAAGACCTGACAGTTCTCATTGCTAAAATGACGGGATTCAAAGGTCAATTTTGTTGGAATTCTGAGCAGCCAGATGGCCAGCCTAGACGATGTCTTGATGCTAGCCGTGCTAGTCAGGAGTTTGGTTTTAAAGCAGAAATGAGTTTGGAGCAAGGTTTAAGAGAGACAATTCGTTGGTACCGCCAATCAAAAGTCTACGACTGAGAAAATAGTACGATTCCTCATCCTAAGTGCTTACCCTTATGAGAAAATCAAACCAGAAATGCTCTACTAGTCCAAAATTTATTATTCAATCTATTTTCAATCACCATGAATTGATTTGGAGAATGATTAAGCGAGAGATTATTAGTCGTTATCGCGGATCAGTTTTTGGATTATTCTGGTCATTTTTTAATCCACTGGCGATGCTTCTTGTTTATTTATTTGTATTTAACATAGTTTTGAAGACACGATTCAATGAAAATTCTGAAACTAAAGCAGAATTTGCACTTGTAGTTTTTGCTGGTTTTACCGTATTTATCTTTTTCTCTGAAATCGTAAACCGGTCACCAAGTTTAATTCTTTCAAATGTTAATTTTGTCAAAAAATTGGTTTTTCCACTCGAAATTTTAACCTATATAGTGACTGGAACAGCGCTTTTTCAAATCTTGATTAATATGGTTATTTTGTTAATAGCTAACCTTTTTATTTATAAATCGTTACCTTGGACCCTTGTGTTTTTCCCAGTTATTCTATTGGTACTTGTTCCCTTTTGCCTCGGTTTGTCATGGATGCTAGCCTCACTTGGCACCTTTATTAGAGATATTGGTCATGTAGTAGTAGTGTCTACACAAATTCTAATGTTTATGACTCCAATTTTTTACCCAGTAGATGCAATCCCTGAAGGCTTTCGCTACTACATTAAACTTAACCCTCTAACCCTGATCGTGTCAGAGATGAGATCTATAGCGATTTATGGCAACCTTCCTAATTGGGAAGGTATTCTTATTTATGGTGTCTTTGGGTGGTTCATTGCATGGATAGGTTTTTACTGGTTTCAAAAAACAAGGAACGGATTTTCTAATGTCCTCTAAACTAGTTCAACCAAACTTGGAGTTAATCGTTCCGTCGGTCATTTCTGTTGAGAAGGTCAGTAAGGCTTATTCAATTTATGAAAGGCCTCATGATCCCCTACTAAGAGAATTCTATTTGCAATTAGCTGAGCTTTCGGTATTACCCAAGTTTATTGGTAATAGGTTGAGAGGCTTAGCTAAACGTCGAGGTAAACAATTTTATGCTTTAAAGGAAATTTCTTTTCAAGTAGCTTCGGGTGAATCCCTGGGCATCATAGGCAGAAATGGCTCTGGAAAGTCTACACTCCTACAGCTTATTGTTGGCACCCTGACTCCAACAAACGGAGAAATTAATTCTTCGGGTCGCATTGCAGCTTTGTTAGAACTTGGTACTGGCTTTAATCCAGAGTTTACAGGTCATGAAAATGTTTATTTAACTGCTTCATTAATGGGTTTGACGAAAAAGGAAATCGACGCTTTATACAAAGAAATTGTTACCTTTGCAGACATCGGATCCTTCATTGATCAACCAGTCAAGACTTATTCAACTGGCATGATGGTTAGATTGGCCTTTGCCGTTCAAATGGCTGTTGAGCCAGAAATTTTAATTATTGATGAAGCGCTCAGTGTTGGGGATTTTTTCTTTCAACAGAAATGTACCCAACGCTTGCGTGAACTTAGATCCAAAGGTACCACACTTCTATTTGTTTCTCATGATATGGGTATTGTACGAGATTTATGTGATCAAGTTGTTTATCTGAGAAATGGTGAGCTCATGTATCATGGTCCCTGCCATCAGGCAATTAAAGCTTATCTAAATGAAGGGTTTAAAACTGCTAGTGTAGAAAAAGGAATACTGAAAGATAGTTGTCCAGAGATGGATGAGAAGAAGAAAAAGAAATTCAGCGAGATAGCCTATTGGATGGCTGATCCTCAGCAGGCAAAACTGAATGGAGTAGCAAGGATTTTAGGAGTTGCTCTTCTAGATACAGGTTTACAACCTACTACGAAGGTAACTATGGGAAAAGAGTTAAAAGTTTGGATTTTAGTCCAACATCATAGTGCCACTCCTGTTCAAATCAGTTTAATTATTAAGAATCGGTACAATCAAGTTATAAGTTCATTTGGGTCCTACACTCTTGATGTGGAATTACCGGATCTAAAAGAAGGGCAACTATCTTTATTTGAACTTAATGTCTGCGCTATGATTGAAGCTGGAGCCTATACTTTTCGTGCAAGTGTCGGTCAAATAACTCAGGTAAATCGTGGGATGCCAGATGACCAAACACCTTGGCTTGGTCCATTTACTGTTTTCTGGGATTATCAAAAAAACCGAGCCCCATTTCATGGGATGTTTGGAATTCCCGTAGCAGGCGAGTTTAAGAGGGTTGAAGATATTCATTAAAACTTTAAAAATTAATGGAGTTGTGGGTTATTAGGAAGTCAAGTTGCTAAGATCTAAAAATAGTTTTATTCCAGTTTTTAATCATCTGAAATAAAAAGAAAAGTGAAAAGGTTGATTCCAAAATGAATGATATAGGTGTTTTCTATTGTTTTGCTCGATCCGGAGGCACTCTTATTAATCGATGTTTAGGCTGTATAAAGGATAATTTAGTTCTTTCTGAGGTGAATCCTCACGGTGCTTTCCTTTCACTTGAAAGTCAAGCATTGGATTGGCTAAAGTTAGTACCTTCAGATCAAGTTAAAAAATTTCATTATCTTGGCTATGGCCAAAAAATTTGTTTTTTAAATGAGACTGCTTCAGCGTTAAATCAGCATCTTATTATTCGGGATTGGCCAACCTTAAATTTTCTGAGGAATGTTTATTGGGAATATTTTTCCCCAAGTATGATTTTGGAACAAGATCTTTATTTATCTGATCACGGACTCCAAACTAATTGTGTAGTTGTAGCTCGGCAGTCGGCATGTGTTTACGAATCAATTGTCCGAAGTTTTCCTGACCAAATTCATCTCAACCTTGAAGATTTTTCAGAAAGTTATTTGGCTTATGCAGAAGCTGTTTGTAATTATCCAGTAATTCATTTAGAGAAATTCTGTGCAGAACCCGAAGTGCAGTTTCAAAAATTGTGTGATTATCTCAGTGTAAAGTTCGAGCGGTCGTTTTTAACTCAATTTCATAGCTTCAACCAGTGTACGGGGGACAACCTGCTTTCTTCACCTTCAAAATTGAGGACTGCAACTGAAATACTGGTGCCAACTGAAAAAAGAGATTCAAAAACTTGGCAAGCAGCTAGTACTAATGAGAATTGTCGTAAGGCGGATCAGTTATTAGGTTATGAAATCTAAAGAAATTCAATCAAAATTATGGAAGGTCATAGAATCGCGAGACCGTTCGCTAGAGGAAGGGCTTCATCGATGGGATAAACAGGAAAAGGCATTAGTTGAGAGAAGGGATGAAATAACATCCCTCAAGAAAGCGGCTGATGAAAAAGATCAGGAAATACGATCTTTGAAGGAAGAATCGAATGAAAAGGATAAGGAGATACAAGCAAAGGATAAGGAGATACACTCCCTGAAGGAAGAATCGAATAAAAAGGATGAGGAGATACACTCCCTGAAGGAAGAATCGAATAAAAAGGATGAGGAGATAC
>CAYWYX010000128.1:0-5423 GCA_964462735.1 uncultured Acidobacteriota bacterium | reverse complement strand
GAGCTTGGTATTAAAGCATCAGAAAATGTGTACCACCTTCATGACCTGCACGCAACCATTCTTCATTTGATGGGTTTAGATGATATGCGTTTGACATACTACCATGCTGGCAGATTAAAACGGTTGACGGACCTAGGAGGTCGAACTATAAAAGAGGTTTTGGCATGACAGCTGAAACCAAGGTTTTGTTTGAAATCAGCCAGCAGGTTTCTAGTAATGTGTTTATTTAAGAGTACTAATCCAGGTCTCCCGCATTTTTAAGTAATTAGGTACTACTCACAAGATAGTCTGACCCAGTCAATTCCCATGCTTTCAGTAGAACCAGAATAATAGACAACTATTACTTCACCATTAGGCAGGGTAGTTGCAAAAGGGAGTCCGTAGGTCCAGCAACCCATCTCACCTAAAAGCTCAGCTGTTGTGTCTCCCTTTAATGGGATGTTTTGTACGGTTTCTTTATGGTCATAAAGAATAATTTCGGTTTCGGCTAAGAGGGGACTATCAATGGTTTCTGACATTCGAGCTCGAATTGTCTGAGTATCGAATCGATCTACCCATGCTAAAACAATTCGGCCATCGGCAAGAATTGCTGGTCTGGAAGCTTGATCTTTAATTCCTAGGTCTTCAGGGGCTGTCCAGGTCAGACCCTCATCCCCGCTGATGCGACGCTGGATATTTTTATAGGTTCCACTATGACTGTCATAATACCATGTAAAGGTGACAATTTTACCATCAGGTGTAACTCCCGCTCTTTGATCCCAATTATACATTTGACCAGTAGGATCTTGGCTGACCGTGAGAGGGGTGCCCCAGGTTTTCCCTTGATCACTTGAATAAAGATAGTCAACCCGCTGATACCACTTTGAACTGTCAAGATAGGGTTTATTTGATTCAATGCTCAAAGCCCAATTGCCACTAGGTAGTTCAAGAAGAGGACTGGTTAAACTTGGTGGTCCTAATGATTCTGGAGTAGGTACAATTTTCCAGGGACTCCAGGTATGACCATCATCATAGGATTCAGCAAGTACGATTTCCATTGGTAGGAAACCCTCAGTTTCTGGATGAAATAGAGGCTGTCCTGGAAATGATTGTCGATCTACCCACATTGCAGTAACGATTAATCGTCCTGAGGACAACTGTTGGGGGAAAGCTTCCCAGAGTGATCCGAATTTTCCATCAAGGGTTGAAGAAAAGGGTGTTATTGCTTCTGTCCAAGTTTCCCCAAGGTCACTGGACCAACGAAGCTCAATATTGGCTTTTTCTGAATCCTTGTTGGGGCCTACTTTATAGGCAGCAAGAAGCTGTCCATTATTAAGTATAGATACCATTGGAAAAGTGGCAACGGCACGATTTGTGCCCACTGGACCACGATGGATGGTTCCTCGTCCTACAATTCTCATTTAGTACCTCATCTGGATAATTTGCCGTTAAGAATTCTTTGTAGTGTTAGAAGTTTTGATTCTACACTCCTCTATTTACCATATAGTCTTTCTAAGTCCAAATTAATATAGATAAAATCAACAACTAGTTTTGATACTTGACCGCAATCTTTACTTCACCCATCATTGGGATATGATGAACAATTCCGAAAGTAGACCTGGTGATAACTCAGTGCGGGAATATTCCGACTCCTTCAAAGGATCTTCAAGAAAGAAGAATTCTTTTGTTGCACCCTATCCAGGTTCAGAAAAGATGCCCCGGTGGAATACGGGTGAATTGATTGAAGCTCCGCGATTCAATCGCCGTAACTGGTATGCTTTATTAGGTCCTGGACTAGTTTTAGGGTCTGGGGCTATTGGTGGAGGAGAGTGGCTTTTGGGTCCATTAGTAACTGCTCGTTACGGAGGATCTCTGCTGTGGTTGGCAACACTCAGTATCTTGGCTCAGTGCCTTTATAATATAGAAATTAGCCGCTATACTCTCTACACTGGCGAACCTATTTTTACAGGAAAATTTCGGACTAAGCCAGGTCCTTATTTCTGGCTAATAGTGTATTTGATTCTTGACTTTGGTTCCATCTTTCCTTATTTGGCAGCCTCGGCGGCCACACCTTTAATGATCCTATTTTTAGGTGGTCAAATGCCCAATCCAGAAATAATTCCTTTGCACTGGTGGATGCATAAGTTTACAGCAACAGGAATTTTTGTGTTTTGCCTTATCCCACTGATTTTTGGACGTAAAGTTTATAACTCTCTGAAGGCCGTTATGACCTTTAAACTAATTACTGTGTTTGGCTTTTTGGTAATCTTGGCCCTCTTATATTCAAGTCCGGCTACCTGGATTGACATCGGTAGCGGATTTTTTAAGTTCGGCACATTACCTGTACTTGTCAGTGAAGATCGCAATGGAAATGGAAAACTAGATCCGGGAGAGGATTGGGATCGGGATGGACATTTGGATGTGGTCGAAAAATTATTGCCTCCCTCGATTGACTCTAATGGAGATGGCGTTGCTGATACTTGGGAGACAGATCATCAGGGAAAATTCATTAAATACGAAGATATTGACGGTGATGGCTATTTGGATGGTCCTAACGTTCAGAATGTGTTTGTTGAATGGCTAAAACAGGGGAGATTTCCAAGTATTGATTTCACACTTATTGCATTTATTGCTGCCATGGCTGCTATTGCTGGCAACGGGGGACTTAGTAATACACCCATCAGTAATTTTACCCGTGAGCAAGGATGGGGAATGGGTCATCACGTAGGTGCAATCCCAAGCATGGTGGGAGGAAAAGGAATAACTTTGTCTCACGTTGGATGTGTTTTTGAAGTGACTAAAGATTCCTTACCTCGATGGAAAGGTTGGTTTCGTCATGTGCTTCGAGATCAAGTAGCGATTTGGATGCCCTCTTGTTTAATTGGTTTAGCCTTGCCAAGTATGCTTTCAGTTGAGTTTCTGAGGCGTGGAACGGAGTCTGACCGGTGGAATGCCGCTGCACTGACAGCTGAAGGTGTTGGTCGTCAGGTAGCTAATCCTCCTGATGGAGTTTTGGCAGTGATGACAGGACTTTCTGGAGTTCTGAGTGGCCCTGTATGGGGCAATATTGTTTGGGGAATGACTTTATTTTGTGGATTTTTAGTATTAGCTCCAAGTATGGTTGGGACCATCGATGGTATTGTCCGCCGATGGCTCGATACCTTTTGGACTGCCAGTGCTAGGCTTCGGAAAATAGATCCAGCAAGGATTGGTGGGATCTATTTTAAAATGATATTAATCTATTCTGTACTAGGTTTGACAATGTTGTGGCTCAACCCTCCAAGCACTTTAATTAAGCTTGCCACGATCTGTTTTAACTTTGCTTTGGGAATTAGCTGCTGGCATACCCTTGTTCTAAATATTGTGTTGCTTCCACCAGAACTCCGCCCAGGATGGTTTGTTAGAATTACCATGTTTGTCAGTGGGATCTTCTTTTTCATTCTAGGCTCTCTAGCTACTCTTCGTGAACTCGGTATGCTCTAAAAAGTTTAAAGTCTGATTTTTACCTAAGGATAAAATCTTTCCTTAAATAAGATAGCTTTAGCCATGAACTTTTAAGTGTAAGGAGATTATATGATGTTGTCGAAAATTCGGACACGTAGACGACTGATGGGAGCAGGACTAGGAACTTTGATGAGTTCAGCACTTTTAAACATTGGCTGTTGGGGAAAACCCAAAAAAGAAAACAATCCCTGGAAGTGTGTTTATGAGTTAAACGAATCCAGGCAGTTAGTTGCGGGGAGTGAAAAAGAACTTGCTAGTGCTATTGGTCGGGGTGCTGATTTACGTATCCGGACTGAATTCAAAAACAACGAACATATTGATACCAGTTCTAATAATCCAGAACTAATTCAAGAAGTAGCTGAGTTTGCCGGGACCTATTTGGTTGACCAGCGCTGGGTGGCTGCAATTATGACCTTGCGTCAGCCAATCAGCTTGCCTGACGGTTTTGGATCCCGACCGTCCATGTCCTTCTTTTTATACAATCAAAATGGTCAACAGGCAATTGCTCGCCCCTTTTTGGATGGACAAAAGCCAACAAATAAACCAGGTCCTTCTGATGTAGAAGATCACGGTGAGATGCCAAAGTTCCACCAACTTGATAGTTGGGATAAAGGAACCAACGCACCGAGCAGCAATTTTATCTATGATTTTGATCTTTTTAGATTTTTGGTAAGGGATGACTGGCAAGAGGTTTTGTCTCACGACGCAGAAGGAAAAATTCTGTCAGGGTCCTCAGAAATCCTGGGACAAAACGTTGCTGATGGTAAAGAAGTTAAGATAGCAGTTAAGAATCTTTGTTCAGATTTAGATGATAATTCCAATGAAGTAATTCCCCACGAGGTTTTTGTTAAGACCGGATCTTGTTACTATTACACAAAACAGAAGGTTTTCATTGCCGGAACGCATCCACTAGTTCGTGTTAAGGCAGCAGTGCCCGTTCAGTACAAAACACAGGCTTGGGATTTTGGATGGCTTATGGCCCGAACTGATGGCTTTGTTGCTCGCTTGCTTCTTAACCCATATACCCTTAAATTTGAACGAAGTGAGGGACACTATTCTATTCGTTGGTTTGTGCGTTAAAACTCTTTACGGAGTGACGTACAGTTGAAATATTTTGAAAGGAATTTTTATGCGATTAAAAGATCATGTGGCGATTGTAACTGGTGGAGGTGGAGCGGTTGGAGGAGGGATTGCAACGTGTTTGGCACAGGAAGGTGCTGACATTGTTGTCTCGGATATTAACCTTGAGGCCGCCGAGATTAGGGCAAATAAATTGAAGGAGATAGGTAGAAGGGTAATAACGGTTCGATCGGACATTACGGTTGAAAAAGATTGTCAATTTTTAATTCAAGAATGTCTGAAGAGTTTTGGAAAAATTGACATACTAGTGAATAATGCAGGTCACTTCGGAAAACGGTTAGGTCTGCCATTTACTAACCAAACTGAAGAAGAGTGGGATGATAACTATAATATCAACGTTAAGGGACCGTTTTTTCTTTGTAAGGCAGTTTCTTCTCATATGATGGAACGGTCATTTGGAAAAATTATCAATATTTCTTCAATTGCCGCCAAGCGTGATCCTCAGATCGTTCCAGCTTATGCAGCAGGTAAGAATGCCCTACTAACCTTGACCCGAATTGTGGCCAAGGATCTAGCCCCGTTTAATATCAATGTAAACGCCATTTGTCCAGGTATGATTTGGGGTGAGTTTTGGAAGCGTCTGGCACCCTTAGTTGCTGCTGGCGATGATCAGTTTGATTCTGGAATGGATGCTCGTGAACTCTTTGAAGCTTGGGTCAATAAAAATGCACCTTTTAAACGAGAACAAACTCCGGAAGACATTGGTAATTTAGCTGTGTTCTTGTCTTCAAAAGAAGCAAGAAACATTACAGGGCAAGCCATACATGTAGATGGTGGTATGGCGATGTAATTCATTCTTA
>CAYWYX010000127.1:0-5605 GCA_964462735.1 uncultured Acidobacteriota bacterium | reverse complement strand
GAGGCAGAAAAAGGACATTCTGAAGAAGAACTTAAGCTATTATTTTCCGAATCAAGTTTAGCAATTCCAAGAGATTCTTTGAGTCGACGTATTCTTTTAAAGGCTTTTAGTTTAAAAAATTTGCAGGCTCGAAACATTATGTTGCCAAGAAATAGAATCGATGCACTTTTTTTGGAATACTCGTTGGAAGAAAATCTTGAGATAGCCAAAAAACATCAACATACTCGTTTTCCTCTTTGTCGTGAGACCTTAGATCAGGTAGTTGGTATGGTTCATATGAAGGACCTCCTTTGGCAGATTCAGACTCAGAAAACTCCAGTGAGCCTAAAGTCAATTGCCCGTGAAATATTGTTTTTTCCTGAATCCGCGACTTTAGAAACTATACTAAAAACCTTTCTTGAAAGAAAATGCCACATTGCAATAATCGTAGATGAATTTGGAGGAAGTTTAGGTCTATTGACCTTAGAGGATATTTTAGAGGAACTGGTTGGAGAAATCCAAGATGAGTTTGATGAGGAGGTGCCACTAGTAAAAAAAATAAGTGAGAATAAATATTTAATCGATGGGTCTACTCCCTTACATGATTTAGAAGAACTTGTGGGTAGTAGCTTTATCGGAGAACATGATGCTACAACTTTGGGAGGGTATCTGGTAGAGAAATTAAGAGATATGCCGAAACAGGGTATCGAATTTACTCATGACAATTTAAAGTTTTCTATTCTTCGGGTCGAAAAACGGAGAATTAGTCAAGTGCTAATGTATATTAATAAACTTGATCTTTAGATAGTTCAGGCTTAACACTATTTATTTAATTAATGATTAAGTCAGGTGCAAGTAACCAAGGTGCTGGCGTTAAAAAAGAGGAAAAATGTTCTTGAAGAAAGGCCTGGAATGATTGAGATTGGGTTAGAGATTTCGGTACCAAGTCACCTTCCAGTAAAATTTCCAAGAGACTTTTAGTTTTAGGAAACAAAATCATGTCTAAATTCTCTTCCTCAGGAAGTTCTAGTTCTTTTTTAATTAAATTTAAAGCAGTTGTAATCCCTCCTAATTCATCAATGAGTCTTCGGTCTTTAGCTTGGCTACCTGTATAAATTCGGCCCCCTGCTTGACGTTCTAGAGCATCAAAACTCATATTGCGACCCTCGGCTGCTTTTCTTACAAAAGTATTGTAGATTTGGGTCATCCACTCTTTCACTTGATTTTTCTGTTTAATAGTCAAAGAAGTAGTAGGGGAAAAAATATCAGCATTATCATTTAATTTAATCCGGTCAACAGTAATTCCCAACCAATGATCAAAAAGTCCACTGACATTAAATTTCTGGAAAATTACTCCAATTGAACCGGTTATAGTGGATGGTTGTGCAACAATTTTTCGAGCAGGTACGGCTATATAATAACCTCCTGATGCTGCAGTTCCTCCCATGCTAACTACAACAGGTTTTCCTTCTTTTTCCATCAAATATATTTCTCTCCAAATTTTGTCTGAACCGACAGCTGATCCTCCAGGACTGTTGATTCGAAACAGGAGAGCCTTAATATCCTTATTTTTCCTTATGTCCCTTAGGGTGGAAACTGTCGAGTCTGGATCCATGTAGGATGAAAAACTGTCATTACCTAAACCACTCAAAATTGGTCCAGTCCCAGCTAGGAGAGCAATTTTAGTTTTAGTAGGTAACAGTTTTTTATTTTTTAAGTGTCTAAGATATTGAGCAAATCCAATATTTTCATTCTCAATAGGAAGGTTAAGTTGGTCCTTTACTTGATCTTCATATCCTAAGTGAGTAACAAGTTTAGTATTAAGGGCTGCAGCGGAACTAATGATTCCAAAATCCAAAAGTTTCTCTAAGTCTTCACTGTTGATTCCTCGTTCTTGGGCTACAGTCTTGATAAAACGTTGTTGCATATCTAGGAGGATACTTTTAAACATTAGGCGAACTTCAGAGGTTAAATTTGAACGCGTAAAGTTTTCTGCACTTTTAAATTCCTTAAACTGTAAAATGTCTGGTTGAATTTTGAGTCGATACATCATTTTTTGAAAAAAGGTGAATTCAGCTACCAACCCATTGATTAGAAGTGCTGATTCTGGATTTAAATAAATTTTATCAGATGCAGATGCTAAATAGAGTTCACTTTCATTAACTAGGTCTAGATTTAGAAAGGTGTAGATTTTTTTATCCGATTTCCGAAATTCGTTCATAAAATCGCGGAGTTCTTCAATTTCTGCAAAGCCAGTAAGAAGAGGAAAGATTTTAAGGTAGATAGCTAGGATGCGTTC
Source organism: uncultured Acidobacteriota bacterium (assembly GCA_964462735.1). Classification (GTDB taxonomy): domain Bacteria; phylum Acidobacteriota; class Terriglobia; order Versatilivoradales; family Versatilivoraceae; genus JAKUNG01. Next base: position 3,327 of record CAYWYX010000127.1, on the reverse strand, counting down.
ATCTTTTGCTGCTTCAAGAAAGACCTGACGCATCTCAAGTAAGGAAAGTTTGTTTTGCCCAAATAATGTTGCAAAAGGAGATGAGGGTGGGAGACTAGGCAATTGACCTCCGACATTGAGTTCTAAAATGGAATTTTGAACAATTTTTATTTCTGGTGGCCGTGTTAACTGATAAATAGTATAGACACCAGCTCCAAGCATAATTATTAAAACGGCAAGAATAATTCCAAAGATTTTGATTGCTTTGCTTGCCACCGTTCCTCCTTCTTTTGTCTATTGATTAAGATCAATCTTTTAAAAACACTCTGATTTCGAAATTAAAGTTAAAAACTTGAAGTGTCAATCTAAATCAACATTAGCAAAAACAGAAATGAAGAGTCTGAAACCTAATCTATTTGCAAGAATCAATTGGGTTTTAGAGCTATAATGTTTTGGTACTTTGTTTGCAATGGTTTCACTGAAAAGATATATTTCACCTGTAGGGCTTCCAATATCAGAATATGTCATTCCTAATGAATAGAGAGTACAGATACATATGATGCCAATATTAGAAAGAATTAAAGATCCAAGACCACTTATCTATGATGGAGGTTTTGGTTCCCAGCTATTTGCACGAGGTATTGAACTTCCTAACAGTTGTGTAGCTAATGAACTTTACCCTGAGGCGGTTGTTGACGTACATTCTGCCTATATCGACTCAGGAGCGGATGCAATTGGAACGAATACATTTGTTGGATCGTCACTTCATTTAAAAATGGCTGGTAAAGATGAAGATGATAGCTGCTATCTGGCTCGGTTAGCGGTTAAACATGCCAAGACAGCTGTTGAGAGGAGTGGAAAAAAAATTTATATTGCTGGGTCAATAGGTCCTTCGCCTGGAGCTATTGAAGCTGACAGTGGCGATACAACTTTTGGCATTCCTAACAAAAAGGTTCGACATGCACACGAGGAGATGGCTAATGCTTTAGCTGAAAGTGGAATTGATTTTTTTTGCATAGAAACTATGTTTTCTGCCAAAGAAGCAGCTATTGCTGTGGATGTTACCAGGAAATTTGGACTGCCGATTGCTGTCAATCTCACTTATAAGTTCACTCAAGACCAAAGGACTGGAAAAAGTGTTTACAAGACAGATTGGGGATATTCCGCTGCTGATCTACTAAGTATTCTTTCAAACGGTGAATTTTCCAGTGGAGATAATCTTTTAAACCAGATCAGCTTCCTAGGTCTTAACTGTGGTGCTGAGTCAAGAAAACAGGAACATACTGGTATGCCTTATGCAGTTAATGGAACAAAAGAGCTGAAGAAGGCACTTGAAGAAATAAAAGTTCAAGGAAAAAGAATCATGGCCTATCCTAATGCAGGCATGCCCCGCTTGGATGGTGAGATGAAAACATACTACACTCAAACTCCAAAAGAAATGGCAAACCATCTTCCAGAGCTTTTAGATGAAGGCGCTTATTTTATTGGTGGTTGCTGCGGTACTACTCCAGCACACATCAAAGCTTTTCGTAAAGTGTTAGACTCCCTTAAAGTTTAATATTATTCTGAAATCTATTTTCCCAAAGTCTCCACTCTGGAAAATTTAATAACTGGTTAATGTCTTCAAAAGTAGCAATATCTTGAAGATATTCTGATGGTTCAGCCTGATTTTTGAGTTTGTTCAAAGTACTTTCCATAGCCCGAACAGATGCCATGAGTGCCGTGAGCGCATATGCAACGATCTTAAAGCCTAAATTTTGGATGTCTTTTATTGGTAAAATGGGTGTTTTACCTCTTTCAATTTGATTTAGCATTAAAGGCTTATTAAATGAAGCGCCAATTCTCTTCATCTGATCCACGGAGGTTGGAGCTTCAATAAAAATTATGTCTGCACCAGCTTTTTGGTAAAGTAACCCTCGACAAATAGCATCATCAATTCCTGTCACAGCAATGGCATCTGTTCGCGCTATAATGAGAAAGTCATCACTTTTTCGAGCTGCAATAGCTGCCTCCAATTTTCGAGCCATTTCTAAAGCATCAATTAGTTGTTTTCCAGTTGTGTGACCACATTTCTTAGGAATTTGCTGGTCTTCAAGTTGAATTGCCTGTGCTCCTGCCCATTCATACTCTTGGACAGTGCGCCGCACATTGACGACTCCACCAAATCCAGTATCAGCATCTGCTAACACTGGAATTTTCACTGTCCGAACTAAGTTATGCAATCGTTCAAGCATTTCGGAAAACGAAATTAGACCTGTGTCAGGGAAACCAAGATGAGAAGCAGAATGGCCAAATCCAGAATGGTAAACTGCTTCAAAACCACAATTTTCAATGACTCTTGCTGAAACCATGTCAAAACAGGCTGGAACAACTAGTGGCTTTTTACTTTTAAGACGCTGTTTCAATATCATGGGGAGTTTTAGCTCTAAAGTTACTGTAATGAAATTAGAGGCATTCAGGTTCTAGTAAAAAAAGATTGATTCTAGGTTAATTCGTAAATCAATTGTACATTCGTATACTAGGCTTCTGGAGAAGAAAGGGTAAGAACGCCTTCGACTCTTTGTGATCCATAGGTTACTGACAATATTAAATGCCCATCAGTCTTTCCATGCCCACTCGTTATATCTAGATTTAGATGATGCGATTTAGGTTGTTCTTGAAATGTATGGGTTGCCATTGCAACCGCTTCGTCTAGGTTAGGATTACTGTTGGGTTGTTTTTGAGGTACGAGCATGAGGGTCCATCCATTATTTGCTGTAGCTTTTGCTCGGACCATGTATAGACCAGGTTTTAGACTTATTTCGTTGATCTTAATATTTTGACTTAAATCAAGGGTAGCTCGACCACAATGAAAGACAAAACCCTCCTTAATCGTAGATAAGTGTTCTGAGTTGAATGGAACCGTAAAATAGCTCAATTTGAGATCTATTCCTTTAGCTGAAACTGAAATATTTTTTCTAATGTGTGGGTGGGAAGTGATCAAGCTAGTAAAACCAAAAATAAGGACTAGTACTAACGTCAGTTTCTTCATTTGGATCTCCTTTTAGTGCTCAAAATGGTTAGTATATTTTCTAAATGGTATTTTATATAAAAAAAAGAGTGAAATACCTATTCTATTCTTAATTTTCCATAAAGGTTTTATTATTTTATTTGAAAGAACTTCAAATTTTACTGATTTTTTTAAAAAGAAGTTTTATCTGAGAACAGTTAGTTAAGTAGAAAGTCTGGTGTAAAAAAAATAGGGAAATTAAATAAATTTTACATTATTAATCAGTCGATGTGTCCTCATCCTCTTTATACATATAACGGATACTATGCTTAAAAATAAGTAGATTAGATTCAAGATGA
>CAYWYX010000126.1:0-5628 GCA_964462735.1 uncultured Acidobacteriota bacterium | reverse complement strand
CCGTTTAATATGTTTAATTTAAATCAAATAGGAGGGAACTTCAAGAAAAAAGTAGAGAGTAGATAGCTGGTGTTTAGTAATTTCTTAGGAAACAAAGGTGGAAAACTAGTTTAAAAGAAACAAAATTATAGAGAAGCCTTATTGATCAACTTCTTAACTAAATTTAGGAGTTTGACAAATATACCTTTATATTACTAAAAGTAAGACAGAAAATGATTGATTACTTAGATCACAGTTAATTTTTAAGGTTAACTATTCTTCCTGAGCGATAGGTTTAGGAGGACGGTAGCTTTATAAAACAGACGGGGAATCAGATGTCTAGTCAGGGTCTGTTATTTTTCGAAGATTCTTTCCAGGTATGAAGAATCCGATGAACGACTGTTAGGTTACTTAGTACAGCCAAAACCCATAGAACTGCTGCCATTCTTCCAAAAATAGTACCTATAATTAATAGGACTAACCGTTCAGGTCGCTCAAGAAACCCTACCTTACATGTTGGAACTAACGATTCGGCACGAGCCCTCGTATAACTTGTCATGATTGCCCCTATCATAACGATCCCAGATAACAAGACATACATCATTTGTTGATTCTTGATGTAATGAATCATTAGGGCTAAAAAAAGGATCATGTCGGAATATCTGTCTAGAACGGAATCAAAGAAAGCACCGAATCTAGTAACATTGTTTGTAATACGGGCAAGTCTTCCATCCAACATGTCAAAAATTCCAGAAAAAATGATTACAATTCCGGCATAAAAAAAGTTACCTTGAGCCAAGTAGAATGCGCTTAATATAGTGATGAGAAATCCAAAAAAGGTTAAAAGGTTAGGGCCAACTCTTAGCTTAGATATTCCTCTAACTAATGTATCTAAAATAGCAGTACATATCTTTCCTATGATGTTGCTAAGCATAGTATTTTATGAAGGTTACTTTTTTTTTTGATTGTGAAAGGTAGTAAGTTTAAGAATTTCAAATTCTTTAATTCCAGCTGGTGTATTTGCCTTTGCCAGGTCTCCTTCTTTCTTATTTAATAGTCCACGACCAATTGGAGAGGTTGTGGATATCAAACCCTTCTTGATGTTAGATTCCTCAGTAGAAACAAGTCTGTAAGTTATTTCTGTGTTTTTTTGAACATCATACACTACGACAGTTGATCCATAAGAAACTCGGTCTTTTGGAATTTTATCAAAATTGATCATAGCAACAGCAGCAAGTCTCGTGCGTAACTGACCAAGTTTAGCATTAAGTATTTCTTGTCGTTGCTTAGCTGACTGATATTCCGCATTTTCACTCAGATCCCCTAATGCCACAGCCTTTTTTAACTCTTTAGGTAATTCGTTCTTTAATTCATATTCAATTAGTGTAATTTCTTCTTCGAGTTTTTTCTTTATATCTGTTGTCACAACTGTATACCTCTACTAATGGAGTTAATTACTAGGAGAGAACTTCAGGATTTACTTAAGGTCTAAGGATATAACTGTATAAATATAAATCACTTTAAAAATTTTTCAAAACAAACCAAATTTTATTTGAAGGAAACGTTTAGGATTTTGTCGGAAGTCGTAAATAAACTTTACAACTTCAGCAGAGGCGTCATTCAAATTAGAATATAGGGCTGGATCATTTAACAGTTTCGTGATGGTCCCCTCGCCCCGACTCATCTTTTCAGCAACTGCGGAGAATTTGTCTAGAGTGTCTTTAAACTGGATATAAAGAGAATCATCTTTAGAAAGTTGGCCAAGAAATCCTTCGCCTTTCTCGAGGCGATCACCAACCGTTTCAAATTTTGCAACTAAACTATTCGCCCTGTCATATAAAGTGGGGTCCTTTAAAAGTTTTCCTAACAGACCTTCCCCACTTTCCACCGTGGTTACAATGTTGTTAACACGTCCTACGATGGTCTGGAGATTATCATATAAAACCCTCTCAGAGATGAGTCTTCCAATTACACCTTCTCCAGATTTTATTGCCGTAACCAATTCTTGAAGTTCACCAGAAGCCTCATTTAGATTTTTGAACATAGTAGGATCATTAATCAATCTACCTAAGGTACCTTGTCCTACATTAACTTTTCCAGTGATTTCATTAATCTTATCAACTAAATCTCCTAGGTTAGCCACTAGATCATTTGAATTTTGAATAATTCTTTTTATATCAGCATCTACTGAACTTGGAACTTCTCCATTTTCAGATAAGATGGGGTGTGTTTCTGAACCACGAGAAATATCAATATATTTGTCTCCTAAGAGACCAATGGATCCCAATGTCGCTTCGGAGTCTCCTCTAATAGAGTTTTGGTACTTTTTTTCTATTCTCATAATGACTTCAACAGCTTTGTTAGCGTCTTTTGATGGTGAAATATTAACCTGACTAACATTTCCAACTTCAATTCCTGCTAGCCATATAAGAGAACCTTTCCTTAAACCAGAAGCACTCTGAAGATAAGTTTTTAAGGTATATTTTTCGGTAAAAAATCCTTGGCCCCCACTAATAAGAACTAATGCGGCAGCCAGGATTACAAAGCCCAAGATAGCCAGAATTCCAACGCGTAGTTCTTTCCAAGCCATTGTTCTTCGCGCCATAAGTCCTCCTTCTTAGGAAAAAAACTTTTGAATATAGCTGTCCTGACTTTGTTTTAAAGAATCGTCAGTACCTTCAAAAATAATTTCACCAGATTTTAACATAATAAATCGAGTATTGATCTGGTTGGTATCCAGAGATTCACTCTGATAAGTTAATCGACCATCTTTTTTAATTAAACGTTCACGAGCTAAACGGTAGGCATCATTTAGACGGTGAGTAACGAAAATAGAGCTAACCTGTTCGAGATCACGAAGCTTAATAATGAGTTCGATGATTGTCCCTGCAGTGATTGGGTCCAATCCAGCAGTTGGTTCATCGTACAACATTATTCCAGGAGTTCCAACTAAAGCCCGAGCAATCGCAGTTCGCCGACGCATTCCGCCAGAAAGTTCAGAAGGCATTTTTTCAAGTGCGTCTTCCATGTCGACAAAGCCGAGGGTCTGTTTAACAATTTTTAGTAGGTCGTCATCTTTAAGAATCCCTTGTTCATATAACCGGTATCCAACATTGTCACCAACTGAAAGAGAGTCAAACAAAGCTCCTTCCTGAAAGACCATTCCAATTTGTTTTCGAATTTTCATCAAAGGGGTTTCAGCATGCAAAGTGATATTCTCACCTTCTACCCAGACCTCTCCCTCGTCTACCTTTTCAAGTCCGATAATGATTTTCAGAATAGTTGATTTTCCTGAGCCACTACCTCCTAAAATTATTTTTGTTTCTCCCCGGCTCACAGTGAATGAAACATTTTTTAGAACAGCAGTATCATCATAGTACTTGTATACATTTTTTAACTCAATTACTGGAGAAGATATTTGGTTACTATTGTCCATGGTCATTAAAGGATGGTAAGTAATATTCTAGTAATAAAGAAATTGGAAATAAAAATAAGCATCATAGCGCTAACTACAGATTGTGTTGTTGCCTTGCCTACTCCTTCTGTCCCTCCACTAGTGTTTAAACCAAAGTAGCATCCAACAGCTGCAATTAGAAAACCAAAGATAGGAGGTTTAGCTAAACCTTGGACAAGATCGTTGTATTCCAGTCGATCATAAGCCGAGGTTAAATAGAGTGAAGGACTAATGCCTAGAAACAAGGATGCTACAAAAAATCCACCCATTATTCCTATCAAGTTAGAGACCACTGTTAGAACTGGAACCATTGTAGTACTAGCAATAATACGTGGTGCTACCAGTTTTTTTATAGGATCGGTACCTAATGCACGCATGGCATTAATCTGATCGCTGATCAGCATGGATCCTAACTCTGAAGTAATACCGGAGCCTATTCTTCCAGCAACTACTACTGCTGTTAAGACTGGTCCTAGTTCTCTCACAAGAGAAACTGAAACCAACTGTCCCGTATATCCCACCGCTCCAAAGGAGGCTAGAGTGTTGGAGGTTTGCAGAGCTAAAACTGCACCTGTAAAAAAACAAGTTAGAGCTGCAATCGAAAGGGACCCCACTCCGATAATATCCATCTGTTCGAAGGTTTCTCTTAGGTAGAAGGGTTTATGGAAGCTACGATAGATAGCTCTAAAGCAGAGCATTGTGAAGCTTTGGACTGCGAGGACCCAGCTCTGAAGAGTTGAAATATGTTGGCCAGAAATCTTTTGCATTAACAAATGTTAATCGATTAACAAAAATTTAGTCAAGATTGGATAGAAATCAGTGTGAAGTAATGATGATTACCATGCAAATATTTGTATAATGTTATTTAAGATAGTAAAAGATTTTTTTCTGATAATTCCATTCTTTGTTGAGTAGAAGAACAGATTGTTTTGAGCTGTTGACCATTGATAAGTCCAAGAGATAAAATCAAAATTAGTTTCATTATTTTAGATTGATGAGGGTTAATTAATGATTCTTCCCATTGTTAAATATGGTAATCCTATTCTTAATCAGATAGCAAACCCAGTCATTTCTTTTGATGAAGAACTCGAAGAGTTGAGTAAGAACATGGTTGAGACAATGTATGATGCAACAGGTGTTGGGTTAGCTGCTCCACAAGTGGGAATATTAACCCGTTTAATGGTAGTAGATCCTACTGCTGGTGAAAAAGCGGATTCTTTGATTGTTCTAGTTAATCCGGAAATTATAACTACAGAGGGTGACCAATTTGAGGAGGAGGGTTGCCTAAGCATACCGAGTTTTACTGAGCGAGTTCACCGGCCTCAAAAGGTTGTAGTTTCTGCTAGAGGAATTGACAATAACGAACTAGTCGTGGAAGGACAGGATCTACTTTGTCGTATTCTTATCCATGAAATTGATCATTTAAATGGGGTGTTGTTTTTAGATCACCTCAGCGTCATTAAACGGGATGTCATTAAAAGAAAGATTCGAAAACAAGTTCGTAATGGAGAGTGGTAATGCGAATTGTATTTATGGGTACTTCCCAATTTGCCGTTCCGACACTGAAAAAACTATATGAAAGTCATCATAATGTGTGTCAAATTTTCACCCAACCCGACAGGCCTTCTGGTCGAGGCCATAGGATGTCTATATCCCCTGTAAAATTAGCAGCTCTTGATTTTGGATTACCCATTCATCAGCCTCAAAGTTTAAAGTTGAAGAAATGGATTAGGGTCATACAAGCTGTTCAACCTGAAGTTCTTGTAGTAATAGCATATGGGAAAATTTTACCTTCATTTATATTTAATCTCCCTCCTCTCGGATCTATAAATGTGCATGCTTCACTCTTACCCCGGTATCGTGGTGCAGCTCCAATTCCCTGGGCAATTGTAAATGGTGAAACACAAACTGGTGTCAGCACGATGAAAATTGACGAAAATATGGATACAGGTCCTATATTTTTACAAGAAAAAGTAAGTATCCCATTTTCTGAGACTGCAACTGAACTTCAAGACCGTTTGGCAATTTTGGGCGCAGATCTCTTGCTCAAGACACTGGACTCACTTAAATCTAGTTTAGTTAAAGCTAAGCCCCAAGATTCAATTTTAGCCAGTTATGCTCCAATGCTAAAGAAATCAGATGGTAAACTTGATTGGAACCAGTCTTCCAGACAAATCTATGATCGTATTAGGGGA
>CAYWYX010000125.1:0-5668 GCA_964462735.1 uncultured Acidobacteriota bacterium | reverse complement strand
GGACGTGCACCCTTCATCTAATATCCTCCATTTCAATTGTCAATCCTTGCACGAAGCAACAAATCAGGTTGGTTATCATTCTTCTTGAACTTGTTCTTCATCATTAGGCAACCATTGGCGACCAGATCATCCCAATTCCCCTCAAATACGTCTTGATCAAACTTTACACTATAAAAGGTTTTACCATTTCGTTCTTGCCTCCACGCAGCACCAATATTCTTATACTCTGAAGTATCGTTTTTCATGTTCACTCCTTTTTTTTATTGCCCTTAAGTTAGAGCGCGAATTAAAATGTCGAAACTTACCCCCTACACCACAACATCCAAGAGGCCAACAATTGAGCCGTAAACCCATCATTCTCAGCCTATTAGCCTTAATTACCTTTATAGTCATATTCAGTGGCTGTGAAGCAATTTACCAAAGTGAACCATCACGAGCCTTTTTATGGTTCATGAAAAGAGACATAGTCCCATGGGTAGACAAATGGTTCTATCGACAGATAGCAGTACTATGGTTCTTCTTTAAATTATTTTTCCCAATCTGGTGCATATTCGGAGTAATATGTTTTTTTATAGCTCTATCGAATGGACGATAAAATTAACTCACTCGACCTTACCAATATCCATTTCCCAGCCCATCAGATCCCCTAACTTGACATATTGGGCAATCTTCCGAACAAAATCGTCTCTCATAAATTAGGATGCTAATTACTAGATAACCCCACACTTCTACCCCTTATAATATCTATCCAGAGGCTTTTCCAAAACGTCTTCGTGATAATGTTCTTCCAAACGTCCGTTTTCTTTCCAGACTTCTCCCTCATCATAACCACGGATAAAAGCATAATCCCCACGCTGCCCCAATAATTCTTTATGTTTAACGGCTATGGAGTCTTTAAGTTGATCATCAAAGTCCCAGCGTGGCATGACAGTTAAGACCAAGCCATTGGGCAACGTACAGTCTTCATCACCGTCATCACCGTCACGAATGCGGTTAATCCTGCGCCCGGTGATTTGTTTGACTACCAAAGGACGGAAACATAACGGGCAAAGAAGTTTCTTGAGATCTTTAGGGAACTCGGCCCCAAGGTGAAAATAGAAGGATTTCCACTTGCAGTTGGAAAATTCCCCATAGTAACGCACATTATGGAAGCGAAACAAGCCGTCAACTAAGAATTCTTGCATATCATCATCAAGGTTTAGGAACGCTTCAAAGGGTACAGTCGAGCGCCCAACGTATTTAAACTTATGGACTTTGCGGGCTTCAGTACCAGAAAATTGATAATGAACACTTACTTGGTCTATGTCTTCTTTGGTGTAGTCTTTAAGCGCGTCTTTCCATTCTGACCGCAGAAAATCAAGCTTTTTCTTGGAGAGGTGTTCGTACACTTTGCGCTTACCGCGATCCGCTAACAAAGGAAAAATAACGTTAACGTGCGGGTGATAGTCAAGGGTCTTATCACCAAAGAAGTGCATACTAACAACCGCACCATCAACCCCCAAGACGCCTTGAACAACACTAGCCGCCGCTTTCATCAGGAAACCTAAAGATACTTTGTCTTTAAAGTGGGGCCGAAGTGCTGGCGGTACAGTGAAAACCGCATAACCCATCGGTTCGTTTTCAACAAAGTGCCGGAATTTACGGATCATACGAGCGTAGCGGCGTTTATGGGCTTCTGAATTCTTTTCCGAGCAGACGGGACAGAGTGATTTAGAGCAATGTAACACTTTTTGGTAAGAATGCGGTTTACCTTCCGCGCCGTTTCGGACGCCTTTACCTTTAACATCATCTTCCAGCTCAACGGCGGTTTCCCCACAAGCCGAAATGGACTTCCAAAGTTTAGGAAACTTGGATTCTAAATGGGGCCTTAACTTGTCCTTTTTAAGTTGGTTTTTTGAAGTTATATACAAAACGCTCAAACCCTTGCTATCATTGAACCAAAAAACTTGTCTAGTAGTTCAAGATAAAGAGGTATAATTTGACACACTCTTCGATCACTCCCCAACCACTATCTCAGTAACCGAATTCGGATCACTCACTACAAAGGCACCAACCCTATTCTGGTGACTTTCCAGCAATTCAGCATACTTATGTTCATCTTTTTTATGCCTCTTACACTTTCCCTCTAAATCCAAATAGTCTTTTACAGAATCAACAAAGACATAGTATTTAGAATCAACCTCACAACACATGAGAAGCCGGTTATTTACGAGCCACTTAACATTATCAACACTAACTTTCAGCCTATTAGAAGCATCACCAAGTGACACGCGAATAGAAGACTTAGAAGAACTACGAACCATAATTTCCTCCTGTAAAATTCAACTGAAGATACCGATCATCCCCTCTCAATTTGAGGGCTTTTCTTACCGTATGTAGAGCGTAATAGTTAGGATTCGGCTTATCTTGACGATGACCAATAAGCCATTCGACAACTACTAAAGGCTCATCCCCTCTATCCAAAAGACCATGTACAAAGCGCCAATCTTCGCCGCTTCTGCTGATATCAGCACCTTTACGAGATCCTTGACGATCATCACAAGTGCGCAAGCTTGCGCTTGCTGGAGAGGAGCTTCGATCTCTTTTTTCATACGCACTAATAGCTAACACGAGCTCATCAAATGAAGTGACGTTATAATTGGTGCTTCTCAAGGAAGGGAATACTAATTGGCAGGTGTGGTTATTTCGATCAGGTTTATTATTCCTAAACCCAGGTAGCCTTAGAACCCTAGAAACATCAGTCGATGCCCTATCAGCACCTGAAGACCTAGCAACGTTCCATATTAGCTCTTCTTGCCGTTTTACTGATAAAGGCTTATCTAGTAACCAATAAACATGGAAATGGCCTTCAGAAGAAGATACGATCGCACTAGGGTATGGGTATTTTCTCTCCGATACCAAACGATCAAAAGCTACAGGATCATCAAATTCAAGGAAGACAACTGATTGTGATTCTTTGAAGGATTCTTTTTTTCGGGTTCGAGCACCATCATTAAGGATTGATGGAGTAAAATAAATATCTGAACCGTTCGCGTTAGAGTAACGCAGGAAAGGAAGGTAACGCTCAATATTACCCGCTTCAACAAAGCGATGGCTAACCTTCTTAGCATCATCAATGATACAAAGTGCGATTCGATCATCATCATGTAACGAAATCGCGCGAAACAACTGCCTAATAAAGGCAAGTTGCATTTTTGGAGTAATCAATGTAAAATAACCCCTGTTGGGTTTGGTGTTTACGGTGATCCTGAATCTTGACGGATGTTTTGGTAGAACTTATGAAAAGACTCTAGGATATTAGACCAAGCAACGACACTCTTCAGCCGGAATTTCCCGTTCCGGCTTTTTTTATGCCTGTAAACTCAACTTATATAATCTAAACTATATCACAAAAACAAAATGACCGCAACGTTAAATAACGTAACAAATAACTTTTATACTACCTAACCTGTAACGCCACTTAAACAAGATGTCAATCAAATAAATCACTCGGCCTCCCCCTTACTTGACCGAAAACCTTTATTACGACAGGAATCAGAACAAAAACGCCTTTTTCTTCCTCCCATTTCGAGTAAGCGCATAAAATTATCGCAATCCCCAAATTCACATACGCCAACTGAAAAGTCGTGGTTGATAAATCCAATAAGACCATTACTAATCGACTGCAATATAGGTTGGGGCAAACCCTTATCCCACCTATTCCTATCACTCGTACGAAAAAGTCGGAACCCCCTAAGATCTATTTCACCATCAGGTGATGGAGACTCAAAATAAGGATTGGTCCTCGCATTAAAATCCATCAGATCTTTCAAGGATTTTTGCCGATCTTCATCGGTATAAATAGCATCACTATCTTGAATTGAAGCCACTAGCTTCATCGCTTTCGTTAGGTCTTCTTTTTTGTAAACATCAACGAATATATCCTTTCCAGAAAACGCATCATGACAAAAGGTTTCAACCCATTTCCAATCATCCCGATCAAGTCGCATTTCCCGATGAGCTTTACGGGTTACACGATGAATATTTCCGATATCTCCCATAACACTGAGCAAATCCGACTCACCAACGTACTTCATGCTATTGATCAAGAATTCATCTATGTCGTTTATTGGATGAAATAAAACCCCACTGTAATCACCAAGGAAAGAAACAACTGCCTCCCTAACTTTCTCAGCATCGGATAAGTCGATCTGTGAAAAGTCGAGCATGCAATCTAATTCTTTTTCAGGTATTGGATGTGACACAAAAACTCCTTATCAATTTAATAATCGCATTTTAAATTTCTTTATACAGGCAAATTCCAAACCCTTTTTCACTACTCCAAGTATTACCAGTGCCCATCAAAATAAACGCGCTTTACGGCATCCTCGATTAGCTTTCCCACCGTATTGCGTTTCCTACCACGAGCAATCGACTCTAGTTTACGCCTAGCTTTCTTTGGAAATTCCACACGAAGATCGCTACTAGCACACCAGTTTCGGAGAACCCTACTCATTGTGGTATTACGCTTTCTGGCGTACTTTTCAAGCTTCTCGGCCACCTCATCATCGACACGAAAGGTTATGGTTCGACCCTTTTTTTGTGGATCTCCTGATGTTTTTACTAATCCATCTTTCATATTACTCCAATCCTACCACACAGCGAAATCCACCATCATTAGTGGCAGATGACGGGTAACCCTCAATACGATTAGTTAAACCTAAGTCTTTTTCTGATTCTACCAAACTGATCCAAGAACCACCCCGAATAACATAAGCTTTCTGGTCACTGTCGTACCAATTCTGACACTCCTCCCAAACATTTCCTACCATGTCAAACAAGCCGTAGCCATTAGGCCTAAAACTACCTACTGGAGCACACTTCACCCACTTATCATTACCACCAACTCCTTTAAAATTTCCATACTCACGTGCAATCCCATTAAGTATTTCGATGAAGAATAAAGAGCGGAGTTCAATTTCGAAACGGTTTGGTTTATTAATAGGGTCCAGATCATCCTCATCCCAAATAAAATCCTTACCAACTAAGCCGCCCCGTGCCGCAAATTCCCATTCCGCTTCGGTTGGTAATCTTTTACCCGCCCACTTTACATAAGCCATCACATCAAACCTAGTGACAAATATCATTGGATAATTGTCCATTGGTGACCTTTTATAAACTTCAACCCATTGTTTACCTGTAAATGGATGATCAGTTGATTTTAAAAATCTTTTAAATTGAGCAATAGTAACTTCGGTAGCATCCATATAAAAAGGAGCAGAATCTGGACCAGGAAATTTAGTCGTCTTCGTAATAAGATCACCAACCCGGTTAAAAGTTTTTTCGTGTTTAAATGCTATTGACGGAATCCGAACCATCTTAGCCCCGTCTTTCTTCCAGATGATTGTCGTTGCTTTGATCCCTTTCAGTTCCTCAGCACTTGAAACAACCACTTCCTTAGCATCCTCAGCACGAACCGAACCTGCCACGATTACCATCAACAACACAGCTAAGATTCCGCTCTTATTTAAGACCATGAATTTCACCTTTTTGCTATAATAGTTTTAACAAAATGATAAATTACGAACCCTACACCAGACGAATTACACCAAAAACGCTCACCCAACCCCCGTCATCAGCCCCGATAATGGGCCTATTTTGCGATTTAAGCGATTCCCGAGGGGTTCTA
>CAYWYX010000124.1:0-5670 GCA_964462735.1 uncultured Acidobacteriota bacterium | reverse complement strand
GTACCTCTATAATGAGTATAGGTCCCTGGCCAAGGATTAAATCCCCTAATACGATCATAGATTTGTCTGGAAGATTGGTTCCAATCGAGTTTACCATCTAATTTCTTCAGCATTGGAGCATAACTGGCTAAAATAAAATTTTGGGGTTTGGCCTTAACCAAATTAGATTTAAGCAAGCCGAGTGTCTTAAGTAAGAGATCTGCTCCCAAAATTGCCAAACGGTCTTGAAGTTCAGTAGCAGTCTCAGAAAGTGGAATACTCACTTCTTCTTGTAAAAATATAGGACCTGTATCCATATTTTCGTCAATTTTCATCGTGCTAACACCAGTTTGTGTTTCACCATTTACAATTGCCCAGGGAATTGGAGCTGCGCCACGATAGCGAGGTAAGAGTGAAGCATGTACATTTATAGTACCGAGAGGAGGGAGATCAAAGATAAATGAAGGCAATATTTTTCCATATGCTATTACTACAAGAACTTCAGGTTGAACAGCTTGTATGACCCCAATCCATTTTTTCAACTTTAAACTTTGGGGCTGATGAATTGGTAAGCCGAGGTCAAGGGCCACTGATTTTACAGGTGATATAGACACCTTATGGCCTCGACCAGAAGGCCTGTCGGGTTGGGTGAAGATTTGACATACGTTATGATGACTTTCGTATAGTTTTTTTAGTGCCGGAACAGCAAATTGAGAAGTACCCATAAATATAAGTCGCATTACCACTCTCCATTACGAACCTTTTTTCGAATCTTTCTTTTAATAATATCTCGTTTAATGACGCTTATATGATCTATAAACAATACCCCATTTAAATGATCAATTTCGTGGATCAGGATACGAGAAAGTAGACCCTGTCCTTCCACAACTAGTTCTTTATTGTCAATTCCTCTAGCAGAAACTACAACCTTTTGAGATCGGTGAACTTGCTCAGAAAAACTTGGTATGCTTAGGCAGCCCTCGTCCTCAAATTGGTCACCCTCTGTAGTTATAATTTTCGGATTAACTAGAACAATTAAAGAATCCGTTTTTTCACCAGCAGTGGGATCTACTACCATTAAACGGGTTAACATTCCCACTTGTGGAGCAGCTAACCCAACACCTCCTGCATCATACATTGTTTCCACCATGTTCTTACTCAACTCTGCGAGTTCTTCATCAAAAGAAATGACTGGGGTTGCTATCTGATGAAGAATAGGATTACCATATTTAACAATGGGAAGAATCATTAATTAACCCTCATTAATCCAAAATATTGGAACTAATTTAGATTTTATCTCTTGGCCTTATCGATGGTCAACAGCTCAAAACACTCTGTTCTTCTACTTAACAAATAGTGGAATCATCAGAAAAAGATCCTTTACTATCTTAAATGACATTATACAAATAATTGAATGGTAATCATTATTACTTCACATTGATTCCTATCCAATCTTGACTAAATTTTTGTTAATCGATTAACATTTATTAATGCAAAACATTTCTGGCCAACATATTTCAGCTCTCCAGAGCTGGGTGCTCGTAGTTCAAAACTTCACAATGCTCTGCTTTAGAGCTATCTATCACTCCTTCCATAGACCCTTCTATCTCAAAGAGACCTTCGAACAGATGGATATTGTCGGAGTTGGATCCCTTTCGATTGCAGGTCTAACTGCTTTTTTTACAGGTGCAGTTTTAGCTCTACAAACCTCCAACACTTTAGCCTCCTTTGGAGCGGTGGGATATACGGGACAATTGGTTTCAGTTTCTCTTGTGAGAGAACTAGGACCAGTCTTAACAGCAGTAGTGATTGCTGGAAGAGTAGGATCCGGTATTACTTCGGAGTTAGGGTCCATGCTGATTAGTGACCAGATTAATGCCATGCGTGCATTAGGCACCGATCCTATAAAAAAACTAGTAGCACCACGTATTATTGCTGGTACCACAATGGTTCCAATTCTAACAGTGGTCTCTGACTTGATAGGAATAATGGGTGGATTTTTTGTGGCATCCTTCTTTCTAGGCATTAGTCCTTCGCTCTATTTAACCTCGGCTTATGATCGATTGAACTATAATGATCTTGTCCAAGGTTTAGCTAAACCGCCTATCTTTGGTTTTCTAATAACAGCTGTTGGATGCTATTTTGGTCTCAACACTACTGGAGGGACAGAAGGAGTAGGACGGGCAACAACACAATCAGTGGTTACCGCTATGATTCTCATTTTTATTTCCAATTTCTTTATTACTAGAATCTTACTTACCATCCTCTAATAACCATGGACAATAGTAACCAGATATCTTCTCCAGTAATTGAGTTAAAGAATGTATACAAGTACTATGATGATACTGCTGTTCTAAAAAATGTTTCATTCACGGTTGGCCGAGGAGAAACAAAAATAATTTTAGGGGGTAGTGGCTCAGGCAAATCAACTATTCTAAAAATTATTGTCGGACTTGAAAAAGTGGATGAAGGGGAAGTATGGGTAGAAGGTGAAAATATCACTTCATATGCTGAAGCCCCTTTGATGAAAATTCGAAAACAAATTGGAATGGTGTTTCAGGAAGGAGCTTTGTTTGACTCTCTTTCAGTTGGTGACAATGTTGGCTACCGTTTATATGAACAAGGAATTCTTAATGATGATGAACTACTAAAGATTATTAAACAGACCCTAGGCTTTGTCGATATGGAAGATGCACTTGAAAAAATGCCTTCTGAACTTTCTGGTGGAATGCGTCGGCGAACTGCTATTGCTCGAGCTTTAGTTGGAACTCCTGATATAATGTTGTACGATGAACCAACTGCTGGATTGGACCCGATTACTGCAGGGACAATTGTCGAACTTATTATTAAGCTTCGTGATGTCGAGCAGGTTAGCTCTATTTTCGTTACTCACCGTCTTAATGATGCCTACCGTTTAGCCCGTGAACGTTTAATTCAAAAAGATGGTCAATTAACTTACGAGATTAAATCTCCGGATAACAACCAGATCAATACTCGATTTATCATGTTAAAATCTGGTGAAATTATTTTTGAAGGCACTGACGATTCTTTAAAACAAAATCGGGACAGCTATATTCAAAAGTTTTTTTCCTAAGAGGAGGACTTATGGCGCGAAGAACAATGGCTTGGAAAGAACTACGCGTTGGAATTCTGGCTATCTTGGGCTTTGTAATCCTGGCTGCCGCATTAGTTCTTATTAGTGGGGGCCAAGGATTTTTTACCGAAAAATATACCTTAAAAACTTATCTTCAGAGTGCTTCTGGTTTAAGAAAAGGTTCTCTTATATGGCTAGCAGGCATTGAAGTTGGAAATGTTAGTCAGGTTAATATTTCACCATCAAAAGACACTAACAAAGCTGTCGAAGTTGTTATGAGAATAGAAAAAAGGTACCAAAAATCTATTAGAGAAGACTCCGAAGCGACATTGGGATCCATTGGCCTTCTAGGAGACAAGTATATTGATATTTCTCGTGGTTCAGAACCACATCCCATCCTATCTGAAAATGGAGAAGTTCCAAGTTCAGTAGATGCTGATATAAAAAGGATTATCCAGAATTCAAATGACCTGGTGGCTAACCTGGGAGATTTAGTTGATAAAATTAATGAAATCACTGGAAAAGTTAATATAGGACAAGGCACCTTAGGCAGATTGATTAATGATCCTACAATGTTTAAAAATCTAAATGAGGCTTCCGGTGAACTTCAAGAACTAGTTACAGAAATAAAATCTGGAGAAGGTGTAATTGGAAGACTCATCTCGGAGAGGGTCTTATATGATAATTTCCAGACTATCATA
This sequence comes from uncultured Acidobacteriota bacterium, assembly GCA_964462735.1. Taxonomy (GTDB): domain Bacteria; phylum Acidobacteriota; class Terriglobia; order Versatilivoradales; family Versatilivoraceae; genus JAKUNG01. The sequence goes on along the minus strand of CAYWYX010000124.1, from coordinate 1,896 downwards.
GGACGTGTTAATAACATCGTAGCCACGGTAGAAAGTGGGGAAGGTCTGTTGGGAAAACTTTTAAAAGACCCCACTTTATATGACAGGGCAGATAGTTTAGTCGCAAAATTTGAAACGGTTGCTGAACGCCTAGAAAAAGGCGAAGGATTTCTTGGTCAACTTTCTAAGGATGATTCTCTTTACATCCAGTTTAAAGAAAGTCTAGATAAATTCTCAGTAGTCGCCGAAAAGATGAGTCAGGGTGAAGGAACAATTACAAAACTGTTAAATGATCCAGCCCTATACTCTAATTTAAATGACGCCTCGGCTGAAGTTGTAAAGTTTATTTACGACTTCCGACAAAATCCTAAACGTTTTCTTCAAATAAAATTTGGTCTGTTTTGAAAATTTTTAAAAATGATTCTTTTCTTTACAGTTATATCTTTAGACACTAAGTAAAACTTGAACTTCTCTCCTAGTATTTAATCCCATTAGTAGAGGTATATAGTTGTGATAATGGATATAAAGAAAAAACTCGAAGCAGAAATTACACTAATTGAATATGAATTAAAGAATGAATTGCCTAAAGAGTTAAAAAAGGCTGTGGCATTAGGGGACCTGAGTGAAAATGCGGAGTATCAGTCGGCTAAGCAACGACAAGAAATTCTTAATGCCAAACTTGGTCAATTACGCAAAAGACTTGCTGGTGTTGCTATGATCAATTTTGACAAAATCCCAAAAGACCGAGTTTCATATGGATCAACTGTTGTAGTGTACGATGTTCAAAAAAGCACAGAAATAAGTTACAGACTTGTTTCGACTGAGGAATCTAACATCAAGAAGGGTTTGATATCCACAACCTCTCCAATTGGTCGTGGACTATTAAATAAGAAAGAAGGAGACCTGGCAAAGGCAAATACACCAGCTGGAATTAAAGAATTTGAAATTCTTAAACTTACTACCTTTCACAATCAAAAAAAAAACAAACCTTCATAAAATAATATGCTTAGTAACATCATAGGAAAGATATCTACTGCTATTTTAGATGCATTAGTTAGAGGAATATCTAGGATAGGAGTTGGCCCTAACCTTTTAACCTTTTTTGGTTTCCTCATAACGATATTAAGCGCATTTTACTTGGCTCAAGGCAACTTCTTTTGTGCTGGAATTGTAATCATTTTTTCTGGAATTTTTGACATGTTGGACGGAAGACTTGCCCGTATTACAAACAATGTTACTAGATTCGGTGCTTTCTTTGATTCCGTTCTAGACAGATATTCCGACATGATCCTTTTTTTAGCCCTAATGATTCATTACATCAAGAATCAACAAATGATGTATGTCTTGTTATCTGGGATCGTTATGATAGGGGCAATCATGACAAGTTATACGAGGGCTCGTGCCGAATCGTTAGTTCCAACATGTAAGGTAGGGTTTCTTGAGCGACCTGAACGGTTAGTTCTATTAATTATAGGTACTATTTTTGGAAGAATGCCAGCAGTTCTATGGGTTTTGGCTGTACTAAGTAACTTAACAGTCGTTCATCGGATTCTTCATACCTGGAAAGAATCTTCGAAAAGTAACAGACCCTGACTAGATATCTGATTCCCCGTCTGTTTTATAAAGCTACCGTCCTCCTAAATCTATCCCTCAGGAAGAATAGTTAACCTTAAAAATTAACTGCGCTCTAAGTAATCAATCATTTTCTGTCTTACTTTTAGTAATATAAAGGTATATTGATCAGACTCCTAGATTTAGTTAAGAAGTTGAATAATAAGGCCTTCTCTATAATTTTTTTTCTTTTAAACTAGTTTTCCACCTTTTTTCTTCTAAGAAATTACTAAACACCAGCTATCTACTCCCTACTTTTTTCTTGAAGTTCCCTCCTATTTGATTTAAATTAAACATATTAAACGG
>CAYWYX010000123.1:0-5698 GCA_964462735.1 uncultured Acidobacteriota bacterium | reverse complement strand
CTAGAAAGATAACCAAAAAAATCAAACCTTTAGATTTCTTCTTTTCCATTCTTTTTCATCTTCTTAGGAAAGACATTTTAAAAAATCTTTTCGAAGGAATTATTAAATATCGTTAGTATGGTCAGTTAGGGAAAAGTGCCATCAAAGGAAATATCACACAGAGATCAACATTAGCCTCCAAACATTCAAAATAAACCAACAAAAAGCTTTAACAATCAGAGTCTCCTTGCAAAGCTTTAATAATGGACTTTAATGCAGAAATCAATTCCTTTTTTTTAACGTTAGCTTTGGCAAATCGAAGATTAAGACTATACTCCCTTGTAGGTGACCGAAATTGGAAGACATAGCTTTTAGGTCTCTGACTCCTACCTTCCACACGTTCTTTTCTAGCATCATCACGTGACAATTCCCCTTGAGCAAAACGTCTTACCAATTCCATCATCTTCTGACTTGAAGACTGACGAACAACTTGTAATAGCATGGACTTACTCATCACACCTAATTGTTGACATGTTTCCCTAATATTAGCAGGAATACTACTTATACTCAGTGTCTCGGTAACCGACGAACGAGCCTTACCTATTCTTTTTGCAACTTGATCGTGGGTATAACTAAATCGATCAAGCAAGAGTTGTATTGCTTCAGCTTCTTCAAAAGCGGTTAGATCCTTACGTTGAAGATTCTCTACCAGAGCAATCTCAGCTACCTCTGCATCATCAACATCCTTTTCAATACAAGGTATCTCTTTAAGACCTGCGTTTAGACTAGCTCTGTATCGTCTTTCCCCAGAAATAATCATAAACCTATTACTATTAGAAATACCTCTAACCAGAATAGGTTCGAGGATTCCCTTATCCAAAATCGATGCAGTTAAATCACTTAAGTCACCTAGTAACTGACGGGGTTGTTCAGGATTTGGCTGTATTTTTTCTATTGGAATCATCCGACCTACAGAAGCCCCACTACGCAAACTTAGTTCATCAACATAGTGAACATCATGACGCATTTTTAGTTGGAATGGTAACCCCGTTTTTTTAGCCACGATTCAATACCTCTTCAGACAATCTTGTATATTCAATAGCTCCGGAAGAATTGGGAGCATGCGAAAAAATAGGTTCTTTATAAGCAGGACTTTCTTCTAAACGAACGCTCCTAGATATAACTGTTTCAAATACCTTAGAACCAAATGTCTCACTGATCCTAGAACGAATATCCTTACCTAATATAGTACGTTTATCATGCAGAGTTATTAATACACCCAGCATCTCAAGACCAGGATTAGCCCGTAATTTAATTTTTTTTACCGTCTCCAATAAATCATCTGTACCTTCCAACGCGAAATAGGATGACTGAATGGGTATTAAGAGATGGGAGCAGGCGACGAGAGCATTCACAGTAATCAAACCCAAGGTAGGAGGAGTGTCAATCACAATCATGTCATAATCATTACAGATTACGTTTAACTTGTCTTTCAATCGAAAGTGAGCATCAAACTGGCCAACAAGATTACTCTCGAGTTTCGCTAAGGAAATCTTGGCCGGTACCAGATCAAGTTTAGGAACTGAACTCTTTCGAATAATCTCCCTTAACTCGCATCCACCTTCTACAAGAGAATCATATATGCTTTTTTCGATTGAATTGATGTCTAAAAAAGAGATTGAGGTATTAGCTTGTGGATCCAAATCTAAAAGTAGAGTCTTTTTCCCCTGATTGGATAATGCCGCAGCTAAATTGATTGCAGTCGTTGTTTTTCCAACCCCACCTTTTTGATTGGCGATTGCCAGGATCATAGTCTGTTTTCCTGATATACACGCAGATTGGCTCTGGTTTAACGACTTTATGATCCCTAATTTAGATGGTGTTTTTCAGAATTAAAACCTTTTTTACCATACCATCTAACTTTTGGGGTTTTCCTTACTAGAAGTCAAATTGAGAAATTAGCAAATCAAATCATCAAGAACTGACAGAAAATGAGACCTACATTTTATATTTGCCAAGGTCTTCATCATTAAGATTCTCAAGCCATCGCTTTAAGTTCTCATCACTGGATTTTTCCTTAGTGGCTACAACTTTCTTAGAACCCTTGAGCACACTTTCCTCAACAAAAATCGGTGAATCCGTTCTTAAGGCTAAAGCAAGAGCATCACTCGGACGGGAATCAATCGAAATCAGCTTCCCATCTAGTTCTAACCAAATAATTGCGTAAAAGGTGTCATTCTTTAGTTCATTAACAACAACCCTAGAAACGGAACACCTCAAACCATCTATGAAGTTCTTTAAAAGGTCATGGGTCATGGGCCTTGGAGTAGCAATTTTTTCAATTTCCAATGCAATTGCATTAGCCTCATAGACACCTACCCATATAGGTAATAGCGCACTACCTTCAGCACCTTTCAGAATGACAATAGGTACATTGGTAACTGGATCCATCATTAGCCCACGAATTTTCATTTCAATTTGCATACCTAAGCTCCTAAGTTACCTCGTTGAATGGTTTCACTAATATTAAACCTTAGCACTCTACCAATTCTCCTTGCAAACTATTGGGGAAAAAGTTAGTTACCTGAACTTCAACCAACTTTCCTAACAATTCCTGTGAACCTGAGAAATTGATTATCTTGTTTTGAGTTGTCCTAGCTGTAAGAGTGCTTGTTCCTCTTTGATTTGTGCCATCAACTAATACCTCGTATCTTTTGCCAACCATCTTACTATTACGTTGCAATTGAATTTTTCTTTGAAACTGTTGCAGTACTTGGAGTCGCCTACTTTTTATTTCTTCAGAAATAACTTCTGAAAAGGAAAATGCTTCGGTTCCTGGTCTGGGGGAGTATTTGAAAGAAAATATTGAATCATAGCCAACAAGTTCTACTAATGACAATGTTTCTTCAAAATCATCCTGGGTCTCACCTGGAAATCCCACGATGATATCTGTGGACAATGCAATTTCCCTCTTAGATTTTTTCAAAAAGTCAACCTTTTGGAGATACTCTTCACGTGTATAATCCCTCTTCATCCGACGTAGAACCTTAGTCGAACCCGATTGAACTGGAAGATGAATATGGTTACAAACCATGGGAAAATCCTCAATAACCCCAACGATATCAGGGTGAAAGTCACTCGGATGAGGGGAGATAAAACGAATTCGACGGATTCCTTGGACCTCAGCAATTTGCTTTAATAGATCGGTAAAACCGTTTGCTTGATCCTCAGGATCACTCCAAGAATTAACTGTTTGACCAAGCAAAGTTACTTCTTGAAACCCCTCACTAACTAAAGTTCGAATTTCATCCAGTATATTTCTAGTAGGACGGCTGCGTTCTGGCCCACGAGTATAAGGAACTACGCAAAAAGAGCAAAAGCGATTGCATCCTTCCATAATGGTTACAAAAGCTTTATATGGGTTTTTTCTTGTCTGAGCATTTATTTCAAATAAACGGTCTGTGTCCTGAGAGACATCAATTACTCGTCTCTCACCTCTCTCAACTCTAGCAATCAAATCAGGCAAAAAAGAATAACTACTAGAACCTACAACAAAATCAACCCGTGGGGCTTTTTTAAAAATACTATCACCTTCCATCTGAGCCATGCAGCCAAGGAGACCTATCTTTGCATTTGGCTTGGCCCCATATGCCTGGTGAATTGCTCCTAAACGAGAAAATACCTTTTGGTTTGCTTTTTCCCTAATATTGCAGGTATTCAAAAGTAGAAGATCTGCTTCAGAAGATGTACGGGTTGGAGAATAACCCAATTTTATCAGGGTTTCAGCTACTTTTTCAGAATCGTGTTGATTCATCTGACAACCAAATGTCTCAATGAAAAATTTTTTTTCCTTTGACAACGTGACATCTACCATCATTAAAATCCTTATACCCTGCTGAAACAAATTTGTTAACAACTTACCCAAGAGAATTACTTTTATTAAAACTAATCTCTTAAGTTAAGCTGTTATTCAAAAGTTCAGCTGCGTGTTTCAAAACATTACCTGTCAATTTTTTACCACTGATCATACGTGCAATTTCGTGAATTCGGTGCTCCTGAGTAAGTTCAACAACTTGAGTCAAGGTTCTTCCCGCTTTCACAATTTTTTCAACATGAAAATGGTTATCAGCATAAGAAGCAATCTGGGGAAGATGGGTTACACATAACACCTGATTTGATTTAGAAATTTTTTGAAGTTTCTTTCCCACTGCATCAGCAACTTCCCCACCAATTCCTGCATCTACCTCATCAAAAACCAGTGTCTTACCATGACTGTCCACAGTACAAATTGTTTTTAAGGCTAGCATAATCCTCGACATTTCTCCACCGGAAGCAACCTTGATTAAAGCTTTAAGATCTTCACCTAGATTGGAACTTATCATGAACTCAACAACATCTATTCCCCTGCCTGTTCCTAAGGGAAAATGCTCTACCGCTGAATCTTCTTCTCCCCGATTCAAAATAGATAAAAATTTAATTTGGAAAAGAGTTTTTCCCATTGCTAAATGACTTAGTTCATTTTGCATTGACTGCTGTAGTTTTTGAGAAGCAGTCTTTCTTAAACGACTCAATATTTTTGCCTTTTTTAAATATTCACCCAACAACAATGTTCGGTCTTGCTGCATGGTCTCAAGAGATTGATCACTATCTTTCAGGACGACTATCCCATGCTTTATTTTCTCAGCATAAACTTTTACTTCCTTGACTGAACTTCCGTACTTACGTTTGAGTCTCTCTATGTCATTCAAACGTTCTTCGATCCAATCCAAACGTTCTGGATTCACCTCTATTCGAGTACTATACTTTCGAAGTGATAGAGCAATATCCTCAATAGTAATAGAAGCCTCTTGGAATTGGTTTTTAAGATCCTGACAGCTTTTGTCTATTTCTTGTAATTCTTCTAACCAGCCAGCAACTTGTTTCAATAATCTGCCAGCTGAATTTTCGGTTTCATAAAGCAATTCATAAGCCTGATGGGAAGCTTGAAATAACCGATCTGAGTGAGACAAGAGATGACGTTCTTTCTGAAGATCGTCCTCTTCTGCCTCAGAGGACAACCCTACTTTCTCAATTTCATTTAACTGAAAAGAAAGCAACTCAATTGTCCGTATTCTCTCTTCCTCATTAATCTTTAACTTGCCCATCTTTTCTTCAAGTTTTCGAATCTCTCCATGCAGTCCCTCAACTTCGGTCACAATATCTTCATTATTTGCACAACGGTCTAAGAACATCAGTTGAGAATCATTATTAAAAAGGGACTGTTGTTCACTTTGTCCATGGATATCGACTAAATATTTGCTAATTTTTCTCAGAAATGTAACAGGGACCATTTGACTGTTTATAAATGCACGACCTCTACCATTCTGAATAACCTCTCGTCTAACAAATATTTCTTTCGGATTAAAATCCAAGCCAGCTTCTTTAAAAATTTGACGCAAACCATCTTCTTGAAACACCTCAAATAAACCGGTAATAATTGCTTTGTTGAAACCGGTACGAATCATTTCAGAGTATGCTTTTGAACCTAGTAGTAGCCCTACGGCATCAACAATTATTGATTTTCCAGAACCTGTCTCCCCTGTTAACATACTCAAGCCTTTTCTAAATTCAAGAGTGACATGATCTACTAAAGCGAAATCTCTAATGTCTAATAATCTGATCATAAGAAGCTAACACTGGAAATCGGTAAAAAGGCAAACCCCATTAATCTATCGAGTTG
>CAYWYX010000122.1:0-5731 GCA_964462735.1 uncultured Acidobacteriota bacterium | reverse complement strand
AAGACCATGCTACACAAACCTGGGGACGTGAAACCCCTAATTCATTAGCCACAAAGTCCAGTTCTTTAATTAAGTCAACAAGAGCAGGACCTTCCTCAACTTTACGGCCGGGAACTAATCGTCCTTCTCCTAGAGGACTGAAAGCCATTAATCCAAGGTTGCCCTTTTGAATAAGTGGGAATAATTCAGCACTCATAAATTTTCGACGACGGGGTCCTGCAGCGATGTTGTAATAGTCTTCCAGTCCTGTAATCGGTGATTTTTCAGGACGCTTGCCGAGGTCTACCAGTTCACTGACCTGTTGGGCTAAATGATTGGAGACACCCCAGTAACGAATTTTTCCCGATTTAACCAGGGCATCCATGGCATCTGCGATTGATTGCATATGTTCTAAAGTGGGTGTTCCTGGGACTGGGTGAGAGGTACCTTCCGGATCTTCTATTGATGGGGTGAGTGTATCAACATCATGTAATAGGTAAAGATCGATATAATCAGTGCCTAACCGTTTAAGACTCCCTTCAGCTTTCTGGAAAATAATCTCCTTGGTAAAAATGATGGGTTTTTCTGCCAGAGTTGGAGATGCCTTGGTGGCTATGATGACCTGGTCACGCTTTCCAGCAACGCCTTTGCCCAGGGCAGTTTCTGAGCCGCCTGAACCATAACCCTCGGCCGAATCGAAGAAGTTAATTCCAATCTCAATACAGTAACGGATTAATTTATGGGCCTCAGCATCACCGCCTTCCCGGCTAAGGTGTCCTCGGAATGCAGTTCCCTGGCAGAGCTTGGAAACATACAGGTCAGAATGACCAAATTTCACTAAGTGGGAAGGACGGGTTGTTGGTGGGGCCGGCGGTGCGGCCTGCTCACAACCGGTTAGTCCACCCAGCATGGCTGTACCGGTGGCGGTTCCAACAACCTTGAGAAACGTTCTTCTGTTTCCATGACGGGCCATGTATTCTGAAAATTGCAAGTGACGAGACATCTGGATTTACCTTTCTATACGGCTGTCTTTTCTTGCTTTAAAGAAACCCACTTCTTTATTCAAAAGATTGTGGATGTTAACAAATTCGATAGGCACCCGAATGATGAAATTAATCAAAAAGTTAGGAGTAGTTTGCGTCAAGGAAGATAAAAATGCAAGGCTCATTCTGAAAGAAATATCCAAAGGCCTGTTGGGGTTAGAAGACCTGTGAAATGTATTTTCACAAAGCATGTTTGTTAACCAAAAAATACAAATTATTGATCTGTTCTTGTAAACGCAGGGGTCTGAAAACATTTCTTTGATTAGTTTACTTCCTATAGTCTGTAAGACGATTCTGTCTTTATGAACGTTAATAGGGAAGTTGCATTTTATCGAGTCCTTTTAGAATGGAACCATGTTGCGTGCAAATCATGAAGATGGTACGGTTTTTCAATTACTCTTTCTCCTAATTTGGGTAAGGGGAATAGAACTCTCAGTTTGTTATTCTTGAAATTAAATTGGTTTCATTAGAGGAGAAAATCCAATGAGATTCAATATTCTGGATGAAGGAATAGTTTGGAAAAATCCCTATCCTAACTTTAGAGCTATGGTCACATGGCATGGTCATACAGAGAATTTAGGTAGGGGACATCTAATCCATACAGCAAGGATGGGAAAGACTAAGTTAGGCCTGGATGGAAAGTGTGAAGTTTTTCGTTCAAAAGATAACGGTAAGACTTGGTTACATACTAACTCACTTCTTGCTGACGAGTATATTGATCCCCAATTTGCATATTCCACGGCAACGCCCAAACTGACCGAGGATGGCACACTTTGGGCAGCAGCGGGGCGGTGGCATTGGGTTGAGCCAGAGCATCCCCGATGGACCAAGGATAACGGTGGTTGGCTTTATTGTGAAAATTTTATCTGTCGTTCCCAAGATCAAGGTTATAAGTGGTCAGAGCCTCAGTATATTAAGCCACAACCTACCCCTGGAGCATTCCCAACGATAGCAACTCCTGTCAATGAACTTAGCTCCGGTGAATTAATGATTATGTTTGAAAGTTTCTTTACAGAGACTGTTCAAAAAATGCAGCATGAGGTAAGTTCTCTTTTTAGTCGAGATGGGGGAGACAGTTGGGGGGAACAAACCCTTGTAGCCCATGATCCGAATGATCGGTTAATCTACTTTGATCCCCGTCCAGCTAAGTTGTCAGACGATCGCTGGATCTGTTTTTTCTGGACGCATGATAAGAAAACTGACGAAGCCTTAAATACGACCATTGCTTATTCAGAAGATGGACGACATTGGTCCAAGCCGGAGGAATCAGCTCTGTGGGGTTTTCCTACCTTGCCCTTGGTTCTTTCTGATGGCGGACTACTTGCCGTTTACAACTACCGGCGTAACCCTCAAGGTGTTCGCTGTGCCCTTAGTGAAGATAATGGAAAGCACTGGGATATGAAGAATGAGTATGTAATTTGGGATCAACAAACCAGACGAGTGACAGGTGAGTTAGCGAGTCAGGGGGAAAAAAGAGCTTGGGACGGAAGTTGTATGGCGGAAATGTATACTTGGGATTTTGGAGTGCCCCATCCCACTCTGCTAGATGATGGTTCCGTTCTAGTAACCTTTTATGCTACTGAATTGGATCATGTTACTCATCAGCGATATGTTCGATTAAGCATAGATAAATATTAGTTGAGACGACTTTCTTTTTAATGTTTTCCCACTTGATTGAATCTTTCTAATTAAAGATATTTGTATTATTGCTTTTTTTTGTTTGAAGAAAATGTATGTTCTTCAGGTATCTTTTCAACCAATCGATTAGGGCTATTTTCTTGTTTTATTATTTCGAAGGCGTCATATAATTGTCCAGTGGCAGTAATTGCTTGGTATTCTACTTTATTGTAGGTCACTGAAATTTTCTGGAAAAGTTGGGTGTTTTCTCCAGCTCTGTCCATCCAATCTCTGGAACCGATCTCGTACATTTTAGGGCCACTAATAGAAACAACATATATAGTTCCACTTTGTTCATTGTGTGTGTTGATCCCTAAAGGGAGATTACGTCCTCTTGCATAGCTATGGTCATGACCCTGTAGAACCATGTCGACCCTATATTTGTCGAAAACAGGCTTCCAGAGCTTACGTAGTTCTGGATTATCACGTCCCTTAGCTGACGAATAAATGGGATGATGAAATGTTACAAAGGTCCATCGATTTGGATTATTTTTTAAGACTTTTTCAAGCCAAATTTTCTGCTCCAGATGTTTTTCGTTTGAGTTCAGAGCAATGATTCTAACTCCCTGGTAATCAATGAAATAGACAGTTTCTTTTAAGCTAGTTACTCCGTTAACAGGTAACCTGAAATGTGGTTTCCAAAGTTTTGAAACTCTGCGATTGTTTTCTTTGTTTCTTGCATATTCATGGTTTCCTGGCACTGGGATACTAGGCATCATGGCATGAATCCATCCACCAGCTCGAAACCATTCCCCCCATTCTTGATCATTATTTGCCTGGTTTACTAAGTCACCGGCATGAACAATGAATCGAGCTGAAGGGGCAGTTGAATAGGCTGCACGAATTGTCCGGGACCACAGGGATAGGAGATTGTTTTGAGCATCTCCAAAATAGATAAAAGTAAAAGGATCTGGACCTTTACTGGCAGTTCGGAAATGAAACCACTCACTCCATATGTCGCCACTGCCAACTCGGTATGCATAGAGGCTATTTGGACTCAATTTCGTAAAGTTAACAGAATGATGATGTGCTGGACCGCTTTCTGTAACTACTAAAACCGTGTCCGCATGAAAACTTTTAGCTTTTTCTACGAAATCAGGCGATGAATTTGCTGGACTGATCTCAGCAAAAGCTTTAGTAACTGAAGGATCAGTTCGCCAACTTATAGCCTGGCTATTAATAGGATCATCCTCCCAGGTAAGAATGATTCGATCTGGAATGACAGAGGGTTGAGGATTAGAAGCTGCTTCTTTTCGATTCTTTTCAAAAGAGTTTCCTTTGAAAACAGAGTTCAGAGTGAAAAAACAAAGTAAGATAATTATTATGTAGCCTAAGGAATTAAATCTTTTTCCCCTAGATTTTTTGGTTAACATTGATACTCCTCCTCAATCCTACTTTCTCTATAGAACTTGAGAGTGTAATGGGGTGTTTTATCTAAGTGGGTAATGCTTAATTTTATTTCTGTTCTTAAACCTGAGAGCATTATATGATTTGTTTGTAACATATTCAGACAAAAATGCTTCAATTCTTAAAATCTTAAGTTCTGCTAATTATCCTATAGAGGAAACAAATTGATAGCTGAAGTGGAGAGAACTTGATCATGAGAGTTTTTGATAAGAAAAATCTACCAGCACAGAATACAAAATATCTTTGGATTTGCTTAGCCATTTCTTTTTTCATTTGGAGTTGTAGTTTGAAAAATTCTACAGAACCTAAAGTATCTTCAGATGAAAAATTGACAGGTGTCATCAATGGTCAGAAATTCGAGTTTGTAAAGGTGCCAGCTGGATCCTTCGAAATGGGTTTTAATAGTGATTTAATTAAAATACCAGGACACGTTGCAATCGAGCCAGTTCATAAAGTAGAAATCGCACACTCCTTTCAAATTGGTAAATATGAAGTAACAATGGAACAATGGGACGCTTTTATGGAAAGTAATCCTAGTCGGAGGAGTAATGCCTATGAAAAAGAAGTAAAAAAACTTCAGAAATTGGATCCGGCTTACGTTGATAGTTGGGCTGTGCATTGGATGGATCGTAGTAAATCTGAAAATATTCCAGTAGATAGTGTAACTTGGGAAGAAGTGCAGGAGTTTGTCACTAAGTTAAATAATCAGGATTCAAAGTATCAGTACCGCCTTCCAACTGAAGCTGAATGGGAATACGCATGTCGAATTGGCATTCCAGAAACTTCTTCAGGGAAATTTGATGAAATTGCACATTGGTTTGGTAATGCAGGTAATGAATGGAAGGATAGAGACCTACCAACAGAACGCTTACTTGGACCTAAAATGCCTTTACCAGTTGGAAGCAAGAAGCCGAACCTTCTAGGAATTTATGATATGCAAGGTAACGTTTGGGAATGGGTCCAAGATTGGTACGGACCTCATTCGAGTCAATCTAAAACGGATCCCCAAGGACCAACAGAATCAGAGGCAGAAATTTTTGAATATCGAGGGGTGAAAACAGCAGGAAAGGTTTTCAAGGGCGGAAGTTGGCTAAGTTGGGGATTTATGGAATCAGAACTTAATCCTGCCTATAGAGACCGAAGACCACCTAATTTTCGACATACAGACTTGGGTTTTAGATTAGTTCGCTTTCTCAAGTAAAAACAAAAAAAGCTACTTCAAAGTATTTTTCAGTTTCATAAGACTACCTGGAATATTTTAAAAATCAGACTAACTAATTAACACTTGTCAGTCTGATTTTTCTTTATTATTGCGAGTTGTTTCATCTCACAATAAAATAGGTGGTATAAATTTTAAAAGGCTCTATTGAATAATTTTGTGATGAAAATTGACACTTGGAATTGTTTATCAAAACTTCTATTCGTCTTTATGTTGCTGTTATTGAATCAACGGGTATTCGGTGCCCAAGCAGATTCTAATGCAGCTATAGAGTTTTTTGAGACAAAAATTCGACCCCTCTTGGCCACAAATTGTTATGAATGTCATGGCGCTCAATTACAACAAGGTAATCTTCGACTAGATTCTAGGGAAAGTATTCTTAAAGGAGGCACCCGAGGTTCAGCTA
>CAYWYX010000121.1:0-5796 GCA_964462735.1 uncultured Acidobacteriota bacterium | reverse complement strand
GATCGTATCATCAGGGACATCTGTTTCAAGGTGAAAAATAATAAATTCCTGGTTTCCGCCGTTGAAAGTTTGAAAGGAACTCAGACCGTCGGGGGAGACACCTTGAAACCAAGATGCTTTTTCAAACGGTTTTCTTCCGAAGTACTTTTTAAACATTTCACCATTTTGATGAGTGCCATCCAGGTCATAGTCGTGATTCCCAATGGCTACCCCCCAGGGTACAAGATGGTTAAGTCGGAACATGGCTTTTTTTGCAACTAACCACTCTTCTATTACCTGGTCTCCCCGTTGGACAATATCACCCACATGACTAACAAATGAAATGTTAAGACCTTTTACATTTTGGCTAATCCACTGGGTTTGATCATGGAAATATTGAGGTAGTCTCTCAGAGTAGTTTTGAGTGTCGGGTAATACGACAATTGTGAAGGGTGGTACTTTTTGATGGCTGCACCCAATGGTAAGAACTACTGCCAAAAAACAAGAAATAGCGGTCGAGGCCAAAAAATTATTTTTCACTATGCTTATCCTTTTTTTATCAATTTACTCACTGATTTCTAACTGATCTCGTTTGAGAAGCTCTGGAAATAAGACATGAGGTTCTTGTTGATACCAAAAGGCGACAGAGGCAATATCATCATTCAAAGGTAAGTATCGACTTTCTGCATCCCATCCTAATCCTTGAATAGTCACCTTTAGGTCTTGTTCAAAACGTATTGGGTCCATAATATGCCAACGGTAGAGTCCAAAACGCTGTTGTGACTGTCCACGACCTTCCTGTCTAAGAACCTGTGGCATTCCAGCAAAAGGTGTAGAAAATACCTGATATTCTTCATTAACTGAAAATCCGTAAGACCCAAGAATATAGTCTTCAACTCCTGTACCACAAATTGTCGGAAACTGGGTGTCGCCATCAAGAAAAAACTTAATTTCTCCCTCACCCCACCAACCATTACTGTTTGATCCCCAGCATAGGTAGGTTCCTACGTAGTGCCCCCATCCTTTTATACCATCCAAAATGGTATAAGGTTCTTTAAGAGGAAGGGAATTAATACGTCTAAATTGTGCATGAAACTGAGCTGTATCATCGGAAACATCAGTAAGTGTGTAATTTATTTGATAATAAGCGGTAATATTTTCGGAATTAAGATTCTCAAGGGTAATTTTACAAGATTTTTTAAAGGGCATTACCCAGAAACAGTTGAATGCATTTCCAGGATTAACTGACACCGGTAGAGAGTTTACTTGAGCATATTTGCCCCAGCCACAGGCAAAAAAATCTCCTACAGGAACCTCAACAGATGGTGTTTCTTCACCATCCCAGTACATCCGAAGAATCAAAAAGCGCCAATTGCCTGTAAGAGTCATGAATATTTGTTGAACTGCTCCAGAACCCTCGATATCTGCAAGGATGCAGGTTTGAGTTGATTCAATTACAATACTAGGAGAGATTTTCCATCCCTGTCCAAGGTCTCTCCCAGCATTAAAACCAGTACCCTTCTTTGATTTACCGCCTTGGCCTTTATTCCCAGTTGGATTTTCTGCACTGATTGACCGGGTCTTTGCATGAGAAAGGGAAGCAAGATTCCCGAGATTCATCTGGAGTCCATTAAAAGGTGTCATAATCTCTATGGCGACTGGAATTATAGTTTTGATTTCATACTAACATAAAGGGCACGTCGAAGTTATTTGTAAATATTGATTGTCAATTCGTCCATTTTTGCTACTGAGTAAAATGGATTTTCTTGTAGTTTCTAATTTTCCATACTCCTATACTGAGTGCGGGAAGAACATAACAAAAAAGTACTGCCCAGGTAACTGTTCCATAGCCTTTGGAAATTAAGGTTTCAAGACCAAACTGGGCTCCTAGATAAGCAAGTGTCAAAAGGCCCATGGCGATCAGAGGTCGAAGATATAATGGCATTTGAGACTTACGTTCAATAAAAACACTGGAAAGCCGTTCATTAAAGGCGTGAATTACTCCTGTCCCTGACTCAATTAGGGTCCCAACAAGCACAATCTGGAAAATTACTTGAAATGGTAAGGATCCAATCATTTCTAATATGTAGTTAGCAGGAACGGTTTCATTAAGAATCCTGGGATAATAATTAGTCATTGCCAGAAGAAACAAAAATGCTGGAATAATTGCAATTGGTCCGGCCAAAATTCCTGCTCCAAATGCTTCTTTGCTAGTGCGAATATGGCGAATGCAGAATAACAATGCTGGAATTACCACTAAGTTATAGGCGGCATATTTAATTCCTGATATTGCCCAGCCTTGCCTGATTTCAAATAAAAAAGGTGGAGGGGATTCTGTTAGAAAAAATGAAAGGGTATAACCAAATAAAATGAAATAGACAGCGTAAAGTATCAAAGACCAAACCGACAATATATCTTCAATAAAACTAGAACCTTTAAAGACTAGAAATCCAATACAGAACATAATTCCAATCACACCTCCATTATAAGGAACTGAGGATATTCTCTCAATAATGCTTCCCCCGGCAGCCGCAATGACGGATAGGCCAAGAAGCATCATTGCTAAATAACAAAATTCATAAAAGAACCACCAGCGATTAAGCAATTGACGTGTAAAGGTGCGATAATCGAAGGAATGGGTTATTCGTGCTAGTTCAAATGTCACCGTACAAACAGCACACCAGATCAGTGTGGTCAATATCATCCCAAACAGTCCACCAAGAGGACCGTATTTCAGAAAATATTCTACTAGTTCACGACCGGTGCCATAGCCTCCGCCGATGACGATAGACTGAAAGAGAAATCCGGGAAGGAAATACCTTTGGAATACTTTTGATTTAAGCATACTGTTTCTTAGACATTAGTAGCTGGAAATAATCTGTAAAGTTTCAAGATACCCTATATATTATTTTCACTAGGATAATACTAGTGTCTGATCACCTGATGGTTCAAAATAGAGTCAAATAGAAAGTAATTACATTAACAAAATAACGAAACGTCATTATGCAAAAATTTACAAACAAAAAAAATATTCTTAGAAAAATTAAAACCGAAGGGTTTATTCGGCTTGATTTTCATGGTGATTCGATTACCCAAGGATGTGGGTTTGTGTCTCAGCAGGAAATGTACACTCATTGGTTAGTTGAGAACATAAAAAAAATCACTGCATTGGAATTTATATGTATCTATAACCATGCTGTAGGAGGGGCAACCTCAGCAGACGGAATAAGTCGCCTTCATTGGTCTAAACGTGAGGAAAAGATGCCCGACCTAAGTATTATTATGTTTGGATTGAATGATATTCAAAAAGGAGTTCCACTTAACCAGTATGAAAAGAATCTGGAGTTAATCATTGAGGGTTTAAAATCCCTTAGATCTGAAGTTGTGCTTCTAAGCCCAACCCCCTTTCTTTCTAGAATGTCTGAAGTGAACGATTACTGTGAACATGCGGAAGGGATAGCCAATGTAATGGACATCCTATTTATTGATTGTTTTAGTCCCTTTAATGAAATGATTGAAAAACTTCCAAATTTTTTATGGAGTGATGGAGTTCATCTTAATGCAGCAGGACACAAGGTTCTTGCAGGTATTATCTGGAAAAAGCTGGAGCCTCTACAATATGATTAAATAAAGATTATTTCAATTTCACAAATAAATGAAAGGATTCTTATGAAAAATCCAATTTCAACCTTCGCCTGGAACGATCTCCAATTAGAGGACTGGCTAATACCCAAGGAAAATATTTTAGAAGGACAGCCCGATGCTTCAGGTTCAATTATTTATATGACTAATGATAAAACTTCCTGCAGTGGGATTTGGCAGTGTAAGCCTGGAAAATTTCGTTGGGACTATACATGGAATGAGAGCATATATATTATTTCTGGCAGGGGTAAGATTTTTGAAGAAAGTGGTGCAATTCATGAACTTTCCCCAGGCAAAATGGTTCATTTTAATCCGGGACTTAAAAGCACTTGGGTCGTTGAAGAACTGATTCAAAAGTTCTTTGCATTGCAGTCAGAAGTTGAGCTTCAACTCTAATTTGTTTCTGTTTTAGTAACTTTTTTGATGTTAAATATAAACAAAACAAAACAAAACAAAACTGAATACACCTATATCTCCTAACGATTAAAGGCATGTTTCTTTGAAGATAACCGCTATAAAGGAATTTATACCCACAATTGATTTTCGTCCTCGATTCATTGTCAAAATAGAAACCGATTTAGGGATCCATGGTGTAGGTGAGTCTGGAACTGCAGGAAGAGAGTTAGCTTTAAAGGGAACGATCGAACATTTTAGGCGATTCCTTATTGGAAAAGACCCGCGTCGAATTGAGGATCTTAACCAAATAATGTATAGGGCTCAGTACTATGAAGGAGGAACGGTTATCACAGCTGCTGCTTCAGCAATAGACATTGCCTTATGGGATATTCTTGGTAAATATTTAAAGGTGCCTGTATGGCAATTAATGGGTGGTGCTACCCGCAATAAGGTGGTTTGTTTTGCAGATGCTATTGCTGGAGAAGGTTCATCCTATTCAGAAAAAGTCGCTGATCTCATAAAAAAGGGTTGGAATACCATTCGCTTTACGCCTGAGATGCCTGGCTTCAATTTCGACCAATTAAAAGAAGGAATCTATGAACCGTGGGAATCAATTAATTGTATGGTTGAACAGCTACGGGATGTCCGCAGGCATGTCGGATCTAAACCTAATTTAGCTGTTGATTTTCATCATCGGCTCAATATAGCTCAAGCTGCAGAATTTTGTCGTAGAATTCAAGATGTGGGTTTAATGTTCTTAGAGGAGCCAATTCGCTCGGAAAGCCCAGATGCTTATCATGCGTTAAGAAAAATGACAAATATGCCTTTTGCTATAGGTGAAGAATTTTCTGGCAGTTATGTTTTTGCACCTTTTATTGAAAGAGGGCTTTGTAATTATATTCGCCTGGATGTTTGCAATGTTGGTGGATTAACTGCTGCCCGGAAGATTGCAGCTATGGCCGAGGCTCACTATATTGACATAATTCCGCATAACCCTCTAGGACCAATTGCTACTGCAGCAGCGGTTCACCTTTGCATAGCGACATCTAATTTTTCAATGTTAGAATTCAACTGGACGGCTAGAGAACGTGCGGACGGTCTTTTTCTGGGAACCATGAAGCTTGAAAAAGATTCTTACCCTCTGCCTACGGGTTTTGGTTTGGGTATTACAATTGATGAAGACATTCTTAATCAATATCCGTTTAAGGCTTGGGAACCACCCCATTGGCGACGAAGGGATGGTTCCTTTACAAATTGGTAAAACTTTAAATAACTAAGGTTTAATTTAGCGCTTCGTGCCTCTTTCTAATACTCTTAAAAATTATTTCTTTGTCGCTGTTACCTTAAATCCTGCCTTTTTAAAAGCGGCGTCGCCGAACAACGCTAACAATTGCTTCTTGCCACTCAAGGACTTGGCTTGGGATTGGCAATTGGTGCAACAAAATCCTATCTCAGCTCCAGCTACTTTAATTTCAGTGCCGCCATTGTAAGCACCACCTGATAAGGGGCAGTGTTTTTGTTTAGCCTGATTGGTTGCAACTAGTTGAGCGTTTGCCGTCGCAGCTAAAATTTCATCTTTGGCTACTTGTTCGACAAAAGGCTGACTGCAATGATCACAGCAAAAGAATACCCTGCCACCTTTATACTCAACAAATGAAAGGTGCTGAACCTGTTCGTCGGGATTCATTACACACTTAATGCCTTTTAATTTTATTCCCCCTGCATAGATTACTAATGTTAATAGGGTTGCAAGCGTTAAAGAGGCGGACAATATTCGTA
>CAYWYX010000120.1:3004-5826 GCA_964462735.1 uncultured Acidobacteriota bacterium | reverse complement strand
AAGCATGCGCATGGGAGGAGGTCCCAGAGATCCCCGCTACCAAATTGGCACTTCTGGGTCATTAGCTGGCGCAGGAGGGCGTCATCGTCAAGAAAATAATCCAGATTTTGCACAAAAACCAGTGAGAGATTTGCGCTTTGCCTGGATTGAAGAACTAGCTAGTTATCCAGTGGAAGGGATTGAGTTTGATTTTGCCTATACTCCTTTTTACTTCAAACCAAATCAAATTAAAGACCATATGTCCCTAATGACCGAGTATGTCCGTCGTCTTTCAGAAATGGTGCGCAGTAAAGGACCCAATCGTATTGTAGGCGCTAGAGTTTTTCCGACCGAGAGTATGAACCGAGCTCTTGGTTTAGATGTAAAATCTTGGGTAGAACAAAAACTGGTAGACTATGTAGCTCCCCTCTACTATGGATATTTTCTGCTGGATCCTAACCTGCCTTTTGAATCCTTGGTAACAATAGCACACAGATCAGGCGCCGAAGTCTATCCTGTTCTTCAACCCTACTTTCTTGAACACTCAGAACATGCTACACCAGCCATGCTTCGAGCAACTATTGCCAATTACTGGTCAAAAGGTGCTGACGGGCTTATTGTTGGACCGTGGTTTCCTTGGCCTTTTAGGGAAGAGGAACGAACCCTATTAACTGAAATTGGTAATCCCGCAATAGTAAAAGAAAGCAACAAACACTACTTTATTTCACCGCGCCTGAAAGATGCTGCCGAACTAGGGTATAATCATCCTCTTCCACTAAATTTAAAAAGTGCACCTCCAGAGTTAAAAGAAGATATTACATTTTATGCTGCTGACGATTTCAGGTCTAATCGTGTGGGTCGGGTTCGACTATTGTTGAGAGTTAGAAACCTAGTAGCTGCTGATGAGTTTAATGTCTTTCTTAACAAACAATCATTGGCTGGGGAAAGTCTTCGTCGTACTAGTCACCGCTATGATTTTCAGTGGCTGGAGTTTACCTTAAACAAGATACGACCCCGTCAAGGGTCTAATACCCTGTCAGTACAATTAAGATCTAGACCAGAAGGACTGGAAGGAGGAGTCACCATTGACCAAAGTGAACTCCTGGTCGAATATAATCAGCCCCAATCTGTTTCAGTCAGACCTGACTTCCTATAGCAAGTCATTGACGCTTATAATCCACATTCCCTAAATCTTTAGCCAAGGAGGAACATATGCTTCAACGAAGAAATTTCATCAATCGAACCGTAGCAAGTTTGGCCTCATTAGGACTGCTCAGTTCAAAAGAGGTAAAGTCAAAGCCTTTAGCCAAAAAAAACCCCTCAATGGCTGGAGAATTGAGCAAAAAACCACGAATGATGTTCTATCACGATGGTCGCCACCCATTGATTTACATGTACGAACCTCCAATGCAAAAAGAAGAATATGAATCTGCTGTTGACGAGTTACTTGGAACTCCCATTGAAGCTTTAATGTTTACCATGGGAGACGGTCGTACTGTGCTACATGACACTCAAGTTGGTGAACTCTGGGGTCACTATCTTAAACGTTGGAGTCACATGATTTTCAATCAAGCTTACAAAAATGCAAAGGGTTTAATTGAATCAGGTAATGACCCTTTAAGAGTTGTTTGTGAGCGAGCCCGTCAAAAAGGATTGGCAATTTATCCTGTTCTACTCGTTCAACAAGGTACTGGAAAACGAGGCGAGGATACCCGTGCCTCCGAATTCCGATTAAATAATCGACACTTGGAGATTGGTTCTAGTGGAGGAGTTGATTCCTCGTTTCCCGGATTTCATGGTCTAGACTTTAAATATGAGGAAGTGCGGAATGAACGCTTTGCATTAATTGAAGAAACGGTGAATCGTTATCCAGTAGACGGTTTTGAGCTACAGTTAAATTACATGCCATACTATTTTCGACCAGATGAAATTGAGACTGGACGTTCGATCATGACAGAATGGATTGCCCGTGTTTACCAAGCAGTAAAAAAGAGTGGGCACCAACGAGACCTAGCTATTCGGATCCCTGCCAGTATCGAAGGATGTTATTCCGTCGGATTGGATATCCAAGAGTGGATTAATCGTGGAATCGTTGATGTGCTCATTGGACAAAACTTCGCGGGCCCTGAACTCCTTGACCAAATGGCTGATTTCCGTCCTCTGGTAGCTGCTGCCAAGGGGTCAAATTGTAGAGTTCATGCAGCCATCCAAAGTCATATAGACTCTGATCGATTATCTGAAGGGACTGTTAAAATGATGCGCGCAGCAGCCTGCAATTATTGGGAACAGGGCATTGATGGGCTTTACTTCGCCCAATGGTTTAGTAATTGGCCCTATGAAGGATCGTTTTATGAAAAATTGCGTGAGGCACCCTACCCTGAGGTTATGGCCCCTAAGGACAAAACATACTTTATACCTACAATTACAAATCGCTATTCCAAACCTAGGCTAGAACCTGGCCTCTCGATGCAGTTACCAGTTGATTTAAAAGTTAATCAAGCTATTCACCTCGAGATGTCCATCAATGATGAACTTCATCGATGGCAAAAAGCTGGACGTGTCAAAGAAGTTTTGTTGCGAGTAAGAATTACTAATTCAACTGAATTGGATCAATTAAATTTCCGTTTGAATGGAAAAACACTTCCTGAATCTTTACTTCGAAAAATCAACCAACTTTACCGAATGACAGCTCCTCGCTATAGAATTAATAACAGCTATTGGTTTATTTACCGTTTGGACCGAAGCAACTGGCCCAAAAAAGGTAAAAATATATTGGCAATAACCCTAACCAGAAGGGACCCTTCAGTCATCCCACAGATCTTTGTACGGGATGTAGAACTAGA
>CAYWYX010000120.1:0-2904 GCA_964462735.1 uncultured Acidobacteriota bacterium | reverse complement strand
TAATTAAGACATGAAACGACGTAGCTTGTTAGGAACTATCATTCCGGCAGGCCTATTCCACACTGGGATAGTGAACGAGAGTATTGAGTCGGCTCATTCACTAAAAACCAAAGTCAAGAAAAAACCAAAAATCATGTTTTATCATGATGGACGTCATCCCTTAATCTATATGTATGAACCACCTATGCAAAAAGAGGAACTTCAAGCAGCTGTTGATGAATTGCTTGGAACTCCAGTCGACGCTATCATGTTTACAATGGGCGATGGACGCACAGTATTGCACGATACAGTTGTGGGAGAACTTTGGGGACAGAACATTAAGAAGTGGCCTCATCTCATTTTTCGACGTGCCTACCAAAATGCCAAGTCGTTGATCCAAGCTGGACATGACCCTCTCCGTGTTGTCTGCGATCGAGCCCATAGTAAAGGTCTACTTGTCTATCCCGTCTTGCTAGTCCAACAGGGAACTGGCAAAAGAGGACAAGACGTGCGCGCCTCAGAATTCCGATTAAATAATCGTCATCTGGAAATAGGTGCTGCCGGTGGACTTAATGCTTCATTTCCTGGTTTCCACGGCCTGGACTTCAAACATAAGATGGTTCGAGAAGAACGCTTTGCATTAATCAAAGAAACTATGTCCCGTTACCCAGTCGATGGTTTTGAGCTACAGCTTAATTACCTCCCCTACTACTTTCACCCCAGAGAAGTCAAATCTGGAAAACACATAATGACAGCATGGATCAAACGTGTTTATGAGACTATCAAGAATAGTGGTGAAGAACGTGAATTAGCCATACGCATACCAGCTGATCTTGAAAAATGTGAATCGGTTGGCTTGGATGTACGGGAATGGTTACGTCAAAACATTGTTGATATTCTAATTGGAGAAAGCTTTTCTCAAGTTGATCAAATGATTAATCTCAAACCGCTACTAACCGCTGCTCAAGATTCAAACTGCCGAATTCATGGCTCTCTTCGAAGCACAGTAGATTCTGATCGACTGCTCAATTCAACATTACCAATTACTCGCGCAGCAGCATGCAACTTGTGGGATCAAGGAGTCGATGGCCTTTATCTTAACCAATGGTTTAGTAATTGGCCTTATGAAAAATCCTTTTATGAGAAGTTGCGGGAGTTGCCTTATCCTGAAGTCATGGATTGTAAAGACAAGTTTTACTTTGTTCCAACCACGATGGGTCGCTTTCCTAATCACACCGGGCGCCAACTACCAGCTGATCTCCATTTAAATAAGCCCGTTCAAATTAAGTTTAAAATTAGCGATGACCTTCCTCGTTGGCATAAGGTGGGTCGGGTCCACGAAGTACTTTTAAGGATCCGTTTAGTCAATACAACTGAAATAGACCATATTGAATTCCATTTAAATGGACACCCTCTTCTAAATTCGACCTTGCGAAAGATCAATGAAATGTTTAAGCTCAAGATACCTCGTTTTTATCAATTCGGCTATTGGTTTGTTTACAAACTCGATTCTAGCCATTGGCCAAAAAAAGGATCTAACCATCTGAAAATTGAATTGATACAGCGGGATCCAGTTGTTACACCGCAGATCGCAATTCGAAATGTTGAATTAGAAATTAAGTATCTAATGGGAAAAAACTTGCGACGCTTCGATGAAATTGATCTCGGTGCTCAGGTATCAAAAACCGAGTAGCACAGTAGATTCTGATCAACATGAAATGGAGAAAGTAACTGTGACAATGAGGCGACGTTCCTTTATGAAAAATGCCGGACTCCTATTAACAGGTACTGGAACTCTCCTAAAGAACCCATCAGAAGCCCAAGCTTCTCCAAAAAAAGGCCAGCGAATTTTAATCACAAGCGGAGAATCTAATTTAGCCCAGATCATCGCTGCTTATCTTAGTCAGAATCATCAAGTAACTTTGACTGGCCTGACCCAAAACCAAAATAAATTTCCTTATATCGTTTCTGAGCTGGATCACAGTGAATCTACCAATAAACTCGTACAGGAAATAGATACAGTTGTACATGTAGCTCAAGCCACCTCTAGTGCAGATGAGTTTGAACACCTTGATCATCAAACCCGAAAAACTTATAACTTACTTCGAGCTGCTGCTACAGGCAATGTACAACGTTTCATTTTCTTAAGTTCTCTCGAACTGATGACTAACTACAATGAAGATTACTTAGTAAGCGAACGTTGGCGTCCATTACCAACAACTGACCCAGCGTTATTGGGTAAATACCTAGGCGAATTTACTTGTAGAGAATTTGCTCGCGAAGAAGAATTTCAAGTAATTATTCTTCGTCTTGGCAAAATAATTAATGCAACCGCTGCAAAAGGGAAAAAGACTGATCCACTTTGGGTGGAGGAGCAGGAAGTTGCTCAGGCTGTTTCTGGGGCACTGAGTGTTAAACCGTATCCTAGATTTCATGCTCAAGGAATCAACCGTTGGCGCATTTTTCATATACAGTCAGAATTTCCTGGAGCACGATTTTCAGTAGGTGCAGCTAAAGGAGGCCTTGGATATAGGCCCTGGTTTAAACCTGAATGACAAGTAGTTGAACTTATCATAATTTTAGATTTTAATCCGAGGATACTGGTTTGAAAGTTCTTATCATTGGAGCACATGGTTATCTGGGACCTCACGTTGTAAAAGCTCTTGAAGGCCACCATGAAATGCTCCTTACCGACATAAAACCTCCTAAAGAAAAACTCTCACATCCATTTGAAATACTAGACGTAAGTTCTATTGAACAAGTTCAACAGGCCTCTAAAGGGAAGGATGCCATAATCAATCTATCTGTACTTCGAGGCCATCGGCGGATTGCCTTTGATGTTAATACTCGTGGCTGTTACAACATTATGCGAGTGGCTGCTGAAGAAGGTATTCGAAGAGTAATCAATACGGGCCCTCACTTTAC
>CAYWYX010000119.1:0-5929 GCA_964462735.1 uncultured Acidobacteriota bacterium | reverse complement strand
CACCCAATCCCTCTGAAATCCAAGTATCACCCTCCAAACCTACAGCATCCCAACTTTGAGGGTTAGCTGGAATTCGGGCATAAATTCGTTTACGTCGAGCTTGTTTTTTTTCAGCCTTCTCAGCAATTTTCTTCAGTTCACGAAACCACTGGGTAAGCAATGGAGCACACTGAATAACCTGGCTAAATTTACAAATATGTACCACCTCCGTATGTACCTCTATACCATCGGTCTCCTACCGAGAAAGACGCTCTTCAGCCTCATTGGGGATATGTACTTGGCACGGGGATCATTATCCTTACCTACCCGCAGATGATTACTGTTTAAAACAAAATCAGAGAGTCGGCCAGTTCCTCTAGCCTGCTCAGATGCCCCAGCACCAAGATTAAGATGCGCACTAGCAAAGAACAAAATACCCTTTTCATGACAGCGTTCACAAAACAGCTGGGGACGGTCCCATCCCTCAGCAAGAAGCTGTCGAACGTGAAGTCCATCGCGATAGTTCACAGGATGAGTCCATTTAGTCACATTGGTTCCATGCATTTGCCCCACATGGGTATCGTAAAGACACATTCCTCCACGCATTGCTAATGAAAAAATTAGGGTATTGACGGCTGTTCCAGCAATCAGATCAACCGTCTTAGTTACATCGGCCCGTGTGAGTGGTGGAGCAATTCCCGACATATGATGGAAGTCTTCACGGACAAAAACCCTTGGCTCATCTGCCTGTTCATCATAGATAGATTTAGCAGTTAACTCAGAGCTAGCTGACACTAAAGATACCGGTGCAGCCGAGCCTATCGTTTGTAAAAACTTTCTTCGGTTTACCATCAGGGTTCACCTCTCTATTACCGTTACGAATTTGTAAGTATGATTTCCTTTTTGAAGACTAAGCTCATGAATCTAAAGAGTGCTAAAAAAATGAGCCATGTAACTAGTCTGTTTCAGCATCAGAATCACCAACGTATTTGTTGAATAGTTTAGCGTAATCTTCTCGAACTGGACTAAAGATGTCTAAGGCTACTGCAGGCCCCCCAACAACAACTGCTTTATGATAGACATTAGAAGGGACAAAAAACATCGATCCTGCTTCCACAACTTTCACTTCATCACCAATAGTCATTTCAAGCTTCCCTTCCAACAAAATTCCTGCTTGTTCGTGGGGATGGTTATGCAAAGGAACCACAGCTCCTTCATCCATCTCCAAATAGGACAACAATAGGTTTTTACCATAAGGAGCTCGAATTCGAACCCCGGGCTGAATTTCAACAGTTGGAAAATTCTTAATATCAATAAAAGGCATTTTTCCCTTCCTCTCTAAAAAACAAAATTTAACTCACCATTCGACAAATTTTTGAAATCTCATCGAATTTCAAAAAAGCTTCCAATAGCTTAAACCGCTAAGGCTTGGTAAATTTCGTCAAGCCAAACAACCATTTCAGCAGTAGCATCATTACTGCTCATCTGACCAAATTCCCAAGCTCCCTGCTCATTTTGTAAAGCCAACAAATTATCGCCAACACGAGCTGCGATCTCTGCGTATTTATGTTTACCTGTCAGGGTATATAAATTGGAAGCTGCCCAACCAACCTTACCCGCCCTTAAACTACTGAAGTTAAAGTCGCTGGCAATTTCAGCCAGTTGCATATAATCTTCAGCTAACTCCAACCATTTTGTGTCTCTAGTTGCCTTAAAAAGATTAGCCAGAAATCCAGCTGCTATTCCAGGATGAAAAAAGTATTCATCTCGCTCAGAGTTAGCGTTTAGCAGAAATCGACTTTCTTCTTGGGAATCATATTGTAAGTGGAGACCTACAGCCCGGCTGTAAACTGAATAGAGTTGTTTCGGATAGTTCGGCTGAAGGTCCATTAGTTTCTTCATCCATCGGCCCACTCCCAAACTTTCTTTGAGTCGCCCAGTATAGAGAGCAGCTTGTCCTCCTCCACTCACCACCCAAAGATCCTGTAAAACTCCTGCATTTCTTTCAGTGGCACTGGAATAAAACCCCCCACTGTCGGCATCGTAAAATTGCAGTACAAAATCCATCCCTTTCTGAGAAAGATCAAAGTGGCCTTGCCTATGGGCCCCGATGATTACCCAAATGTTGTAGTAGATGTAAGGATACCCTACTGTTTCCTCTGGTCGAGGACCAAAATCTCCCTCTGGTGTTTGACCATTATTCCTAATCCATTGGAATAGTCTATTAGCCTCAGCACTTGCTCCACTAACCATAAGGGCCAGCGGTACCTTGTAGTAATCAGCCAGTCCGCGTTCAGGTAATCCAAAACTCCCATCTGCATTTAATTGACTTTTTAAAAACTCACAGCCTTTATCCCGACCAAGCTTAAATCGACTTTTTGCCAAATTTTGAATAACCATGATGAATCACCTGACTGTTTTAGTTGAACCAATAAACCAATTCACTTTGAGATTAACCATTGAAGACTCCTCAAATCAAGTCCTCCCAGTAGAGAGGATCCGCTAAAGTTGGATCGGGTTGAGGTAATGCTTTTATTTTTGACATTAGATCCTCAGGTAAAGCCCCCTTGGCAAAACTCGATAGGTTATCCTGAAGTTCCACTTCATTCTTTAGGCCCATCAAAACTGATGAGATCTCAGGAAAGGAGAGGCAAAACCTTATAGCAGCTTCTGCAAGTCCACTAACTTCCGATCCCAAGATATCGAGGATCTGGGAAGCATGATGTCGGAGTGGAGCCAATTTTACAGGTAAACTGTTTATTTGATCAGTTAACACGCCTCGCAGAAATGCTGATCGAACAAAGATACCAATATTTCGTTTGGCAGCTTCAGGAAAGACCCGTTGACTCATTTGCTGGTTGAGGAGATTGAATGGCACTTGGATGACACTAAATAATGGGCAGCCCATTACGGCAAGAGCTCCTTCCTCTTGATAACAAGTTGCTCCAATATGTTGGATTTTCCCCTGACTTTGGGCTTCTGACAAAGCATCCTGAACAGAAATATACCTCAATATTTCCGGAGTGGCGTTATGGATGTGCAATAGAGCTATAGAGTCAATTTGAAGTGCTCTTAAACTTTCCTCAATTGAGCGAAAAACTACCTCTCGCAATGAGACTGAATCAGTGCCTATTTCTTCAGGGCTAAAAATTACCTTGCTAGCAATATAAGGTTTAGGAGAAACATCCCGAAGTGCCTGCCCAATAATTTCTTCGCTATTTCCATAGGCACGTGCCGTATCTAGCCAGTTTACTCCCTGATTAATAGAACTCTGGATCAGGCGGATTGAATTTTGAACCGTAGGACGGGAATAATTTGAAGATCCCTTGAAACCATAATCAATACCAATCTCTGCCGTTCCTAAAGAGGCCTCAGAGGCTAAAAGTCCAGTATTTCCTAGTTTACGAGAATTCATGACTTCCAATACCTATATCTACCTTAATGGGACAACCTAAAAAAATATTAGACACTAGAGTCAATACCAATTGGTTTGCCAAAGAGCAACACAAGTTTCAAAGGTTCAAGGCCCGAATTTTTGAAACCATGTTCTATGCCTGGTGGAACTAAGATAGCATCTCCTGCCTTCACATTTATTGTTTCAGTTCCAATCCACATTTCACCCTGTCCTTCGAGAAAGTAATAAATTTCCTCTAAAGCTGACTCTTTTTCATGAATGTGGGTTCCTTCACTAGTTCCTGGTTTCAGTTCCCAAACATGAAAGCCAATGCCCAATTGACTTTTACCATCAAAAAAAGAACGAATGTTAATAGAACCTTTACCTTCATGAACACCTTTTACACTTCTTATTCCATCAATATCATTTTGTCGGTAGAACATAGTCAGCAAAAAATCCTTCCTTAGTCAGAACTACAAGGTTAAAAATTTTGATAGGGTCATTAAACTAACTTAATTATAGAGCTAGGTTAATCCTATATTCTCATTAAATCATTTGAATAAATAGAACAGAAGGCTAGCACATTAATCTTAATATACATACAATAGTTACCTATTAATGGTACATACAAAAACCACAGTGGAAAGGTATTAGTAATGACTTTAACTAGTGAAAATTTAAAGGGAATGTGGGCAGGTTTACCAGTACCCTGGAATAACCAAGACCAATTAGACGAGAGAGCTTTACGGGAAAATGTTCGACGAGTTTGTAATATTGGTGCTCATGGTGTGTATACCCATGGAACAACCGGAGAGTTTTATGCCCAGACATTTGAAGAATGGCAACAGGTAGCACAAGCAACCATAGAAGAATGTCGAAAGTTAGGAACACTTACACAAGTGGGTTGTACTGCTCTCTGGACTTCTGAAGTTATTCGCAAAGCGATCTTTGCTCAGGAAATTGGTACAGATGGAATCCAACTGGCATTCCCATTCTGGTTATCGTTAACAGATTCAGAAGCTGTAAAATTCTTAAAAGATGTTTCTAGTGCAGTTCCAGAAATGCCTATCATTCTCTATAATACAGCACGCTCAAAGAAGCCACTTACTCCAGATCTATTGAAATGCATTTTAAAAGAAGATATTCCAATAATTGGATGTAAGGGTGTTGGTAATGAAGAGGAATTAAGAATATTTCAAGAAATTGCTCCTCAAATGAAAATTTTTGTTGGCGAACCCCAATTAGCTGAGTGGTGGGGATTAGGGGCTCGTGGTGCCTACAGTTCTCTTATATATACTTGCCCTAGATTAATGCTTCGTTACTTCGACCTATGTGAAAAAGGGGAAAGTAAAGCAAATCAAATTGCCGATGGATTGAAACGGATTGAATCATCTTTTGTAAAACCACTTGCTAAAGAGGGTTTTACAGATACTGCTTTTGATCGAGTATTTGCCGCTGCTACAGGGTTTTTAACTGGACCCTTACTGTCTAGTCGACCCCCTTATCGGATGCCAACCATGGAAGATGTTGATTTTCTCCGTCGGTGTTCTAATGAATTTTTTCCAGAATTACTGGAAAAAACCAAAGACATTGTGGCGGTTAGCTAGGCCGAAAATTATGTGCGTTTCAGTCCCAGAAAAGGGTTGATAGATGCGTCATCGCCATAGACTTTCTAGAAAACAAGAAGAGGATTTCAACGACAAGGGTAAAACTTCATCAACCCTGGTTAAAGACCAAGATCCTCAAACTAAGACAATTTCCAGAAGACAATTGCGATTTGGTTGGTGGTCACTGCTATGTTTTCTCTCATTAGGAATCTTCCTGGAGAGTCTTCATGGATTCAAAGTTGAATGGTACCTAGACGTTTCCACTTCTACTAGGCGACATATGTGGACACTTGCACATGCGCATGGCACAATTTTATCGATTCTCAACTTAGTTTTTGGAACTTTTATAAACCTTCTGCCATCCTGGACAAATAGATCCCGTAATCTAGCCTCCTCTTTTTTAATGGCAGCTGGGTTAATACTTCCGATGGGTTTCTTTTTAGGGGGTTCTTTTATTTATGCTGGAGATCCCGGACTTGGTATTCTTCTGGTTCCCCTCGGTGCGATTTTTCTACTAATTGCTGTTCTTTTAACTGCCCTCCATACAAAATCCTAAAATCAAGAACTTAACTTTTGAGACAAACTATGGTGCCTGTCTACCAATCTCGGTGATAGCCAGCTGACCAACCTCCATCTACAACTAGAGTTGTACCGTTGATATAGCTGGATTCAGGAGCAACTAGGAAAAGAACAGCGTGAGCAACTTCCTCTACCTGGGCTGGGCGTCCTAAAGGTATATGGGCAATCAGACTGGCTGCTTTCTCAGAGTAAGCTCCATTTGGCCCATAAAAAAGGGCTTTAGTCCCTTGAGTCAAAGTCGAACCTGGAGCAACAGCATTAACTAGAATGCCTTTAGGCCCTAACTCCAAGGCCATGGATCGCGTCAGATTAATCACTCCAGCTTTAGCAGCTACAAAAGCACTCTGTAGGCGTAAAGGAACAATACCAG
>CAYWYX010000118.1:0-5935 GCA_964462735.1 uncultured Acidobacteriota bacterium | reverse complement strand
TTAGTGGAATAATTCAGAAGATCAGGTGCGGAAATATTGAGCATCAAGTCTCTTTCAAAGGATAAGAATAGAGACCGTAACACGCTTGCCTAACTGAGTCAACTCTGGCTCGTTATACAGGTAATCTAAAGAAGAAAAATGCTTGGAAGACACTTACTCCTTTACCTTCTAACACTTAGGGAACACCTAGCTTGAACTCCCTACTGACTGGGTCAGTGGAGGGGTCAGTTGGCTCCAATTAACCAGAGAATCAACCCCAGCTTTCAGGTGGTCAGGGTGCAAGTGGGAGTATTTCATTGTCATTTTGATATCTGCATGTCTCATGAGTTTAGACACACTCACAATATCAATTCCTTTCATAACCATCCTTGATGCAAAGGTGTGCCTAAAGTCATGCCATCTAAAATCTTCTATGCTGGCTTCCTTCATAGCTTTGTAAAACTTTTCATCAAGACTTTTAAAGTTGAAGTTAGGGTCTTTCTCCATAACCCTCCAAAAAACCTGATTACTACCAATTTTATGAGGCAGACCTTTTAGAGTGTCTATGACTACTTGGTTCATAGGAACATGTCCCTTCTTCCCTGCCTTAGACATCCTCACAGTAATGAGCTGGGTTGAGAAATTAATGTCCTCCCACCTCAATGAAAACAGTTCAGTTTTCCTAAGACCAGTGTGTAAAGCAACAACAGCTGCCTGCCTGATTTCAAGAGGCAATAAGGAAAACAGATTTCTCTCCTCATCCTCATTGAGCCACCTGTCCCTGCTAGGAGGTTCTTTGGTCTGCTTGATCTCTTGACATGGGCTTTTGTCCAACTTGTTGTTTAAGACTGCCAGATTGCAAACAGACTTTAAAAACACCAGATGTCTATTTAAGGTTCCAGCTGATGGAAGAGTACCTCTATAGGTGGGGGTCTTTCCCTTCTCAGCAAGAGCCTTAGTGATATCAGCCCTGATAACTGACTTGATAGGCTTGTTTCCCATCTGTTTTAACCAGAACCTGCTGTAGCCTCCCAACTGTCCTCCTTCTTGAGACTTCAAGTGTTGCTTCTCACCTAAGTAGTCTTGGATAATTTCCCTAACCAGAACAGTCTTTGGTTTGGCTCTGGCTGCTCTGGGTTTATATGTACCCAAAGTGACCTCAGCTCTCCTGATTTCAACCTTTTTGATAGCAGTGGATTTCATACCCACATGCTCCTTGACCATCCTCCCTTCAAAGGCAAATCTGATATACCAATCATTACTGCCTTTTATTTTTTCATAGACCCCTCTTGGGTTCTTGCTTTTTGGCATTGAGCCTCCTTTACTTTTTGGATGTTTTCTTTTTAGGTCTGCCACCTAATTTGCCATTATCCCTTGCTGCTTGGGACTTTCTAGCTGATGTAACTTTTCCAGCAGCTCTACCTTGACAGGCTGGGCAATAGCATCTAAGTGGCTGACCACAATCTTTACATTTCATAGACTTATTATAACCCAAGTGACTTAGGTATTAATCATTGTTTTTTGTCGATGACGCCTGGCTCTAATCTGATTCGATCGATTCGTTTCCGGGCTGCGTCGAGTCGTTCTGAAAGATCGATTTTGAGAGGAGACCCGATGCCAACATTAACCATGGGGTTCCGAGGGAGGAGTTTACTCCAAAGTTTAAAGAAATCGGTTTTATTTTTTTCCTTTCTTCCCCATTCCACTAAGCCGTTAACTCCCCCTATTTCAGGAGAATTGAAGGCCTCCTCAAGACAGTGGGCTACGTTCCGGGATATCTTGTTTTTACGGCCCTTTGGCCTTCCTGGCCCTGGGCCTTTAAGATTATTTTTTCTCGGCATTGGAGTTTTTTCCTCGTTTTTAAATTCAGAACCGTGACCGATGTTACCGATGTAAGCTTTTTTCAGTAAAGTCCCCTTGTGAGGGAATATATAGGAGACTTTTAGTAAAACATTGAACATCGGTTACATTGGTAACACTGCTTAAATCATAATAAAGTTATTCAATTCCAAACCCCGCCAGACTTTTCCATGCGGTCGTTTCGAAAATCTTTTAAAACCCCTCTTCGATAATTTCCTTCCCAACATCTGCTGGCTGATTGTGATCTCTCCGTTTTGCTGGCTCCAATTCTTGAGTTCTCCGTATAACTCCTTGGCAGAAACCTCAACTGAGGGATCTTCCCTGCAACATTCTTCAAGAAATTTTGAAACTACATCCATATCCGACCGGTAGACATCAATGGCTTTCCGAATCACACTCGGTGGATTTAAGCCTTCGCTTTTCCACTCCATGCAACCTCGAACAGACCAGGCGAGAATTCCAGGCAACTCGACCTCGAGTTTCTCCAGGAGGCTTTGATCCCGCTGGTCTTCTGAGAAAGTGACTTCGAACGGTATGAGGTGAATTCTCCGCCAGATTGCCGCATCTGTTCCTCTTATCGTCGGCCGGTGATTACAGGCCAACCAGAGTTTGAAGTGAGGTCGGAATTCAATAAATTCCTGGTAAAGTTTTCGGGCAGTAATGGTATCTCCACCGGTTAATTGCTTGACCTTCGACTCCGCCAAACGTTGGCCTTCTTCGGTTTCAACACTGGTGGCCAACCGGATTCCCTTCAGAGCGGCAATATCGTTAGACTGAGTGTCTCCGAATTTCTTCGTCATCAGACTCTCGGCTTGAAGATGTTTAGTGTAGGGCCCCAGCATTGATCTGAGAACTTCGATAATCGTTGATTTACCATTCCCTCCCTTGCCAAACAAAATGAACATCACCTGTTCATTCGTCAATCCGGTCAAAGTGTAGCCAACGGCCCGTTGGAAGTAGCTGATTAGATCAGGATCATCGAGAAAGATTTGTCCGATTACTTTTTCCCAGGTCGGACAAACGGCATCAGGATCATAACCCACATTGATGACCCGGGTTATAAAGTCATCTTTGTTGTGCTCTTTCAGTTGTCCCGTTTCCAGATCAAAGGTGCCGTTGAGACAGTTCAAAAGGATTGGATTTTGATCCAGATCAAAAGGTTTAATCTGAAGGCCCGGTTCACTTCTTGCTAGAGAAACCATCGAAGTAATCCTCGACTGCGACTCGGACCGTTTGGCATGGTCAGCAATGGCCTTTCGATTGAATTCATCGGAGGCCTGAGACGCTGCCCTATAGATCTTTCGGACTGTTTTTCGAGCTAGCCGGAACACTTCTCCTGAGTCATCCTCTGACCAGTGGGTTCCGGTCCAAACGATCCACTTATTGGAAAGATAACAGTATCGTGCAATCGCCCCATGATCGTTAGAAAACCGTGAGGCATTGCCAACATCGGTCAAGCTGACTGAATTCAGTTTAGGCTTCTTCATGGTCTTACCACTGTTCCTAACTGGCACTCCTAAAAGTCATAGTCCCTTTTTTAATAAAGTTCTCCAAAGAATCTGCACTGATAATCACTCTGCTCCCTGCTTTCATAGCTTTCAATGCTCCTGTAGCAATGAAGTGGTCAATGGATCTAACACTTAAGCTTGTGGCTTCAGCTACTTGTTTTTTGGAATAACCCAACCTCTTAATACCATGCATTTTCTTTCCTTTCTTTGTGTGTGTCTTAGGTATCCTTGATGTGAAATGGACAACCTTTTCATTGGAGAGTAAAAGCTGACAACCCATTTGTAATGGAGGAACAAATAGGCATTTAAATGCCCATTAAATTCTCTATTGATTAAGTGGTTGGAGGTGAATAGATTAACTGCTTATTGAGGTAGGGTTTCTAATTGTTGTAAAATTAATAAAACTTCTAACAAACATAATTCATTGCATAGCCCAATAGAGAGAATAATAAGAAATGGAGAATAAGTTTAATGTAATAGATCTTTTTTCGGGTTGTGGAGGACTATCTTATGGATTTGGCATGGCAAACTATTCTGTCCTACTAGGAATTGATATAGAGCTATATTCTAACAGTAAGTGCCCTAGACCTTCTAAGTCCTTCTATTTATTACAGTTAAAGACTCCTAATAATTAACAGTGTTAGCAGATGGCTGTTGGGATGGCTGTTGAGTCTCATTTTCCTGCCAATTATCAGGCTTGTTGTACCAGTTACCCAAACCTATCAGAGCATCCCTTGTATTGCTTGGAGCTAAGTGAGAATATCTCTGGGTCTTTTTCACATCAGCATGCCTCATAAGTCTTTGAACCACAAAGATGCTCTCCTTATCAATCACCATCCGACTAGCAAAGGTATGTCTGAGCCCATGCCATTTACATTTCTTAATCCCTGCCCTCTTACAATATCCCTTCCAAGCATAATTGAGCCTATAGTAGTTTCTAGTTTTTGATTCTCCATTGGGATAGACATAACCTTTTTGCTGGTTTATCCAATGGAAGACCTGCTTACTTATATGGACAGGCATCATTTCTTTTAATCTGCTGAAAGCCTCATAGGCTATTGGACTCATATCAACGATCTGGATCTCTCCTGCCTTTGTTGGTCTCATGTTTCTTCTGAGTACAATCTGCCTGTTCCTGAAGTCAACATCATCCCATCTCAGGGACATTTGCTCTGAGACTCTTAGTCCTGTGTTGAGGGCTATTTTCACAATCAAATAGAACTCTTCTGGCATTACTGCCATCAGCTTCCTCTCTTCCCAAATGTCTAGCCACCTCCCATCCCAGACAGTCTTATTAGGATCCTTGAGGTTTTTAATATTCAAGCAAGGACTCTTCTCTACCTTGTCATTCCTAATAGCTAAGGTATATATTGCCTTTACTGTGTCTATGTACAGGTTTACAGTTGATGACTTTCTAGACTCCAACAGATCAGCTTTAGCTTTCTCAATATCTTGAGGAGTGATTGTACTGACCAGACAGTTTTTGAATCTCTTCTTCCACCAGTTGACTTTTCCTGCTTCATTTTCATATGAAACCAGAGGTTTGATAATCTCTAATCTGTCTTTGGTTAACTCATCAAAGAGAATATTATTCTTACCTCTCCTGACACTAGCAGGATCAAAAGTACCATCCCATTTCTCAAGCTCTCTTTCACTTTTATATCTTCTAGCTCTCCCAA
The DNA here is from genome assembly GCA_964462735.1 of uncultured Acidobacteriota bacterium. Taxonomy (GTDB): domain Bacteria; phylum Acidobacteriota; class Terriglobia; order Versatilivoradales; family Versatilivoraceae; genus JAKUNG01. The sequence continues at coordinate 909 of CAYWYX010000118.1, read as the reverse complement.
CAGTGGTACATTGCTTCCTGATATAAGAGGGGGTTATATAAGGAGTTAGCTACGTAAAAAAAGGGGGGGTCCGTTTGGGATCTAAAACACGTACCCTTCTCTTCAGATGTTTTAGGTCACAATTAAAATAGGTTGCACTCATGGCTATTAATCTGATATCTTTTGGGAGTGTACTATAGATATTCAACAACGTTTCTATTGGTTTGGATGTATTGTCAACCTTTAGCAGTCGCTACTGCACTGAAGACCCCATTTTCATTTAAAACCATCTCTAAAACAGAATCGCATTTATTGTGTAATAAGTCGAGTGACACAAGGCGTCAACCAGATTCCTTGGGGTCAAAAAAAACCCTCCGTCACAACAACCACTGTCAGATTAAGAGTGTTACGATGGATTCAGAGGATCCATGTTGCGATTTTACTTGTAACGAGTGTTGTTTTACCGGGTCCTATACAGTGATTTCTGCTTCTCCATCTAAATCAGCGCTTACGCTCTCTGAGTACCTGCACCCTAAAGGTGTAGGTACTCCCCCACAAGCAGGACTTGATTCACTGTTTCATCCTCCTAAGAATCCCGCCTAACTGAAGATCAATGCGCCTGGTCCTAACAAAACTAGGAAACTAATCCCTAAAACTCCACTTGAGCATCTCTGAGGATATTAGACAGAGATCCTCGATTCATAGGGTCAAAACGTTTGTGTTTGTTCTTGTCCATCGGTGACGACCAGGACGTTCTGCCTGGGAAAAACAAACGATTAAACGATTGAAATATTATACATAATTTTATAAATACAATTTAATGAGGTACTTGTCATGAAAAGACTACCTGTCCTCCTGGCACTAACGACATTAACCATGATAACACCAGCCATTGATGGATACGATTACAAGCAGTATCAACAGCATAGT
>CAYWYX010000117.1:0-6007 GCA_964462735.1 uncultured Acidobacteriota bacterium | reverse complement strand
TTTGATAATATGGAGAAGCATTGAACAAATATTCTTTGGTGTTGGCTGGAGAAAATAACAATAAAGAACCAAGTAGTTTTTGATATCTCTCAGTTTTGATATGTTCGGAATGAATTTTAGTATTTTAGGAAGCCGTCCAATTAATTTATGATAAGAACGAAAACTTCTACCTATCGGTTGAGAACTATCTTTACCTTTTGACCGATACCGTCGAGACATAAAATCAGACATCCAGGTAGCTAATCGGTAACTTAATCGAAGAGCTGAACTCATTTTGCTTGCTGACTGTCCTGAAAAACCGACTGAGTTTATTAACTTGTTAAAGTCTAGTCTGCCAATCCGAGTCTTCCGCATAAGATCAGCTAAGCAATTAAAAACAACGACAGCATGATGACGATGCTTAAAGCGATCTAATCCTCCCATTAAACGTTGACAGTTATCAGAATCAGTCAGGTGCATTATCAAAACAATGTCTGCTGTAGATAAATCGTTCTCAGCTTTCTGCCATTCGGAATTGGACCAAGCAAGACCACCATTATAAACAGCAGCGACTAATTTAAATCCCCGTTCACAAATTTCAAGTTCAGCTTTTCTAAGTGGTGTTAGTAAACTAGAACCAACATAAAAAACCACTACTTTTACATTAGGATAAGGTTGAGTACTCACGAACTAACTCCTTCTAAAGCATCTTCCAAACTAGAAAACACTTCTTTCAATTTATTCAACATTTTAGGTTTTGCAGACCAAAAACCTCGTCCTGATGCTTCTAGAAGCCGACCTACTAGGGTCTGGACAGAATAGGGGTTAAGTGATTTCAAACGATTTAGCATTTCCCGATCTAGAACAAAAGTTTCTACTACCTGGTCATATATCCAGTCATCCACAGCATTTGCAGTTGCAGACCAACCAAATATATTAGTTAATTGATGTTCAATTTCAGCTACACCACTAAACCCATGTCGTAATTGCCCTTCATACCATTTGGGATTTAAAACCTTGGTTCGACTTTCTAACTGAAGAGTTTCCTGTAATGTTCTAATCTTAGAGTTAGGTGTCAAAGTATCCGAAAGGTAAATTTTAGGCTGTTTACCGGCACGTTTCTCAACAGCTTTTGTAACACCACCCAAGTATTCAAAATAGTGATCTACATCTGAAATTCCAACTTCTGTGCTATCAATGCTCTGATAGGTAACCTCTACTCGTGAAAGAGCATTATCTAATAAATCTTCTGCCTGGCGACCTTCCATAGTCATTCCGTTTGAATCACGCCCATAAGCAAAGCTTTTGCGACTCACAAAGAGATCCCCAAGTTCACTTGCATCTTCCCACTGACTCTGCAAAACCAAAAAGTTCACATTAGTTCCATAGTTACCTGCTGCGTTGGAGAAAACACGAGTAGCTGCCTCTTCAAAACTGCAGCCTGTGTTCTGGATTTGTTCTTCTACATGTTTACAAACAAAATTCATATGGTGAGGTTCATCAAGAGCCGCTACTCGTTTTACTGAACGATCTAAAAGATCCATAGTAGAACCAAATAGGTCGCGAAAGATTCCTGAAACAGTCATTACTACATCAATACGAGGCCTCCCTAAATCTTTTAAAGAAATGACACTGATATCAGCGACCCTGTTAAGGCCGTCTCGAATAGGTTTAACACCTAATAGCCACAACACTTGGGCAACGGCTTGTCCTTCCTTCTTAATGTTGTCAATACCCCAAAGAACCATCGCTATAGACTCAGGTATTTTCTTTAGATCACTCTGGTAGCGGTCAAGCAAAGCACTTACTAGAGGTTCAGCATTTCGAACTGCCAAGCTAGAGGGAATTGCATAGGGATTAATAGCATGGGTATTCCTCCCAGTTGGAAGAATTGAAGGATTCTGAAGAACATCACCACCTGGACCTGGAGGCAAATATTCTCCTCGAAGAGCCTTTAACAAAGAATTAATTTCTTCATTTGATTGCAATTGCTGTTGGATATTGGCTAAAAAAGAAAAGATTTTAAGTGCTTGATCAACAGATGTTCCAGCCTGTTGATTAATCCAAAGAGCCACCTGTGAGTGAACCTTTCCCTCGACAATTTGACCAACAGTTTTTCGGGTAAGTGCCTCAACCCTCTCACGCCGAGTCAGGTGCTGTTCAGACTTGTTACTTTCTTTCAGCAATTGTGAATATGGAGGTAACCCCAACCCTTCTGCAATGAGGTCGGTCAATGCTGGCAAATCTAGTTCTGGTCTTTGAAAGGAAACGACCATGGTTAGCAACTCAGTTATTTCAGTACCTGTAGTTTTTGAACCAAAAATATGTAGACCAGTTGGAATCAGTCGTTGCTCAATTTCCAAAATTTTTTCGTAAAAAGCTAGTACTTTGGAATCTCTTTTTTCATTGAATTGGAAATTGTTGTCAGTCATTGGTTAGTCAGAATTTAAATTAACTTGGAATCAATTATCAAAACTTTTAAGGTGAACAGTAATCAAAAAGTAGCTCTGTCAATTCGAATTTCTCTAGCAAAATTATTGACTGCCTTGAAAAGTGATCTTCTGTCGCTGTGCGGGAGTTGAAGATATCGAGCGCCAATCCATTCAGAAAAAGTTTTACCTTCAGTTCCCATCAAAAAATAGGGCCGAGTATCAATTACTGCCATAGGAAGATTTTCCTGCTTGAAAGCAAGTCCGATTTTCTCTAATTCCTTCTGAATAGCAAATAATTTTAACTCCTGATTAACCGGAATAGAACTTGCAAGCTGATTAGCCCGTCCATCAGTAAGGATGAACAAAACTGATTGTGGGCAGGTTCCAAGTTGGGCCGTCCTAGATAAACTTAGAGCCTGGAGTAACCCTGAAGCTAAAGGTGTAGAACCACTAGCAGGCAAAGTGTCGACTAGAGTTTTTGCTCTCTGAATACTTCGAGTTGGAGGAAGAATAATCTCAGCACCCTTACCCCTACATTGAATCAAAGAAACCTGATCTCTATAAACATATGCTTGTTCCAACAACTTTGTCAAAGCCCCCTTTGCCTGAGCCATCCGATTCACTGCCATACTGCCACTTGTATCAACCAAAAAAATAAAAAGCAGTCCTGTCTTTCCTCGAAAGCGATGAAAATGTAGATCCTCTAGTTTGATTATCATCCTTTGAGAAAGTATATCTCTCAGAGGATTCTCCCTACTAGAGAGGCTATAATCTTTTTGTTCATTGTTTCGAAACTTCTGCAAAGGTGCAGCTGCCCTTAAAGTTGCTCCCCAACAAATCACTCTACTTTCACCAAGTCGAGGACTAGCTCGAAATCGACGGCCACGAAAAAATAATGAATTTTCAGATCTTCTTCCGGAAAGGAAGTTGCCTTTTTTGTGTTTAGGAATGTTCATAAGATTGTGCGGAAGCTCACTAGGCAAGGGAGGAATTCGTTTCTTAAAATCACTTTCTGAATCTGTAACACTATCGGATGAAGAACGTCGTTCTTCTGAAACATTTTCTGATTTTTCTGATCGCTCAGATAAAACTAGATCTTCTGGTTGAGAACTACCTTTAACTGAATCTGACTGGTTTGACTCCTCTGAATCTTGTTTTGGAAATTGGCGTGTTTCTTTATTTTGGGTTTCTATTTTTGCACGAGGAAGTAAAGCCAACTGAATAGCTATCTCTAAATCCTCTTCAGATACTGTTGTTCTTTCAGCTAATGCTGCATTAGCACGAGCAGCAACCATAGCAAAAAATTCAGGATTTTGACCCTCTAAAGTAAGCTGCGATGAAATCGTAACAAGCTGATGAACCATCTGATGGGGAAAATGAATTTTGGGCAGGTGATTCTGAGCTACCTGGATTTTACTGACGATTTCACTGTCCTTAAATAGATGATTGGCAAGGACATCTTTAGGGTCAAGGTCAAAAACTAGTGCTCGCTGGAGAACCTCTATGCGATCTTTTAAGGAAGATAAGACCGAAGCATCAACGATTATACCAATTCGACTCTGTATTACTTTACTAGGCAGTCCTTCTAAGGGATTATAGGTCCCAACCAGAGAGAATCTTGCCGGATTTACAGTACTCAATCCCTCTCGCTCAATCCTTACAAATCCAGAATCGATAGCGGAGGCAATATGACAAATTGATGAGTCCTGCATTAGGTTAATATCATCAATAGCAAGAATCCCCTCATTAGCTTCGGTCAGAAGACCTCTGGTACACGGTAAGGACTTTCTTGTAGGCTCAGCTTCAATATTCAGTCCACCAATTAAGCGATCTTCGGTTACACCTAGAGGAATTCTTACCATTCTCCCCCTTTTCACTTTACCGTTCTGTTGGCCAACCTTTAAAAAAATCGAAGTAAATGCTTTTATTAAAAGACTTTTTCCGGAACCTGAAACTGAAGAAATTAACACTCCTCGTAAACGAGGCTCAATTGCAAGCAACAATAAAGCCCGTTTACTAAGTGAGTGGCCAACAATGGCTGAAAAAGGGAACATAGTATTATGCATACTCCCAAGCTATTTACACATGCTGCTTTGCTGGTTTCGTACTCTGATTTTCACTAGTGCATCCTAGAATGATCAATATCTTTACTAAGATGCTCTATTTTACTCGGTCACCAAGGGGAATACCTGATCTAGGATTTTTTTTATTTGGTCTGATGATTCAAACTGTTCTAGAGGATCTTTACGAAGGCGATGTTGCAATGACATCACTGTAACTCTTCTGACATCAGATTCATTTACTGACTCATGACCCTTCCAAGCTGCCAAAGCTCGGGCAGCCCGACTAATTGTAAGTTCACCTCGATGTCCATCAACTTGAAGTCTCACACACAATTCTGCAATTTTTCTGATTACCTCCTGATCCACTTTTACTGAAGTAACTCTTTTAAAAGCCCTCTTCAATTTTTTTTGAAGATCTTTTTGTGCTGAATTCATCTTTGAAAAGAATGAATAGGGATCTCTTTCAAAGTGATCCCTATTCCCAACAATCTTAACTCGATCATCTAAGTTACTGACTGTTGTTACTCGAACAAAAAGACCAAAGCGATCTAACAATTGAGGACGCAATTCACCTTCCTCTGGATTCCCAGACCCCACCAATACAAAATTTGCTGGATGATTAACTGAGATTCCCTCACGCTCAACCTGATTCCAACCACTAGCTGCTGCATCAAGTAATAAATCAACCAAAAAGTCTTCTAGAAGGTTAACCTCATCTATATAAAGAAAACCACGATGTGCTCTGGCTAACAACCCTGGCTCAAACACTTTAATCTGCTGGGTTAAAGCTTTTTCAAGATCTAAACTTCCACAAACTCTATCTTCAGTGGCTCCTAAGGGAAGTTCAACAACTGGGACTTGAAAGGGTTCCCGTTCAAGTGTTAGTCCCTTCTGTAGGTCCATCTTGCAGTTGTCACACAACTCTCGCTCCTGATCTGGATCACAGTTGAATAAGCAACCTCTGACTCTATTTTTTGAAGGTAGTAAATCAGCCAAGGCTCTAACTGCAGTAGATTTTCCAGTACCTCTATGTCCCATAATGACAACACCACCAATATGGGAATCCAGAGCATTCAAAAGTAGAGCAAGCTTCATATCCTCTTGCCCAACAATTGCAGAAAAAGGATAGACAGATCTCACTTCTTTTTGAGGAGATGTATTCTTTCTATTGTTTTTAGGTAGAACTCTGGATGCTGTCACAATGATTTTATTAACTGAGAAAAATTTTTCAGTGTCGGCATTGAAATCACTTTAAACCGAACGTTTTACCCTAGCTTGTGAATGAAAAGCTGTCAAGATAAGTAAACAACTGTTTTTGAAGCCTAACTATAATTACAAAACTCCATGTTTGCTGTACTTTTACATACTATTAAATTTTTTTGCAGCGTTTTTTCTTGTTATAAGTTTTTTCAGACGCTTCCATTAATCGTAATTAGCGCTATTGTCTATTTATTGAAAAAGTTCTTTATTATGACGAATAGAACTATTTATGATAATAATCTTTTGGCTTGTTTCATCCTAAAAATAAAATAA
>CAYWYX010000116.1:0-6041 GCA_964462735.1 uncultured Acidobacteriota bacterium | reverse complement strand
GTAACGCACTTACTAAGCTTACACCGGTTTCATCAAGGGCTGTTTTGAATTCACTAACCCGCTTCTTGTCAGGGCGCGGAGGCCAGTATTCAGGAAAAAAGTCATCTCGTGAGCAAAGTTCTAGATTTTTCCATCCTAGTTCAGCAACGAGGCGGGTTACATCGGGAAGGGATCGGTCACAATGCATTAGGGGGTCTAGGGTAATTTTCATGTCTGCTTGTTCCTCCGTTAGTTTTAACCTAGTTTTTAAGAAGACCGCAAATTTAGTTTTACTTGGATAACTTTTTTTTGTTCATCTTGCCATCCAGCCTCCATCGACAAGCACTATAGAGCCATTAACGTAGTTTGAGGCTGCCGAGGCTAAGTATACAATAGTACCGCGAAAATCGTCTGGCTCTCCCCATCGTCCAGCTGGGATTCTCTCTAAAATTGCGGGGTTACGTACGGGGTCTGATTGTAATGCTGCTGTATTATCAGTTTTAATATATCCAGGGGCTATTGCATTTACCTGTACGCCTTTAGCCGCCCATTCATTAGCCAGGGCCTTGGTTAGTTGACCAATTCCACCCTTACTAGCTGCGTAACTTGGAACTGTAATACCTCCCTGGAAAGTTAGAAGTGAAGCTGTAAAGATGATTTTCCCGGATCCACGTTCTACCATTCGCTTACCAATTTCTCTACTTAGAATAAATTGGGCGTTTAAGTTTGTTTCAATAATCTCATCCCAGTACTCGTCTGGATGTTCAGTTGCGGGTTTCCTGAGAATATTACCTGCATTATTTACCAAAATATCAATTGTTGGAAAATCGTTAATTACTTTCTTTACAAATTCTTGAACTTCTAATCGATTCGAAAAGTCACAAGCATAACCTTTAAATTTACGTCCTAAATTTAGAATATTAGATTCTATTTGAGATCCTGTACTTTCTAATGACCGACTGACTCCAATGATGTCTGCCCCGGCTTCAGCCAGAGCTAAAGCCATTACCTGTCCAATGCCTCTTCGGCAACCTGTGACCAATGCAATCTTATTGTCTAGTCGAAACAAATCCAGAACGCTCATAGTTTTTCCTCTAATCGTTAGTTGAACACTGAAGCAAAATTTTCATGGTTTGGCCGCCTTGTGTGAGTTCATGAAAACCTGTTTCAGATTCTTCCAGTGGTAGAACCTTAGTAATGAGCTGGTCTAAAAGCACCTTTTCAGAGGTCACTAATTTAATTGCCTCTTCAAAATCTTCAGGCTCGTAGACACGAACTCCAATAAGTTTTAATTCACGCCAGAAAAAGCGAAAGAGATCTATCTCGGTAGGTTGACTATGTATTGCTACTACGACTATACGCCCTCGAGTTCGCAGCAGCTGAGTCATCACAGATGCTCCAGCTTTACTTCCAGAAACTTCAAAAACAATGTCTGCACCAGCTCCAGAAGTTTCTTGATTTACAAACTCAATTAAATCAAGTTCATTTGGATTAACTGCAGATAGTCCCATTTGGTTAGCAAGGGCAAGACGATAGGGGTTTAACTCAGATATAACTACACGGGCACCCTGCATTCTGGCAACTAAGGCAACCAGTAACCCTATGGGTCCGCCTCCTTGAACTAAAGCAAATTCACCTGGTAGGATTTCTGCCAAACGAACGTCATGACAAGCTACAGCCATGGGTTCAATTAAGGCACCAGTCCTGAGTGAGAGGTCTAAAGGTAATCGATGGAGAGTATGTGCAGGTACTGTCCAAACACTCTGCATTGCCCCTGGAGTATCTATGCCAAGGAATTTAAGATTTTGACAAATATGCGAGTGGCCAGCATTACAAGCTGGGCAGGTATTGCAAGGGTCTAAAGGTCTTACTGTCACTCGATCCCCTGGATCCCAATTTTGAACCTGTTTGCCCACATCAATTATTGTGCCGGACATTTCGTGGCCGATAATTTGTGGAACTTTAATTCGCTGGTCCATATGACCATGAAAAATATGGAGATCAGTACCGCAGATTCCACAATAAGAAACGGCAATTTTTACATGGTCATTTGGAGTTGTATCTGGGACACAGGAATTGACTTGGATTTTTTTCTGGCCAGCGTAGAAGGCTCCTCTCATAGATTAGTTCCTAAAAAAATATTCATCTATTAATTAGATTCGTATTGAGTCAGCCCTGAAAAATTTTTTTCACATCCAAATTTCCCAAAAGCCTCAGGTCCAGCTGAAATGGTATCCAGTGTTGCTAGGGTAAAGCTCGTTTGATTCGTTCAGAGGTTTCTTCAAAAAAGAAGTTCTGTTTTCCAAAAGCTGGGTAAAGATCACTTAACCAAGTGGCAGTTGGATCAAATTTGGCGAAAAATGGACGACCGACCCAATCAGGGTTTCGAGCTTGAATGAATTTTAGTACAAAAACTTTTTCTTTATTTATGTGAGACACTCCGTCAATGACTACCTTGCCTGGAGTAGCGGACATAGATGGCCCCCTTACAGTTCGAGCAAGACCAGAGACTTGTTTATATGCGTTCTGGAAGATTTCCAATGATTTATGAAGTGGGATTTCGAAGTAGTTTTTTGGACCAGTATCTCTTTCAATGAACATATAGTAGGGAATCATCCCTAGTTGGACCTGCATTGACCAAAGATCTCGCCAGAGATTGCTATCATCATTAACCCTTCGGATCAAAGGGGCTTGGCAGCGAATTATTGCCCCAGAATTCCGAATTCGCTGAACGGCAACTTGGCTAATAGAAGTCTGTAGTTCACGGGGATGGCTATAATGAGCCATTATGGCAAGAGTCTTTCCGGCTTTCTGGCATTTTTCAAAAAGTCGCAACAATTCATCTGAGTCAGAATCAGTCACAAAACGGTATGGCCAGTATGAAGTTGCTTTAGTTCCAATGCGAATTGTTGTGATGTGGTCTAGCTCAGGAACTAGAAGAGGTTCGATATATCGACGGAGAATCGCAGTTTTCATTATTAGAGGATCTCCTCCCGTAAAAAGAACATTTGAAACTTTTCGGCGAGGTTTAAGGTAATCCACTAAGTGTTTAATTTCATTTGACTTAAACTGCAATTCCTCAATTCCAACAAATTGAGCCCAACGGAAGCAGTATGTACAGTATGAATGACAAGTCTGTCCTTGGCTTGGAAAAAAAAGTACAGTTTCTCTGTATTTGTGCTGAATGCCCTCTAGTGTTAACTGATTCACTCTAGGAACATTTAATTCCATTTGTTCAGCGGGATGAGGATTGAGAGTTTTCTGAACCTGATATGCGACCTGTTGAATTTCTTTGGAAGATGCTTTTTTCCAGATAAGTTCCACAAGCCGAGAATAATCTCTTTGGGCAAGCATCCCTCGTTGAGGGAAGGTTAATTGGTAGATTGGATCTTCCGGGATATTATCCCAATCGATTAGCTCCTCAATAACATAATTATTAACCCGAAAAGGAAGAACAGATCCAACGGCTTTTAGCCCAATTAAATCCTGTGTTTTTAGGTCCTTGATTTGTGGAATATTTTCGATGTTTCTTAGTGAGTAGGGTATATATTTTCGTTTTTTATAGTTAATAATTTTGTTCCTTCTTTCCTAGAAGGCTTCGGAACAACCCGAGTATGTCTAGAAATCTTTAGTGAGCAAGCCGTTAGAATAGCATTAACTAAATTATAAATAAAGGGTCCTCCGTCAACTTTTGACTTTAATAGGGGTAACCTTCATTCAGTTAACAGGTTAATTAGTAACTGGATGATCTGATTATGATACCGTATGAGTAATTTTGTCCTTAATTTGTTAGATCCTCTGCTGTGTACAATAGAGACCATATAGTTAATAGATTAAGTTAGGATTTGGAATTGTGTGATGCAACTGTCAAAAGAAGACATAGATTTTGAGTTTTCCAAAAAATTTAGTAATCGAGATCTGAGTTGGCTAGCTTTTACTCGTAGGGTGCTAGCTATGGTGGCTAATCAACAGGTCCCTCTGCTAGAAAGAATCCGATTTTCTGGTATCGTTGAGATGCTGCACTCTGAATTTTTTATAAAGCGTACTAATAGATTGAAGAAAAAGGCAAAGGTTGGGTTAAAAAATCTTTTTAGTGGGAGTTTGCAAGCTAAAAAGGAACTTGAAGATTGCCGCAAGGAGCTAAGAGAACAGGTTGATATCCTAGAAGCTATTGTCAGTAAAGAACTTCTTCCAGCCTTGGAAGCTATTGGAAGCGGAATTGCCCATTATGATGGGTTAAGTAAGAGCCAAAAACAAGAGCTTTGTTGTTACTTTGAGAAATCAATTCAACCTATTTTGAGACCCTTAGTTGTGAATGAAAGTAATTCTTTTCCTTTTGTTGAGAATCTGCAACTAAATTTGGTCACGTTTCTTCCAGAAAGTAAGGAGGGTGACAGGCAAGTTTTGTATCTTAAGATTCCTAAGAGCTTGCCACGTTGGCTTACACTCCATAATGGGAATTTTTCAGTTCCAATAGAACAGGTAATCGCGGCAAATTTGAATCAAGTATATCCCTCTGTGAAATTTCAAAATATCCACTACTTTCGGGTGACTCGTGGAATTGAAGGACAAATAGAACCTATACTAGAAGAAAATCTTTACAGTGAATCAAATAGCTTTGTTGAACAGGTGAGTGCCGAATTAAAATTACGGCGTTTTGCTGGTGTTGTTCGAATTCAAGTCAGCAACGGTATGCCTGCCAGTTTGATTAAGCTTTTGAGGAAGCAATTTAAGATTAAGCGCAAGGAACTTTACATAGTAAACCATTTTTTGGGATTAGAAAGTCTAACCCAGCTTAATATTGAGGGGGCATCAAAACTTAGATTTTCCAAACACTATCCAGTTGATCATCCACGTCTGGCTGGTGTTGATCTTGATGTTCCCTCTAAATTATTTAAAGAAATCAGTAGAGGTGATATTTTACTTCACTATCCATACCATAGTTTTGATTCGTCTGTCCTGAAGTTCCTAAATTTAGCAGCTTTGGATCCAACTGTTTCAGCAATTAGAATAACGATTTATAGAACTAGTAAGGATTCACCCATTATTAAAGCCTTGGTTCTCGCTGCACGCCAAGGTAAAAAGGTAACAGTTTTAATTGAAATTACTGCTCGCTTTGACGAGGCAGCCAACATTGCCTGGGGTAAGTTCTTGGAAAAAGAGGGTGTCCAGGTTAATTATGGTGTGAGACGTTTAAAGACCCATGCAAAGTTAATCCTGGTAGACAGAAAGGAAGGGAAAAAGAATCGACAATATGCCCACATTGGCACTGGGAACTACCATTCAGAAACGGCTAGGCTTTACGAAGATCTTGGGATATTAACTTCGGAACCTCATCTCTGTGAAGAAATCTCAAATCTATACAATGTTCTTGCCGGTGGAGCTGATCTTAATGGTGGTCCATTAAATTTTTTCAATGAAGATTATCAAAAAGTTTTGGTCGCACCAATTTCAATGCGGCAGCGTTTACAGGATTTAATTCGTCGAGAAGCAGGGCAAGCAAAGCTTGGCCTGCCTAGTGGGATCTATGCCAAGCTCAACCAGCTTCAAGACTTGGAAATTATCAGTGAGCTTTATTCAGCCAGTAGTGTCGGAGTTCCAGTTACCCTTAATGTCAGGGGCTTGTGTTGTCTTTGCCCAGGTATCGCCGGCCTTTCTGAAGGAATACGAGTTTACAGCATAGTAAACCGTTTTCTGGAGCATAGCCGAATCTTTAGATTCCATAACGAGGGGAATCCAGAATATTATTTGGGGTCAGCTGATCTGATGAAACGAAATCTTAATGACCGGGTGGAGACCGTCATTATGATTCAGGATCAAAACCTAAAGCGTGAAATTGATGATATTATTAGAGTTTATGACGAGGATAACTGTTCTGCTTGGGACCTTAAGCCCGATGGACAATATGTTCTCCGGAGTCCATCAGGGGATGACTGTTCTAGGAATGCCCAAGACATATTTATTCAACAGGCATCTAGTTAGTAAAAACAAGTAACGAGGAGAATATGGATGTAGAGGGGTCTTTTAGTTGATTTTCAGATTGCAAGAAACTAGTTCAATAT
>CAYWYX010000115.1:0-6122 GCA_964462735.1 uncultured Acidobacteriota bacterium | reverse complement strand
AACTTGGAGTAATAATCATACCCTCAGGAACATTCAGCACCTGCGGTCCTGACCAGTTCGCTCCATTGTCTGTCGACTGAAAGAAAATCGTCTCAGCCGGTAAAATTCCTGCGGTTTCTTCATTAAAAACAGGATGCTTGGGATCTGACCGATCCCAACGTTGAGCTGTAATAACTAAGGAGTTATTGGAAACTCGACAGAGCACTGGCGCATGGTAGGAGTACGGCCTCTTATCGTTAACAGGATCATAAATTAACCCTTCAGAGTTCCAGGTATTGCCACCATCTGTAGACCGTGCTTGCTTCATTACCGAGTCTACACTGTATAAGGCCTGACCACTTTGAAAGGTACATAGCAATTCATTGTTCGATAGCTGAGCAAGATGACTATGACAGGCAAAAGAATATTCATAACCTGGATTGTGATTTCGGCTGATAACTCCTGTATCAACAACTTTTACCTTTTTCATTTCTTCCTATTCCTCCAGTAATCAAACTGTCAACTTTTTCTTTGTATGAACGAATCGAGTTTTTGAGTCAGATTTTATTAGTAAATTTTTTCCGCTTCCATAATTTGCGCTAGGACATCCATCCCCACTTTGTTACTCCAAGCTTCGACAATCCTGCGGAAAATTGGTCCTGATTTTCCGTCAGAAATGGAAATTTTATTAACCTTGGTTACAGGGGCAATCCCGTAAGGAGTTGTTGACAGAAAAGCCTCATCAGCATTGACAACATCATGGACCTGCAAGTTTTTTTGAACAAATGGAATTTTCAGCTCACTGCATAGTTCTTGAATCGTTAACAAACTAACTCCCCACAAAATATTTTTGAATGTAGGAGAAATTACAGCACCTTTTTTTGCAATTAGAAAATTAGCTCCACTAGCTTCACTAATGTTCCCTTCCATATCTAATAAGACAGTGATGGCCTTTGGATCAACAAGACGCGTTTCCTGATCTGCCATCCACCAATGAAGGCGACTTCGATTCTTTGCTTTGGGATCTATACATTCAGGGGGAATATGACGAATTGATGGAATGACTACATGGGCGCCTTCACGAAAAAGAGGCTGAAACGTATCCATTGGCATCGAATAACTATGAATGCAAAAAGTCGGACCCTGATGCACACTATCTTGAGGGAGTCCCGCATATACAGGAAGTTCCCCTGGCGTAATAAACATAACGATGGCTAGTTCCTCTGATGGCTCAATCCCTTTCAAATTATGTTTGAGTAGATCAAATATAACTGCTCTGGATTCCTCTATACTTAAGAGTGGTTGAATCCTTGCATACTTACAGGATTCGTAGAAACGATTTAGGTGATCATCTAACCGAAATGGTTTGTGTTCATAGGTTCTGACAAGATCCGTCACGGTAGCACCCAAAACAATGCCATAATCGTAATAGGCAATTTTAGCTTGAGAAGCGGGCACTAATGCATCTCTTAAATAAACAACGGGTTCAAAATTTGCCATAGTTTCTCCATTTTCATCAGTAACATTGCTTTTAGACCATTTACCTCGAAAAAGTTAATTCTTATTCTTTGCTTTCCTTATTTTTCAATACCTTAATACTAGTATTTGACTACAACTCTAACTTCAATATTTGAGTTTTATAAACAATAATATGTCAGATCAGTAAACAAGGAATCCACCATCAACAACCCATGTCGAGCCTTGGACAAAACTGGCATCTTGCGAGGCTAGAAATACTGCTACTGTACCAATCTCTTCGGGTAATCCTCGACGCGCCAAAGGGGTTTTTCGTGAAAAAGTTCGGTCAATGCCAATAGTCGTCATTTCTTGACTCTGTTGTTGATTTTTTTCCACCATAATATCCCCTGGGGCAATTCCTACCACTCGCACACCATGTGGAGACAACTCTAAAGCCATGGCTTTGGTCAACCCTTCCATTCCAGCTTTACTAGCACAATAGGCCGAAGCCTGTTGCTGAGCAGCAAAAGCTCCTACCGATGAAATATTAATGATGACTCCACCCTGTTGAGCCACCATATGTTGGGCAGCTGCCTGAGAACAAAGAAAAGTTCCTTTGAGATTAACATCCAGAACCTTATCCCAAGCCTCTTCCGAGCAGTTGAGGAAAGGAGTTAAGGCTGCCATCCCTGTGATAGCTGCATTATTAACGAGGACATCAATTCTTCCAAACTGCTTCATTGTCTTATCGATAAGGTTTTGGACCTGTGTCTTGCATGACACATCACAAACCATAGCTATTGCACCCACTTCTTTTGCTGTCTGTTCAACAACTTCACGCCTCCGCTGAGCCAAAATCAACTTAGCTCCTTCTTCAGCAAAGCGTTTTGCAATTCCTTTTCCTATACCAGTTCCACCACCTGTTATAATAGTGACTTTACCCGTGAGTTTCATATTGATGCCACATCAAGAATTGGAAAAAACTATAGTCAGAACCTTGTCTAAAATAATATAAATTTAACCCTCAAAAGTCAGAGCTGCCGCTGTTTCCCCTGGGTAAATACGAGGAGTGGCCCGTACAAGCATGACCACACTGTCCTGACTAGCTACAATCTTTTCTTCAATTCTACCTTCAAGACTACGGACAATGCCTAAAACATCATTGGCTTGAACATTATCACCTACCTCGACAGAACGGAAAAACATCCCTCCTTTTTTACATTTAATGGCAACGTCCATATCTCCAGATCCTTTTAGAAACCTTGGATTATATCCCTGTGGAAGGCCGGACTGTTCGAGAGCAGTAATATCTAAAAATTTCAACAAATTAGCTAGACCCCGAGTGTAACACTCTACATCTTCAAAGCGAACATGTCCTCCACCGTAGGCTTCGGTATAGAGCGATGGGATTTCTAGATCCAGCGCTGCTGACAGTGTTCGTCCGGGAGAAGTTTCCGGGTGAGCCCAAACTACCGGAGCCCCAAAGGCATATGCTGCTCGGCTGGCAATTTCTGCTTGTCTTCCCTGTGTTGAATATCCGCATAGTGTTAACATACGGTAATTTCTTCCAGAACTGTGAAGGTCGATATACAAATCAGCATGACGTAAGACTGACTGTAACAACTTCCATGCTAAACGTTCACTTAAAGTCCCCTCTGAGGAACCCGGAAATACTCGGGCCATATTCTTCATGTCAACTGGGTTATTACGGATACCTAACCAAAAAGCCGGCAAGGTGACAACAGGGAGGGCCACAAAAGTCCCCTTCATCTTTTCAGGATCAAGATTCTCAAAAACTCGGTAGATCGCTTCCATTCCTTCATACTCATCACCATGAATGCCGGCTGTAACTACCAGGGTTTGACCCTCCTGTTTTCCTTTTGCAACAAGAACGGGTAACGAGAGTTTTCCACTAAGGTTCTTCCCCGATTCCCTGTCATAAATTCGAGAAGACATCTCATTAATAATCTGCTCCTCCGAACAAAACCCACTTGAACATAACAAGCTTTGTCGAGGTAAATCGCCTACTCCTTCCGGAAAATCAATTGTTAAGGATTGAATTTCCTTAGAATTTTTAACGATGGATCCGATTTCAAATTCAGCTACCTTTTCCATTTTTCCCTTTCCACAAAGAGTGTAAAAATTTCTACTCTACATTTATCATATTCATTAAGTCTAATTTCAAACCTGAATACAATCTCAATCAACGGAAAGATTAATGCGAGCATTTCTTTTCCAAGATTGCAATGTTGCCTCAACAATCTGCATTGAACGAATTGATTCTTGAGCCGGACTTTCAGGAGTTCTCTTTCCTGCGATGGCATCTAAAAAGGCTTGATGCTCCGTTACATACAATGAGTCCCTCCCAATAGAATATTCTTCAGTAGTTTCCAGATGCCCCTCATGCATTCCAATTCTTAGGGTGCTTGACTTAGAGTCAAAAAAGATCCAGCCCTTTTCCCCAACGACTTCACAATAGCCGCGGTCAGGATGTTGAACATAGTTCAGGTGAAGAGTAGCAATCGGAGACTTGTCATATTCGAGAATAATAGCCATAACGTTAGGGTTCGACTGCAGAGGTAATTTACCGCCCTTCATACCCACGGCATAAACTGAAGTTGGCAATTTGTCTAGCCACCAACAATAGAGATCTGGTTGATGTGCATAATCCATAGCAATTGCCCCTTCAACCTCAGCTTGATGGCGTGAAACAGAGTTCATTAATGTCAAATAAGTACCAATATGGAAATGAAGATAAAGGAGCTGACCAAGGACTCCATTCTTAATCATATCTCGTATTTTGAGCATCACCGGATGAAAATGAAAAGTAAACCCAACGCTAAAAACCCGATCGCTATTTTCAACAGCACTAACCATCTGCTTAGCTTCAGCTAAATTGTGGCTCATGGGTTTCTCACACAATACATGGCAACCTGCTCTAAGGCTTTCAATCGATTGTTCCGCATGTAAGCTGTGAGGGGTTGCTATAACAACCATCTCTGGCTTAGTTTCTAACATTTCCTTAAAAGATGTGTGCGTTGGCACATTCCCCACTTCTTCCAATGCACGGGTTAGATGCTCAGGAGACCTTTCACAAATTTCAAGTGACAAATCCTTACGATCTGACAAGAGTCGTGCATGCCGTCGACCAATGGAGCCACAGCCTACCACTACAATACGCCTATCGGACATCATTTATCCTCTCTCTAAATCTCACCAACATCAATAAGTGGCATAGGGGAGTCCTTCAACAAAGTATCGATAGAATCAAGGTGTTTAAATCCTCCACCAGTCACTAAACAAACAACCTTTTCATTTGGATTCAGCAAGCCTTTTTTCAGAGCTAATTCTAAGCCTGCCAGAGCTGTTGCTCCTGCAGGTTCTGTATAAATTCCTTCTTCTCGAATAAGCCTGGCCTGCCATGAATAGATTAATTCGTCTGACATCATCTGACCAGAGCCCTTACTAGCTAATGCTGCATCTACTGCTATCTGTGCATCTAAGACACTAGCTACCTGCAATCCTGAAATTTCGCTGGTACAAGTCACAGCCTGAGCACGTTTTTCGTTTCTTGTTAACGGACCGGCTACTGTAGCACAACCCTCGGGCTGAACGGCATGCATCTTTGGCACATGATCAGTCCTTCCTGCATTGAACCTTTCCAAAAAACCACTGTAACATTGAAAAAACAGACCTCCCCCTCCAATCGGAATAAACATGTGATCAGGAGCAGAATCTAGTTGTTCGCAGATTTCAAACGCGATTGTTTTCACCCCTTCCATTTCTCGAGGACTTATGCAGGTTGCAGAAATAAACAACACTGAATCGCTACTCTTAGCTTTGGCCTTTAGTCGCTCTATAACTGAATTAGTTCCATCCTCAGTAACACCAAATTTTCTTACTCGAATCACCTTGGCACCATAGGCAACTGCTTGCACTAATTTCTGTTGAGATGCTGTCTCCAGAACATAAAGATCAAGCTCAAAACCAAATCGGGCTGCATATGCAGCTAAGGCTGAACCCGTATTGCCAGAAGACGTGGCAACCATTGTTTTCCTCGATTCTTCTCGCATTAGAGAAGCTGCCATACTAGCAAAACGGTCTTTATACGACCCTGAGGGATTCTGAAACTCTAATTTGAAGTACAAATTTTTCAGGCCTAGTGAGGGTCCTATTTGAGAACTAGGAACCAAAGCAGTATTCCCCTCACCAAGAGATGCTATGTTGTTCTTATCTTTTAAGGGCAAGCTTTCAAAATATTTCCACATTAGATAGATCCTCGCTATTTCTTGCAGTCAAATTAAATCTTTATTCCGGCATCATAAATACGGCAGGGTCTTAGTTCAATAGAAAAAACTATTAATGTTTATTTGTCTAATATTTTGGATATCTTTTTCATACTCAAAAGGTTTGGATTCAATAGTTGATAACTTGTTCTTTTTTAAACTAAAGAGGTTCATATTTTCTGGTCTGTTTGACTCTGCCGTAATATATATTTACCAAGTTTCGTGGATGGTTCAAAGTGCAACCACACCTACTAGCAATAGTTTTCTGTTCAAAACCAGCCTTTGTAAATACAGAGCTATCTCTGGCTCAAATCCCTCATTAATCCTGAGCAGGGATATAAGCACCATCTCCACTGCGATGCCCCGGACTGCCTCCATCATTGATAACGCCATAAGTAA